>JAIXYI010000003.1 GCA_027490305.1 Flavobacteriaceae bacterium
GAATGCGCGCCCATCCGTATGCCGATAATATGACGAGGATGGAGATTATTGCCTCCAAAAATAAGGGAGACGGGTTTGGAGATGACGATCAGAAGGCGGGTGAGGGGGATAATGATGATACATACGAAATGGATGAAAAAGGGAATTTGAAAAAAATTGATGATGTAACGTATTATGATGAAAACGGAAAAGAAAAAGATATGGTGATCTCTGGCGAAGCAAAATGCGATGAAGATGGCAATTTTAAAAACAGAACGATTTTAATAGACAAGGGTGTAATAGAGAAAGGCCGTTCAGGAACATTTAAAACAAAAGATTTTGGTTCGTTGACAACTAATAAGTACTACTTTACAGATTCTAAGCAAGCGAGGGCGTTTTTTGAGTTTGCCTCGTTTTCCAGCGCTTACGCAGAGTGGAGTATTGCCGACATTAATTTAGTCGGCAAGTCAGGGAGCATCGTTGGAACGTCCCATAATGATCAGACAGATGGGTCGATTTTTATTGACGCTTTACAGTATGCGTCGAATGGAACTTTAACGCGTTACGATCACAGTCATACACGTGGATTCCCAGATCTTTCCGGAGCCGATCAGGTGACAAAAATGATGCTCTATGATAAATTTAGGGCCAGTCCAGGCTATACGGATAAGTCAACTATGCCTTCTTTACACTTTTTTTTCAACGGAAATTACAAATCTTATGGCTATTAAAAAGTTTATTTTTTCTTGCCTTATGCTAATACTAGCAACAGGATGTGGACCATTGCTTGAACATAAATTGGTGCCAAGCGTGTTGAGGCTAGATCGATTAAAAATTATAAGTCAGCCCTTGGCGAGAGCTATAATGTCAAGCAGGGATTCTCACAATAAGAACTTCATCGATGCTCAAGATAAAACGAAATTTGTAGAAGTTCTTTTGTCGAGTGATGGGCATACAATAATTCTGACCACACTAAATAAACTGTATGAGAGTCAAGAGAGTCAAGAATCAATCAACAATAAATATGTGGGTTTTTTTAGAATGAAAGGTATAACAGTAGTGTTCAAAAATAATGGTAATACTTCGATATTGCAAAAGTACGTCAAGGTGGTGGAGTATTCAGTCCCTTTGAAGTTTGAATACGGATCAATTTCGCTCTGCAGCTATAGTTATGATTCGATAGGCCTTAAATTAGTGTTTTTAAATTCTAGTTGCTCTGACGATATTATTCATTAAAAAGGTAATGTACCAGATGGGAAGTGTATCCCTATGGTGCGGATTTGCAATCCGTGCCCGTGGTTTATTACTTTAGTTCGGCACGGAATTACGCGGGGCTGTCGAATGAGTTTGATGTAATTGTTTTGGAGTTAGTTATGCAAGTACTTGGATTACTAGAGCGGGCACGGATTGCAAATCCGCGCCATCGTGGGTAACCCAAACAACTGGGGACTTAAGACAGGTGGGTAAAACAAAGGTTACATATGCCACGGAGTCAGATATAAACAAAAAGGAATTTATAAGAAGTCCAGTTCCACTGGACAATGGAGTTCAATAAGTAGAGTATCTTATATTTTGATTAAACCCCCTGGCCAACCCAACGCGCAAACCGCTTATTTTTATTCTAACCGAAGTTTTGACTACGGAAAGGCAGCTACCACCGCTGATAAGGTAATTCATGTTGTACGGGCCTTACTTAAAATGTTTTAAAATGAGATTGGTTTTATTATTACTTTGCGGTACCTTTCTAATGGCCTGCACTAATCGGAGAGAATTTGAAAAACAGTCATTGACCAAAGTAAATTCTGACTATATAAAAGACAGGTCTATTTTCGCTGCGCCACTCAGCAATCATTTTCCAGATAAAATCGTAAAACCCAAAAATAAACTCATTTGCAACACGGATCGTGCGAAGAATAACTTTAGCTTGTTCCTGTTTGAGTACCAATTAACCGAGAAGGAACTCGACAGGGTCGTTAGAAAGGCCACAATTCACAGTATAGCTCAATATTCTTCGACAGATTCATGCAATTTTATAGTAAATCGTTTTGAGAGTAGGGCAACTTCAGAGAACTTCTCGATGCCCAAAATAACAGATACTGCGCAGATTGACAAACCTTGTTTCAAAGACAAATACCCCATTCCCAATTTTATTGATTATTCAATCGAAGAGGGCGTTGATTTTTGGAAAGAACCAGGCTTTGAGATCTTTGTATTGGATGCCGGATCAAACAGTAAGTTTAATACGTTTAATCTGACTCCCAATTACCAAATGCCTGAAATATGGAAGAATGGCTACTCAAAAGGTATAGCATTGAATTTCAGGAAAAAAATGGTTATTTATTGGTTAATAGTATGGTGAACAGTTGACCCCGATGGCGCCGACGTCCCGTCCGTGTCATCGGGTATATTCATTTGGTCAAAGTATAGTACCTTAAATAGTTTCCTGATTAATCTTTAATATATGACAATTGCTAAAATGGCCTGGATTTCAATGGCGATGTTTTATAGCTGTAAATCCGATACAGTACATATTTACTCGCCAGATCGATCCAAATGGGTAATGTATCAGATGTGTTGATATACAAAAACCAACCCTTCACACCAGCAAATACGCGGTTTATTGAAATCGATAACTCTAAAACAGAAACAGCCTTCGGGCTGTTTCGTTATTTTTAAGCGTTTAAAAGCAAAATAATGGCGTCAATGGAGAGTTCGTGTTACAGATGTGTTGGTGAAATTCGATGGCACTTTCGAACGCTCTTCGAACTAAGAATACAGTACGTAGTTTCAGCTCGTAAGTCGATAGAAGAACCGCTGCGTTAGCGATCGGAGCATTGTTTGAGCTCTTTTGCGGAGGCACGAAGCAAAAAGCGAGTGCGAAGAGCGCGACGGCGCCTTTTCAGTATGCAGTTGGCAGTGGCAGTTGGCAGTGGCGCCGGAACGCCATAATTAGTCGCAGTTGTCAGTAGCAAGTAGCAAGTAGCGAGGAGCAAGGAGCGGATTGTGTTGCAGAAAATCGACTACCGCTACAACATTCGGGGTTGGATGACGGATATCAACGATGTGGCGCAACTCAACGACGACCTCTTCTCCTTCCACATCAATTACAACAAAACCGGAACCGATTACCCCGGCGATTATACGCAGCAGAAGCTCTACAACGGCAATATCTCCGAGACGTACTGGCGCTCAGCCAATGACAACGTGCTGCGGCAGTATGGCTATTTTTACGACGCGATGAACCGCCTGCGCGAAGCGGTGTATATACGACCCGAGAACAGCAGCAGTAAAGTGACCAATGCCTACAACGAAACACTGCGGTATGACCGCAACGGCAACATCCTGTCACTTGACCGCAACGGCTACCGCGATGCTGACGACCAACTGTCATTGGCTATTGACGACCTGACGTATCTCTATCACGCCGACACCAATAAACTACGGGCGGTAGAAGACGCCACTGGCTATACCAACGGTTTTCGCGATGGGGCGCACACCGGACAGGAGTATGCCTACGATACCTATGGCAACATGACCTCTGATGCCAATAAAGGCATTTCAGCCATCACATACAACCACCTGAACCTGCCGGTAACGATTACCTTCACCAACGGCGGGCTAATTTCGTATCTTTACGATGGCAGCGGTGTGAAACTGCAAAAGACGATCTTTGACACAAACAACCAGGATGCCAAAACCGATTACCTCAGCGGCTTCCAGTATAAAGACGGTGAACTGGCGTTCTTTCCAACCGCCGAAGGTTACGTGAAGCATACCGAAGGTGCGTTCAACTACGTCTACAACTTTACGGATCACCTGGGTAACAACCGCCTGAGTTACGCCTGGGACACCCAAAGCCAGCAGTTGGAGATTATGGAGGAGAACAACTACTACCCATTTGGCCTGAAGCACGAAAACTACAACGTTACCAAAACCGACTTCGTAAAAGATCCGTTGGGTGGCATGATGGTGCAGTTGCTGCCGGTGGCGGAGATGGGGTATAAGTATAAATATAATGGAAAGGAGTTGCAGGATGAACTTGGATTGAACTTCTACGATTATGGTGCGCGGAATTATGACGC
>JAIXYI010000065.1 GCA_027490305.1 Flavobacteriaceae bacterium
GAGCAAATAAAGTCGAGGAACGATACCATCAGGTTAGTTCGCTATTCCCAATATCGGAAAGACCATCCCGACTTTCTTGCTGAGATGCGAAAGCAACCCGACAGCTTGATACTGAGTATGGGATTCAGCGGGGGCAAAGAGGAGGTTTTTGCAGAAAAAATCAATTGGTAGGCACTATTTACCCACTGCCAAGGGCATTCGCGGAGCTTACTGCTTCGTTAGCTGATGTAGCGGAGCGGGGTAGGGCGTTATTGGCCGTTCATTCCCACATCTCAAGTGCAAACGTCACGTTGTCGTTGTTTAAGTCTTTTAATTTTTCCAAAGCACTTTCAGAAGCGTCCGACCTGATGGTCTTCAGAGCGTGAACACATTTTCTTAATGTGGCCTCTAATTCGTCATCATACCATCGAAACCGCTCTCTATCTAAAGCAATGTTCACTATAGGTTCAACAAATCGCTCATCACGTAAATTCTGCAGGTATATTGTATTCACCAAGTCTTCGTGTTGGCTATGCCAGTTTCCAATCAGTGCTTTTTCAATATATTCAAAGCTGTTGTCGTCAAACTTATCCTGATTTGAAAAACTAAGACACTTTATGAGTTCTTGCTCATTCTCGGTTTCTACAGCCCGTTTCAGTTTATCTTTCATTGTAGATCGGGTTCGTAAAAATGGTAAATAACGTTTCACGGCACCATGGTATTATAGTATTGAAGTCAAGCCGTCGGGTCGCGTGCGCGGGCGTCACGCTCCTGCCCACTACCACGGAAAACCCGCACCCAGGATCAGACGTTTTCCTTCTACCTTTCCTGGATGAGTCGAAAATACAAATTTGGGGAGAAAACGGGCGCTACTTTGTGCGTTTTTCAATTGATGGCACGAGCGAGACGCTCGCGCCAGCGGGGGAAATAAAATCTAACATTGTCCACGAGTTGGAACACCACCTAACCAATTGTTTGAGTTGGCAACTAATGCACATTTTACTGCCGCTGCCTTTTCGTCATCAGCAAATATTGTCTCACAACTATGTGGAGGCGTATCAATCCTTGAACATCTAAAACTCATTCCACTATCGCCTTGACCGTCTGCATTCCAGTAAGTTTCACCAAAAATAACTTTTGTGTTTCTTTCTCTTCCTTCAAATTTGAGATTTAGTGTTCGTTCAAGCTTTCTAATTTCTATGTTGAATATCAAAAAACGAAGTCCAAATCTACCTTCACGATCTTTTGTTAATCTTTTATTAATAATAATATCAATTTTTGCTTTTTCGAGGACAAATGTAACAGCATTTATTTCTTCACTGCTAAATGAATATGCGTCCAACGATAGGTCGCCATTAAAGGTAATTTGTGGAATGAGAAGCATAATTATTTTCTATTAGTTGTTGAATACGGTAAGTGTCCGATTGATTAATAAAGTTAAAATAATACCGGAACCTGCAAAATACAATACACCAGCAGACCAATAAGAAAAACACTCCTTATCGTTTTCTGCATTATATTTTTTCTCTAAATGTGATTGAACGCTACTTGGATAGACCACATTTAACTTTTCGTCAAGAGCAATTTTGTGCTTAGTTTTCTCACTCTCATCAAGCGTCTGGCTTGCCTTTGTATAAAGGTCAAAAATTTCATTGTATGAAGTTGCTTGTGTATTTTTGTCCAAATGGGCTAAAACTATGTAAAACTTCAAGTCAGGTGCTTTGTTTTTAAACTGTTCTAAGTTTTTGTCTATATAGTCCTGAAGGTTTAAATATTCTTTAATAATTGCTGGACAGCGATATTGGTAAATGGCAATAGCAATTGCATAAATTATACTTGCGAGATATAAACTCTTAACAGTTGTCGGAACAGTTAAAGTATATGCAAATTTTTCATTTAGCATTTCCATTATGTCTGCCATCAATGGAACAATGATTAATACAACATAAGAGATGTTGAAGTATTTAATTTGTCCGAAATTTTTTATCGTTCTCCAGTTCATTTTTTTGTCTTGTGTTTTTTTCGAGTCGGTCGTTATAGGGTTGTAGTAACGTTTTGTCCACGCCGGCGCGAGCGTCTTGCTCGTGCCAAATACGACGAAAAACCCGTATCCAAGGTAACAACTTTACTTCTACCTTTCTGCGATGAGTCGAAAATACAAATTTGGGGAGAAAACGGGTAGTTACGTAGTAGATTTCGCTAAGGTATCTGAGATTGATTTGTTAGTGAGAGGCACGAGCGAGACGCGCGCCAGCGGGGAGACAAATAGCTATCAATGATTATAATATTTTGAAAGCAGTTTAGTTAAAGTTTCTCGAATCAAATCTGCTCCATCTCCATAATGCGCTTCGCGATGATGATTGGGGCAAATTGCCGCTACGTTGTAGATTGTGTCTGGTCCATTTTGACTTAATGGAATAATATGATGCGTTTCTAGGAATAAAGCGCCAGATGACGTTTTAAACCCATCGGTACCACAGAATTCGCACTTCCCATTCGCACGTTGTAAAACAATTCTTCGAACCTCTGGATTTCTGTAAAAGACATCTGAAGTTGAGCTATACTTTTCAGGCGGATGGTCTGTTTCAAAATTTATATCAAATTGGTCTACCAATCTCGGCCGGTGAATACCTCTCGTAAGAATGAATTCCCCTGAAGTGTCATTGTAAAATGTTACTGACCAAGGCATTGAATCCAAAAGCCGTAAACTAACTTTAGATGCTTTCTCTGTTTTTAGATTGCCGTCTCGTCGATAACCCTCATTTATTATAACCCTTACGCTTTGACCCTGTTGGTATGCTATTCGTACCAACTTATCGAATTTATCAGCTCGGTTCTTCCAAATACCTTTTGTTGAACTGTTCTTACTAGTTTCGCGAAGATTACTTCTTAGCAACACGACGCCAGATTCTTCAGTAAGTGAACGATGCCAAATATTAAGAACAATTACCTCACTATTGGAAAAAGCCCAAGCATAGCAGTATTTGGGATTACTCCTTGCTCTTTTTTCACCGCCTTTAGAATTTGCCCAATCACTTACGTCAATTCCCGCTTCGTTAACTAGATCCATAACGAAGAGTTTTTGTCGCGGCTTGATCGATTCGATTAAATCCATAGCGCCATTTTAGATGATTTAATGTAATTAACCTTAACGTTTCGCGGCTAAATCGAAGTTCGTTGGGTTTTGAAACTGAGTATTCTCCGTTAGGAGTCACAGTAATAAAAAGTAGCCACCCTCAACTTAGCCGCTCCACCTCTAACCTTCCGCAACAAGTCGAAAGTACAAATTAATTCGGAAAATACAACTGACTCCCTGCCATTTTCCACTAAATGCAAAACTGCGTTTTCCACAACGGAGGATAAATCGATCGGCAGTGCCAGGGAAAGAACCAAGAGAAAACCGCTCGCATCCCGAAAACGGCGGCGCGACCTCTACAACCGCCTCGGCAACTACCTCGACCAGTTTCTTGACTGTGGAAAGCGGGTCTTCAAAGGCTCACCAACAGAAGATGAGTTTATGACGGTAAAGATTGTAGGGAGGATGCATCGGTAGTTGATTAGCGAATGAGAGAATTAGCGAATGAAGGAAATGAGAAACTGAGAAATTGAGAAACTGGTGAATGGAAGGATGCAGAAGCTCAGGGACTCATGGACTCCGGACCTCCAGAACGCCACACCGACCGAAACGCAGTTCCACAAAAAAAGGGTTGACAACCAAATGCCAACCCTTTTCTCTCTTGCTTTTGCTCGTCAGTAGACGACCTTCTTACCACGGGTGGTCCGGACACCGAGAAAGCGGTATAGCGGACAAAAACCCACCGCAGCTGACACTAACAGAATGACGCCTACAACGACTCCGATGGTACTGACGATCCCGTCGTCAAACCAATCGAATACTCCTGCCAATAGGAGCACTAATCCAAGTACTACCCTAATGACGCGGTCAATGCGGCCTACATTTGCTTTCATTGTTTTGGGTTTATGATTGTTATTGCGAGCAGGGCAAATTTAAGACTCTTCAAAACATTAATACAAAACAAACGTCAAATTATCGTAATTTTTCTTAAGGTTTAACAACCTCTCCACCCCATTGCGAGAAACCGCCTACGAGGTTGTACGTGGTTGTGAATCCGAGTTGCCCCATAATGGCACAGGCCTGTGCGCTGCGCCCTCCGGCTTTGCAATAGACATAATACGGCCGGTCTTTGTCGAGTTGGTCGACTTCATACACAAAACCCTGTCCTTTGTAGATGTCGATGTGAAGCGCGCCGGGGATGTAGCCGTCGTTCCATTCATCTTCCGTGCGTACGTCTAAAATGACCGGGTTACTATCGGTCGCGAGCCGTTCGGCCCATTCCTGTTGGGAAAGATCCATGTTGTTTTTTTGGCAAAGGAACGATTTCTTACGCTTTTATCGAACACCCGATGGCTTTCGTTTGCTTCACTTCGATGTCGCGTCCGGAAAGCAAGGCGTTTACGGCGTTTTCCACGTAGCGTACTTTCACGGCAGAGGCATCCTCGTAGTTATCGTCAATGGCCCCGATGTAGCGTACGATGTTTCCTTTGGCCGTTTTTTCCAACACATACACATGCGGTGTTTTGGTGGCGCCGTATTGTGGGTAGATGGCCTGCCCTTCGTCAAACAGATAGGGAAAGGTGAAGCCCTTCTCTTTCGCCCGCACCTGCATCAGTTCGAAACTGTCTTCTTTCTGCTTGGCTGGGTTGTTGGGGTTGATGGCGATTACGGGATATCCTTTCGCACGGAACATCTTATCGAGCGCGATGATACGGTCTTCGTAGGCAACGGCATACGGACAGTGGTTACAGGTAAAGACGACAATGAAGCCTTTGGCCTCTTTGAAGTCGGCAAGTGCTACTTTCTTTCCGTCGATGTTTTTGAGTTGGAAATCGGTGGCGACATCGCCTACTCCGTACCCCGGACCACTTCCTGTAAAGGCAAACGACAAGGCCATAAAGGCCATCAGCATGGTGAATTTGATTTTCATAGTATATTAATTTAGGATGGATATAAGTTCTTTTTCAAGCGATTCGTAGGTGAAGCTTTGCTCGCGAAACACGCGGTGGCGGGCGTTGTAGAGCACGGTGGCTGGTAGCGCGCCGCTCCACGAAGGATCGACTTTCCCGATCCATTCACCCGAATCCGTATTGCGGAGGTAAACGACCCGTGACCGGATGTCTTTTTTGATGAGGAAGGGAATCAAACGCGACTCGACCTGCTTGGCCATATCGAGACTCACCAGGATAACCTCGACCTTTTGATCGCGGTAGGCCTGTTGTAACTTTTCGAAATACGGGAGTTCCTGCACACAGGGCGTACACCAGGTAGCCCAGAAGTTGACGACGTAGGTTTTGTCATCCTTCATTTGGAGGAGCTTTTCAAAACCCGCAAAATCGTAGGCTTCAATGGTGCGTCCCTCCGCCGTATACGAGGACGGTTGCGGCGTCTGGGCAACCGATACCCATCCCCAAGAAAGCAAGACCATCGTAAGCAAGTACTTCATTTTCCGTTCTTTGCCACGAAGTTATCCCCTTTCCAAAAAGGCATTCCTGCCAATTAACATATTTTTAATACATCATTTGTATATACAATTATTATATCTACTACATTTGTACCTACAAATTTTCTATTTGTTGTGAAAATCGAAGACATCGTGAAATCCTCATCCCCCCTGGCACTTGAAAAGCGCACCATATTGAATGTGATGTTCACCCAGAACATCATAGGTGAGCGGCTGTTAGAGGTGATGAAGGAACACGACTTGTCACTGGAGCAATTCAACGTCTTACGGATCCTTCGCGGACAAAAAGGGTGTCCGGTCAACATGACCCTCATCCAGGAACGCATGATCGCCCGCACCAGCAACACGACGCGCCTAGTTGACAAACTGGAAGCCAAGAGCCTGGTGACGCGGAATATCTGCCCCGATAACCGTCGGAAGATGGAGGTGCTCATCACACCTAAAGGCCTACAATTGCTAGCCGCCGTTGATCCGAAGGTGCAGGAAGTCGAATCAATGTTCACCACCCAGCTGTCGCCTGAGGAACTCGAACACCTGAACGACCTTCTCGAGAAATTACGCGGCGATGTGTGTCCGTCTAAAAAGAGTAACTGACAATAATCCATTATAAATTTAATCCAATTCCATCATGAAAAACCTTAAAACCCTTGCCCTGGCTGTGATCGTAACCCTTGCGGCGTCTGTTCAGGCACAAACCAAAAAAATCGACGCTGCGAAATCTTCCATCAACTGGGTAGGTAAAAAAGTAACCGGCGAGCACAGCGGCAACGTGAAATTCAAAGACGGTTCCCTGACACTTAAAGGAAAAGCTATCACGGGCGGTGTTTTCACTGTTGATATGACCTCGATCAACGTGACCGACCTGAAAGCGGGCGAAGGCAAAGAGAAACTCGAAGGCCACCTGAAGGCAGACGACTTCTTCGGTACGGAGAAATTCCCAACTGCAACATTGAAATTCACAAGCGTGAAAGCAAAATCAGCCGGTGTGTACTCCGTAACGGCAGACCTTACGCTTAAAGGTGTCACCGCGCCGGTATCATTTGAACTGAAAACGACTGGCAACAAAGCAACAGCCAACTTCAACGTAGACCGTACAAAGTACGACATCCGTTACGGTTCAGCGAGCTTCTTCAACGTTGGCGACAAAGCCATCAACGACGAGTTCGAAGTTGCGGTAACACTGGTGTGGTAATCACTATATGACTTCTTAGAGAAAGGCTGCCGAAAGGTGGCCTTTTTTGTTTGGGGTTGATTGTTGAGGGTTCAGGGTTGAGGGTCCAGGGTCCAGGGTTCAGAGTTCGGGGTTCGGGGTCAGGACTCACGGCTTAGGGGTTGAGATTCGGCGTCTTGAAACCGGCATCTTACTACCTCGAGGTGGCGATGACGGGCAAATCAGGAGAAAGTTTATGCATGTGCCTTTGGAACACTTCAGGGAACAATCCTATTTCCTTTCGCGTAGCCCTTAGTTGAGTCAGATGAAAGATTTAACAAATACTGCGGTTTTCCCGTATCACCGCCTCATTTTCTTTCGCTAAGGGACGCATCCGCCCCTCCCCTAACGCAAACTACTGATTCCCGGTGACATGGCGGTATGGAAAAACCGTACTTTTTGTTAAAGGTTATTGGATGGAGAGTTGAGAGTTCAGGGTTCAGGGTTGAGAGTTCGGGGTTGAGAGTTCGGGGTTGAGGGTTGAGGGTTTGGAGAGGAGTTTCAGCGTCTTACAACCGGCGTCCCAACGGCAGCCGCAGCGATTGGAGTCAGATTAGGATGGAGGTGATGTGCTTGACGTTGCAAAAAATCGCGGAAATATTGATTCCCTTTTGCTTACTGGGAGTAAAGCCAGTGGACAGATTTAACAATTAGTACGGGTTTCCCGTACCACAGTCCCGTTTTCTTTCGCTAAGGGACGCATCCGCCCCTCCCCTAACGCAAACTACTGATTCCCGGCGACATGGTAGTACGGAAAAACCGCATTTTTTGTTAAAGGTGGCAGGGCTAGGAAAAAAGAACTTCGATTGAGAGCCTCCCAACAAAATGCCCCCACAGCGAATGCAATACCGCACAACCGACCTTCTAAGATGGGCCCCACACCGCCTCCGACTGATAGAACCGATACCCCCTTCATTATCAATTATCAACTATCAATTCCTCACCGTTCATTGTTCATCGTTCCTTCTTCATTGCTCATTCTTCCTGTACCCGTATCTTTACCCCATGCACGTACTCGTCATCGACAACTACGATTCTTTCACCTTTAACCTGGTGCACTATCTCGAAATGGGGGGGTGCAAGGTAACCGTACTCCGCAACGACGAGTGCGACTTCGACGACGTGCGGAAGTTCCAGAAAATTGTGTTGTCGCCCGGACCCGGAGTGCCGGATGAAGCCGGACAACTGAAAGCCATCATCCGGGAATTCGCACCTTCCAAAGACCTCCTTGGCGTATGCCTAGGACTACAAGCGATCGGCGAAGTCTTCGGCGCCCAACTCACTAACCTCGAAACCGTCTACCACGGCGTAGCGACCGATGTGGATATCATCGTGCCCGACGATCGTCTTTTTCGCAACCTGCCAACCCAAATTGAGGTAGGGCGGTACCACTCGTGGGTGGTGTCGACCGATGGTTTTCCAGACGATCTCGAGGTCACCGCCGTCGACCAAAACGGCCAAATCATGGCGCTTCGACATCGTATCTACAACGTCAGGGGCGTACAATTCCATCCGGAAAGTGTGCTCACACCGCACGGAAAAACAATTATCCGCAATTGGCTTACATCCTAAATTAAAAATTTAGAATACTGAATTTTATATTTTGGATATCAGTTACATAAACGACATCCATAGAAATTACCTATAGCGCCAAAAAGCCACTTTTTCCTACCTCTTCCCGAAAACGTGTTCGCAGAAAAAAATGTTAAACTGGAATTTAAACAAACGTTTGACTTAAACAAACGTTTAATTTTGTCCCGTCTTTTTATGCTACACGATGACAGAACTAAACGACAAACAAATCCGCATCCTCCAGGTCGCCGAACGGCTCTTTGCTGAAAAAGGATTTGACGGCACCTCAATCCGCGATATCTCACGCGAAGCCGGCAGCAACATCGCCATGGTGTCGTATTATTTTGGCTCGAAAGAGAAAATGCTCGAGGCCCTTATCCTCCACCGCATCCGCGACATGCGCCTGCAACTCGAAAACCTGATGCGGGAGAACCTCTCCCCTCCTGAAAAAATGGAACGGCTCGTCGATTTGTACCTCGAACGCGTCAACAAAAACCGCTGCATATACCAGATTGTGCAGTTTGAACTGGCTTCGAACAAACGCAAACTCGACATGAAGCAGTTTCTTGATGTCAAAAAACAGAACCTTGCCTATCTCGAGCAAATAGTCAGGGAGGGCCAGCAGCAGGGACTATTCCGAAAAGACGTCAACATCACCTTGCTACCTTCGACCCTGATTGGCACCTACTTCCACTTCCAGGCCAATCGCCTGCTCTACGAAGATATCCTGGGTCTCGATTCCGATTCCCGTTTCGAAGCATACGTCACCGGCGACCTCGCCACTCATATCAAACAAACTGTAAACGCCCTTTTACGCCCATGAACTCCAAAACACTCGTGATGGCGCTCGTTGCCCTCGGCGCCTTGAAGGCAAATGCCCAGCAAAAAAGCCTTTCGGTGAAGGAGGCCGTTGCCCTCGCGCTCCAAAACAGCAACGAAACGCAATGGGCCGCCACCAAAGTCGCTACCAAAGGCTACGACCTGCAGGCCACCCAAAACAACCTATACCCCGACTTCAAACTAACCGGACAATACCTGCGGCTTACCAATGCCAACGTACGCCTGCCCGCGAGCCAGGATTCGGGCACCGATCCCGCTAATGGCAATAGCGGATCGCCCAAGGTCAATTCGCTCGCTTTCGGCCAGGCAGCGTTCAACCTACCGGTTTTTGCCGGCGGACGCCTGCGCCACAGCATCGAAGCCGCCGACAACCTCTACAAATCGGAACAGGCCAATGCCGCCCAAACGAAAGAGGAAGTCGCCATTCAGGTGATCGAATACTACGCCGCCCTTTACAAGGCGCAGCGCTCGGTCGAACTGTTGCGCGAAAGCCTCGAAAGCAACGCACAACGTGTCAAAGACTTCACCGCACGCGAGCAAAACGGACTGATTGCGCGCAACGATTTACTTAAAGTACAACTTCAGAAGTCACAGGTACAACTTTCTCTCGATGAGGCAGAAAAGAATGTTCGTGTTATTAATTATGAACTCGTGCAACTTCTGAAACTTCCGGCGGCTACCCAAATCATTGTCGACCCCTCCAATGTCGAACCGAACCTGTTCGCAACACCCATCGCGCCGGAAAACGATGCCTTGACAAAACGGCACGACCTCGAAGCCCTGTCCTTTGCCGAGAAGGCTGCCGATGCCCACGTCAAGGTCGCCAAAAGCGCCTTTTTCCCTTCCCTGTCGCTAACCGGTGGCTACGTGGCCCTCGACCTCCAGAACGTGGCGACGGTCACAAATGCCATGAATGTGGGCGTCGGCGTGTCGTATAACCTCAGCTCGATCTTCAAGTCGGGTAAAGACGTGAAAGCTGCAAAAAGCCGTGCAGAGGAACTCCGCGAACAAAAAGAAATCCTCTCCGACCGCATCAAAACCGGTATCGTAACAGCGCAGGAAGACTACAACCTCTCCATCAAGCAAGACGAGGTCTACAACGAAGCCGTTGCCCAGGCCGCCGAAAACTACCGGATCGTCCGCGACAAATATGACAACGGCCTGTCGGATACCACCGAACTGCTCGACGCCGACGTAGCCGAATTATCCGCCAAGATCAACCTCGCCTACGCACGCGCCAACCGCGTTCTGAAATTCTATGAATTGCTGGAAGCAACCGGCAGCCTAACCGAATCATTCAACATCAAACCCTAATCCCGATGGAAAAGAAAAAGACCAATAAAAAGTTCCTCATCATCTTCACCGTGTTGATCGTGGCAGGTGGTATATACGGTACTTACAAATATCTGCATTCCCTTAAGCATGAGACAACTGATGACGCTCAAATAGAGCGAAACATGAACCCAATCATTCCCCGTGTTTCGGGTTATATTACCAAGGTATACGTCACCGATAACCAACCGGTTAAGAAGGGCGATACGTTGTTTACCATCGACGACCGCGACTATCGCGTGAAGGTGCAGGAAGCCAAAGCGGCCCTCATCGCGGCACAGGCCTCTTACGAAGCCGCACGGGCTGATATCGGCACAGCGTCGGCAAGTGTCAATGTATCCGAAGCCAACGTCCGCTCGGCCGGGGGCAACATCGAAACTGCCCACATCCGCCTGACACGCGCCACAAACGACTTCGAACGCTATAGCAACCTCTATAAGAACCACTCGATCACCAAACAGCAATACGAACAGGCCGAAGCCGCAAAACTCGAGGCCGAATCGCAACTCCGCATCTTGCAACAACAGGAAAAGGCCTCCGCGTACCAAAAAACCGTCGCCAGCGCCCGCACCAACGTCAGCGCCCGGCAATCGGATGTTGCGAAAGCCAACATCGAACGCGCCCAGGCCGCTCTTGACGCCGCCCAACTCAACCTGAGCTACACCGTAGTGACCGCACAGGTAGACGGACAGGTATCGAAAATCGCGATCCAACCCGGACAATTCCTGCAAGCCGGACAGTCACTTTTTTACGTCATCAACGAAAACGACACCTGGGTCGTGGCGAACTTCAAGGAAACCCAACTCGACAAAATGACCGTGGGCCAGGAAGTATCCGTTTCCGCCGACGCCTTCCCCGACACCGAGTTCAAAGGCACCATCACCTCGTTTTCGCCCGCTACCGGCGCCCGTTTCTCGGTACTGCCTCCGGATAACGCTACCGGCAACTTCGTAAAGGTCGTGCAACGCCTGCCGGTGCGCATCAACCTGGATCCTGCCAAAAACGACGCAGAAAAACTACGTCGCCTGCGGCCGGGCATGAACGTAGAAGTCGACGTGCATTTGAAATAAGAAGCTGATCCGGCTATCCGCTGCAAGCTTCCGTCGGCAGCACCGGTTTTTCAGGGTCCCGTTCCGGCTTCCGCTGGTCGCCGTCCGGAAACCCAAAAACCAGGCGCTCCCTCCGAAAGGCTTTCCGCTGCTATCCGGGCTAGTCCCCTTCATACTACCACGCCACTCCCCATTGTTAATTGTTCATCATTAATTGTTCATTCAATGAGTTCCCCCCATCCCGATGACCTCGTAGAATACGGCTTCCGAAGGGTCATTATCACAATCACCGCCGTGATGTGCGCCCTTCTCGAGATCGTTGATACCACCATCGTCAACGTGGCCCTCACCGACATGCGCGGCAGCCTCGGCGCCACACTCACCGATGTGGCCTGGGTAATCACAGCCTACGCCATTGCGAACGTCATCGTGATTCCGCTGACAAGCTGGTTGTCGCAACAGTTCGGGCGACGCAATTATTTTGCGGTTTCCATCGTGATCTTTACCGTGGCCTCGTTCCTGTGCGGTAACGCAACGAACATCTGGGAATTGGTAGCCTTTCGTTTCGTACAAGGACTCGGGGGCGGTGCCCTGCTCGTAACCGCACAAACCATCATCACCGAGAGTTATCCAGCGGCGAAACGCGGTATGGCACAGGCTATTTACGGTATGGGCGTTATCGTAGGACCTACGCTCGGTCCACCATTAGGTGGTTATATCACCGAGCATTTTTCGTGGCCGTATATCTTCTACATCAACATTCCCATCGGGATTATCGCAACCTTCCTGACCCTGTCGTTCGTGCGGAGCCCGAAATATGGCGAAAAACTGAAATCCAACCAAGTCGACTGGTGGGGCATCATCTTCCTGGCCGCCTTTATCGGTTCGCTGCAATTCGTACTCGAACATGGCCAGCAGGACGATTGGTTTGAAGAACCGCTTATCGTCATCCTTTCGCTCGTTTCCCTCTTCGGTCTTCTTGCCTTCATTTGGCGTGAGATGACCTATAAGCATCCGGTTGTAAACCTAAAGGTGTTGAAAGACAGCAATCTCCGCATAGGCACCTTCATGTGTTTCATATTGGGCTTTGGACTCTACGGCTCTACCCTCATCATCCCGATCTATACCCAACAGGTATTAGGCTGGACCGCCACGGAATCGGGCTTGCTGCTCGTACCCGGTTCGTTGATGACGGCTTTCCTGATGCCGGTGGTAGGAAACATGATCCAAAAAGGCGTTAAACAGCCCTATCTGGTAGCAGCGGGCTTCGCCGTATTCTTCTGTTTCACCTATTGGATGTACATCGTCATGACGCCCAACACCAGCCACGATGCGTTGTTTTGGCCCACAATTGTCCGCGGAGTCGGCCTGAGTTTACTATTTGTTCCGATCACCACCATGGCGCTTTCTACACTCAAAGGAAAAAGCATAGGTGAAGGAGCGGCATTTACAGGTATGATGCGCCAATTGGGCGGATCGTTCGGTATCGCGATCATTACCACGTTCATCACGCGTTTCACGCAAACGCATCGGGTGAACCTCGATTCGCACCTCGACCCTACCCGTCCGGAGGTACAACAACGTATTGAAGGCCTGAAAGCGAACTTCATGGCACATGGTGCTTCACCCGACGTAGCGCTGCAAAAAGCCTATCAGGCGCTTGATTTCACCGTCATGAAGCAGGCAACCGTGTTGTCGTATATGGATATTTTCATCTACCTCGGACTCCTCTTTCTTTGCTGCATCCCAATCATCCTGCTGATCCGTCAAGGGAAAAGTAAGGTCGATATGTCAGAAGCCCTGCATTAAAAAGCGCGACCAAAGTTATCAACAGGTGTCGCAAGCGTTAGGAATTTGTTTATATTTGATTGATACACAACCAAAAACAAATCCGAGTATGGCCTTTTTCGGAGGAAAAGTCAGGAAGGTGCTCCGTGAGCTACGCCTGACGAGTGAAAGTCGGTCGAATGACCTGAACCGTGAAATCCGTGAATTTCTGGAAGAACTGGAGGAAGACTACGAAGAAAACAAGGACGTCGTTCCTGAATTCCATGACTTCGCCGAACAACTCAAAACCCAGTTGGCGCCCGCAGATGCATCAAAACTCGAAGAGTTCATGCGGCGTTTCTCACGGGTAGACCGCACCGCACGCCACGGCGTAGAATTCATGCGCGAACTCAAGCGCGACCAACGCAAGCTGTCACGCGAAACCATTTGGCAAATCGAAGAATATACGGCACAGGCCTAATCAGCGGGTAAAAACCAACTCCCGTTCTTTTGAAAGGTTTTCGTCAAAACGATAGCCTTCGTAATCAAACGCTTTGAGGCCATCCAGCGTCTCAATATCGTGGTCGAGGATGTAGCGTACCATCAACCCGCGCGCCTTTTTCGCGAAAAAGGAAATCATCTTCAGTTCCCCATCTTTATAGTCCTTGAACTCCGGTGTGATGACGGGCACTTTCAGCGCTTTTACGTCTACCGCCCCGAAATATTCCGTGCTCGCCAGATTCACAAACAACTCCTGGCGTTTCAGTTCTTTATTCAACGCTGCCGTTACGATAGGGCGCCAATAGTGGTACAGGTTTTCCGCCTCGCCCACGGGCAATTTCGTTCCCATCTCAAGTCGATAGGCCTGTATGAGGTCAAACGGCTTGAGAAGTCCGTACAAACCCGACAGGATGCGTAACTTCCCTTCCATCGTCTCCCATTTGTCCGCCGGAAGGCTATACGCGTCGAGTCCGCCATATACATCACCTGCAAACGCATACACCGCAGGTCGCGCGTTATCAGGCGTAAACGGTGTCTTCCATTTCCGGTTTCGTTGCCAGTTCAGGTCCGCCAGGTTTTGGGAGATATCCATTAATTCCATCAACTCCTGCGGCGATTTCTTTTTCAACACCGCCTGTACGGGCTTGGCATAGCGCAGGAAAGGCGATTTGGTGTACTGCGAATGCGGCAGCGGCGTTTCAAAATCGAGGGTCTTGGCGGGCGATATAACGATCTTCATCGAAGCTATTTTTCGCGAAGGTAGCGCGAAGTGGCCTACCTTACAATTTTTTCAGTAAGCGGATATTCGACCACAATAGGATAATCGGGAGTACCACGCCAATGATTAAATAGGACGTAGCCAGATGGTACGGAGCGGCACCCGTCGTCACCTTTTGCGCTATCGCCCAGACAACGGCGCCCAACACCACTACCAATAATCCCATAAAAAGATAGACCGACGGCTTCCATTTCCGGAAATACAAAACGGAGAGCGTCGCTAACGCAAGGGCTACTCCCACCGACGACAGGTTGTCCGTCGCCGTCGACGTTTCGCCCCAGCCCAGCGCAAGGGCCGCAATGGCGACAAGGCCAAAGAAAATCAGCGTCGGATACTGCGTGAGTATGGTGTCGTATTCGCGTTGGCTTTGACGGAAGTCTACGTCTTGCAACGCAAGGTCAATCTCCGCCTGCGAAAATCCATCCCGCAGCAAGTGCCGCATGGCGTTTTGTTTGGTGTAGCGGTTCCGGAGGTAGCGTTGTGCTTCGGTTTTACAGTCTCTTGTTGGCATTAGGCGAAATGTGTGTCGTCGATTTGGAGGTTTTCGAGGAAGGCCACGGTGGCTTCGATATCGTAATGCAGGATGCGGTCATGGGTTACCAACGGCACTTCCTCGCGATACGCCTTTACAAACGACTCGATGAAGTCGCTTGACCGAAGCGGACGGCGGTAATGCAACGCTTGTGCCGCATTCATCAACTCGATGGCCAAAATACGCCCAATGTTATCGACTACTTTCAGCGCTTTCGTAGCGGCGTTCGCCCCCATACTGACATGGTCTTCCTGCCCGTTCGATGACACGATGCTGTCTATACTCGCCGGTGTTGCCAACTGTTTGTTCTGACTGGCAATGCTCGCCGCGGTGTATTGCGGGATCATAAAGCCCGAGTGAAGTCCGGGCTCGTCTACCAGAAAGGACGGCAAGCCACGCAGGCCCGAAATCAACTGGAACGTCCGCCGTTCAGAAATACTGCCCAATTCCGACAAGGCAATCGCGAGGAAGTCCAGGGCAAGGGCAAGCGGTTGTCCATGGAAGTTACCGCCCGACAGGATTTTGTCGGATCCTACGAAGATGTTGGGGTTATCGGTAACGGAGTTGATCTCCGTCTTGAACACTTTTTTCACGTAATCGATAGCATCTTTCGACGCGCCATGCACCTGGGGTATGCAGCGAAACGAATACGGATCCTGTACATGCTTCTTCGGTTGGGCGACAATCTCGCTGCCGTCAAGGAACTCCAGCATGCGTTGCGCGGTCACCACCTGCCCTTTGTGTGGCCGAACGAGGTGGATGAGTTCATCGAAAGGCTCCACACGGCCGTCGAAGCCCTCAAGCGATACGGCTCCGATCAGATCGGCCAGGTAGGAATACTTACAGGCTTTCATCAAAACGTGCACGCCATACGCCGTCATGAACTGCGTACCGTTCAGCAAGGCAAGGCCTTCCTTCGACTGCAAGACGATCGGCTTCCAGCCAAAGCGCTTTTCGAGTTCTGATGCTTCGGTCCGTTGGCCGTCCAACCACACCTCCCCTTTTCCGAGCAGCGGGAGCGACAGATGGGCCAGAGGCGCCAGGTCTCCTGACGCGCCCAGGGAACCCTGTTCGTATATCACCGGGAGGACGTCGTAGTTATAAAAATCAACCAAACGCTCTACCGTCGCCAACTGCACACCCGAATACCCGTAGCAAAGTGACTGTATCTTCAGTAACAGCATCAGCCGTATGACTGCGGCCGGCACGGTATCGCCCGTACCACAGGCGTGCGACATCACGAGGTTTTCCTGTAACTGGGCGAGCTTATCGTTATCGATTTTGATGTTGTATAACGCTCCAAACCCGGTATTAATACCATAAATTGGCTCGGTTTGGCGCTCCATACGCTGGTCGAGATAGTCCCGGCATTTTTGGATGTTGACCTTGGCTTCCTCGGATAACCCGAGGTTCATGCCGGTCAATACCACCTCCCGTATAGTGTCGAGGCTGATGATGTCGGTTGTGATATAATGTGTCGTCGTGTGCATGGCAGGCTAAGTGAGCGCCAAAATTCCGTAAACAAGCCCAAAAAAACAAAGTTTAGGACGACTATTTGGCATCGAATTAGCGTTGTTTTTTACGAAATGCCCATTTTGAGAACAAATCCTAAAAAGAATTCGTTTTTCGCTTGCATTTTACTAAGGTATTTCTGAAAAATCGTCAAAAATCACAAAAGCCCATCCGTCTGTTACAAAAGATTGTATTTTTGGGAGCGATGAACACCAACACTTACTCTGTCATCCCAGGCCCGTCTTCTACGGTGGCCAACTGTTTCCTGACCACAGGTGGTACAGGCACGACCCTTCGGGGTTGAATCATTCCATATCAGCAGTTGGCCTATTTTCCCTTTAAACGGAGTTGTCTTTTTTATCCTTACCCATGAAAATCCTGAAATTCGGCGGCACATCGGTCGCCAACGCACAAAATATAAGCCGCGTCCGCGACATCGTCGGCGCGAAACGACATGACGAATCCCTCGTGGTAGTGGTATCGGCCCTTAGCGGTGTCACCGACCTGTTGCTGCGCGCGGCAGAAGCGGCGGCCTCGAAGGATGCGTCGTACAAAGAACTGCTGACCGACATCGAGACACGCCATTTCGATGCCATCCGGGAACTCGTGCCCGTCGCCGGCCAAAGCGCGTTGTTGAGCCATACCAAACGCGGACTCAACCAATTGGAAACCCTTCTGGACGGTTGCTTCCTGTTGGGAGAACTTTCGGGCCGCACGTCAGATGCCATTGCCGGATTTGGCGAAGTGCTTTCGTCTTACATCATCGCGGAAGCCTTCCGTGAAACCATTGCCGATGCGGCGTATCTCGACAGCCGTGAGGTTATCAAAACCGACAACCGTTTTGGGAAAGCCACAGTCGATTTTGCGCTCACCGATGGGTTGATCCGGGATTATTTCCGGTCGGCATCCGCTTCAGTAACGGTTGTACCGGGATTTGTTGCGACGTCGCGTGACGGACACGCCACCACACTCGGTCGCGGCGGTTCCGATTACACCGCGGCTATTTTTGCAGCAGCACTCGATGCCAGTGCACTCGAAATCTGGACCGACGTATCGGGTATGTTCACCGCCCATCCGAAGTGGGTAAAACAGGCCCGGCCCATCGCCAGCATCTCGTATCAGGAAGCGATGGAACTGTCGCATTTCGGCGCGAAAGTCCTTTATCCGCCTACCATCCAACCGGCCCTCAGCAAACAAATTCCCATCTGGATCAAAAACACCTTTGCGCCCGAGGAGCCCGGTACGTATATTTCAAACGACGCTACCCTATCCACCAATCCGATCAAAGGCATCAGCCACATCAGCGGCATTACCTTGCTCACGGTAGAAGGATCGGCGCTGATCGGCGTGGCTGGCTTCTCCAAACGGCTGTTTGAGGCCTTGTCGTCGCGGAACATCAGTGTGATCTTCATCACGCAGGCCTCATCCGAGCACTCGATCTGCATTGGGATACAGGAGGCCGATGCAGAAAAAGCGCGCACCTCGATTGACGAGGCGTTTGAAATCGAAATTGCCCAGAAACGCATTGAACCCGTAATTGTAGAGTCGGGTCTGTGTATCGTGGCCCTTGTTGGCGAAAGAATGCGGAACCACCAGGGCATCAGCGGACGCATGTTCAGCGCGTTGGGTAAGAACAACGTCAATATCCGGGCGATTGCGCAGGGAGCGTCCGAACGCAATATCTCGGTGGTGATCAATGAAGCCGACGTCAAGAAAGCACTTAATACACTACATGAGAAATTCTTCGAAGACAACATCCGCCAGTTGAACCTGTTTGTAATGGGCGTTGGAAACGTGGGGGAAAAATTCATCGAACAGATCGCACAGCAGCGGAAGTTCCTGAAAGACCAACTCAAACTCAACGTTCGCGTCATCGCGGTGTCGAACTCGCGCACTATGCATTTCGACGAAGACGGTATCGTACTGAAAGACTGGAAGGAACTTTTAGCAAACGGAGAGAAAGCCGATCGCGCAGCCTTTATCCGGAAAGTCAAGGCGCTGAACCTGCGCAACAGCATCTTTGTCGACATTACCGCCGACGAAGGCGTATCGACCACGTATGCGGATTACCTCGAAGACAACGTCGCCGTCGTGACCTGCAACAAGATTGCGTGTGCCTCGGCCTATGAGAATTACAGTCACCTGAAGCAATTAGCACGGAAGTACAATGCGCCGTTCTTATTTGAGACCAATGTGGGCGCGGGATTACCGATTATCGACACGCTTAAACACCTGATCGTGTCAGGCGATAAAGTACACCGCATACAAGCGGTCTTATCCGGCAGTCTGAACTTCATTTTCAACAATTTCAAAGAGGGTGTTTCCTTTCACGATGTAGTGGTGGAAGCCGGTGTGCAGGGCTTTACCGAACCCGATCCGCGCATCGACCTCAGCGGGATGGACGTCGCCCGTAAAATCCTCATCCTTATCCGCGAAAGCGGCTACCGGATGGAACTCGACGAAATTCAAAACCAGACCTTCCTTCCTGACCTATCGCTCCGCGCCGGAACGGTTCCGGAGTTCTTCGAAACCCTTAAAACGGAAGCAGGACACTTTGACGAACTTTATCGCGACGCGGCATCAAAGGGCTGCCGATTGAAATATGTAGCACAGTTCGAGAATGGCAAAGCGTCGGTGGGACTGCAACTCATCCCAGCCGATCATCCCTTTTATAACCTGGAAGGAAAAGACAATATTGTGTTATTCTACACCGACCGTTACGTCGACCAACCGCTGCTTATCAAAGGTGCGGGTGCGGGCGCAGCCGTTACGGCATCGGGTATTTTTGCCGATGTGATTCGAATTGGGAATGTTTAGTGGAGGTGGGGGTTGATGGTTCTTGGTTCTTGGTGAGGAGTGAGAAGTGAGAAGTGAGAAGAGTTCAACCGACAAGTAATCAGTACCAAACAATAAAAAAGACAACTAGATAAACCCGCCGCACCAAAAACGTAATTTTGTCAAAACGGAAAATCCCGAATGATTACTGATTTTTGAAAGTCACGTACTTCCGAACCCCCTAACTCCTAATTCCTAATTCCTAACTCCTTTCCCCTCATGTCCATCCGCCTCTTCTCCCCCGCCACCATCGCCAACCTATCCTGCGGGTTTGATGTGCTCGGACTCTGCCTCGACGGTATCGGCGACGAGATGGTGATACGCAAAGCAGAGGAAAAAGGCATACGGATCGTCAAAATTGAGGGGGCTGACTTGCCCATGAAAGCCGATCGCAACGTAGCAGGCGTGGCCGCCATGGCGCTATTGGAAGCCCTTCGCAGCGATGTGGGGTTTGAGATCGAAATCTATAAGAAAATCAAGGCCGGCAGTGGCATCGGGAGTTCGGCGGCGAGCTCGGCTGGTGCCGTGTTTGGCGTCAACGAATTGCTCGGGCGACCGTTTTCCCGTAAAGAACTGGTGCAGTTTGCAATGGAAGGCGAAAAACTGGCGTCGGGAACGGCACATGCCGATAACGTGGCACCCGCCCTGCTCGGTGGTGTCACCCTGATTAGAAGCACGATGCCACTTGACATCATCCGGATTGAGAGTCCCGATGAATTGTTCGCCACCGTCATCCATCCCCAAATCGAACTCAAGACCTCTGACGCGCGTTCCGTCCTCAAAAACAACGTCGCCCTCAAAAGTGCTATTACCCAATGGGGCAATGTGGGCGGTTTGGTCGCCGGACTCTACACCCACGATTACGACCTCATCGGCCGCAGCCTGCACGACGACATTGTCGAGCCGGTGCGTAGCGTGCTGATACCGGGCTTCGATACGCTGAAACAGGCGGCAAAGAAAGCCGGGGCGCTGGGGAGCGGCATTTCGGGTTCAGGTCCGTCGGTATTCGCACTCAGCCGGGGCCGCGAAACCGCTGAACGTGTGGCCGATGCCCTTTGTACTATATACGACATTATCAGCCTTCCGTATGAAATACACGTTTCGGCGGTAAATCCGGAAGGCGTTCGAATACTCAGTTGATATGAACTATTACAGCCTCAACGGATCGGCGCCGGATGTGCGTTTTGAAGAAGCGGTGGTACGTGGACTCGCACCCGACCGCGGACTCTACTTTCCCCGCCACATTCCGCGATTGCCGGATGCTTTTTTCGACACCATCGAAACACGTTCGGATGCCGACATTGCGTTCGAAGCGATACGCCCATTTGTAGGCGACAGCATCCCGGAAATGGAATTACGACGCATTGTAACGGAGACACTTTGTTTTGGTTTTCCGTTGGTAGAAGTCGAAAAGGACATTTTCTCGCTTGAACTCTTCCACGGCCCAACGATGGCGTTCAAAGACGTCGGCGCGCGTTTCATGGCACGTTGCCTGGGCTATTTCAACCGCAACAAGCCGGAACAGCACAACACGGTGCTGGTGGCGACGTCTGGCGATACCGGAGGCGCCGTAGCCAGCGGTTTTCTGGGCGTGCCGGGCGTAGATGTCGTCATTCTCTACCCTTCCGGCAAGGTCAGCGACGTGCAGGAACGGCAATTGACCACACTCGGCCAGAATATCCGCGCTTTGGAAGTAGACGGTGTCTTCGACGATTGCCAGGATATGGTCAAACAAGCCTTCCTCGACCCGGAACTGGCGTCTTGCCATCTCACTTCGGCCAATTCGATCAATGTGGCGCGCTGGTTACCGCAGATGTTCTATTATTTCATTGCGTACCGCGAACTAAAAAAGCTCGGAAAACCGCTCGTCGTGGCGTGTCCGAGTGGCAACTTCGGCAACATCTGTGCGGGTATCATGGCCAAACGTATGGGCCTCCCGATTGCCCGGTTCGTAGCGGCAACCAATGTGAATGATACGGTACCGCGCTTTATGGAAACGGGACAGTATGAAGCCCGCCCGTCCATCGCGACGATTTCAAATGCGATGGATGTGGGGAACCCTAGTAATTTCATTCGCATTCAGGAACTGTATGGCCATGACCTTGCACGTTTCGAAGCCGATTTCGCTTCGTATGCCTTTTCGGATGCGGCCACGCGTGACGCCATCCGGACGATCTACGATCAAAGTGGGTATGTTGCGGAACCCCATGGTGCAGTGGGCTATCTCGGGGTGAAAGAAGCCCTTTCGAAATTTGACGGAATCGGCGTATTTTTGGAGACGGCGCACCCGATCAAATTCCCGGAAACGGTAGAACCGACGTTGGGTATTACGTTGCCTTATCCAGAGCAAATACGCGCGGTGCTCGGAAAGGAAAAGGTAAAAACGCCGATTGCGACGTATGAAGAATTAAAGGACTTCCTGATAAAGTAGGTATAGCAAACGTGGCAGAATCGAAAAGGTGGACAGATTAAACCGATAGTCGTTGTTTCTATTTTTAGAAACCTTCCTATCTTTGCCCTGTTATAGTTATCAGCCCTTATGCGATTTTTTGAGACAGTATTCCTGGAGGAAGCGGCAAATTTCCTGTCTGGATTGGATGAAAAGACAGTTAGAAAAGTGCTCTACAACATTGATCTGGCTGAGCAAACAAATGATCCGAGGATCTTCAAGAAACTGCAAAAAGACATATGGGAGTTTCGGACGAAGTACGCCGGAATACAGGTCAGGCTTTTGGCATTTTGGGACAAGGATGACCATAAAAAAACATTGGTGGTTGCGACGCACGGTTTTATTAAAAAAGTCGATAAAGTTCCCATCAGCGAAATCGATCGGGCGGTACGACTCCGAAACAACTATCTTAACCGAAGTAAATAAGTACTCATATGGCAGCGAAAGAAGTAAAGACCTATTCACTTGGTGAAATGAAAGACAAGTATGTCGGACCGGTGGGGACACCCGCGCGCGACGAATACGAATATGAACTTCGTATGGATGTTCTGGGAAAAATGATTAAATCCGTCCGACAGGAAAGAAACCTGACACAGGAAGAACTCGGACGACTGGTAGGCGTACAGAAAGCGCAAATTTCAAAATTGGAAAGTAGTGCAAACAGTGCGACGATCGACACGATAATGAAAGTCTTCAAAGCCCTGAAAGCGGAAATCAACTTCAATGTTAAACTCGAAGACCAATTTATTAAACTTGCATAAAGTTTGTCTTATCAAATCGAAATACACCTGAAGAGCGCATTTCAATTTACTATCAAAAGTCCCATGCAATACGAAACCGATTCCCTACCCTCCGTCCGTCACGTTGCCCGCCTGTTGTTGGGAACGATATTAGTATTTGCCGGACTCACCCATCTTACGGTCGCACGCACCGAATTTCGCGCGCAGGTGCCTGATTGGGTGCCAATGTCAGTCGATGCGGTAGTGCTATGGTCGGGTGTGGCGGAAATCGCGATCGGGATCGGACTCGTATTCCTTGCGAACCACCGACGGTTTATGGGAATCGTGGCGGCCTTGTTTTTTGCGGCTATTTTTCCGGGAAACCTGCACCAGTACCAGGCGGGGATTTCGGCTTTCGGACTTAACTCAGACGGACTACGATTAATGCGTCTCTTTTTCCAGCCGATTCTGGTGCTATGGCCGCTTTGGGCGACGGGTATTTGGCCGAAAGTGAAGAATCAATAATTCGCCAGGATGTGGCGCATCTCTTCCTGGATGCGGAAGGCCTCTTCGCGGGCGCGTTCAGCGAAATCGGCTTCTTTTGACGCATAGATGATCGCGCGGGAGGAATTCACCAATAAGCCGACGTTATCGGTCATGCCATATTTACATACTTCCGACAGGCTTCCGCCCTGCGCGCCGACGCCCGGTACCAATAGAAAGCTCTCAGGAACGATCTCCCGTACTTCTTTCAGGTATTCGGCTTTGGTTGCCCCCACAACATACATCAGGTTTTCGCTGTTTTTCCAGGAACGGGAGGTCGCCAGCACTTTTTTATAGAGTTCAACGCGACCTGCTTTAACTGTTTGGAAATCAAAGGCACCTTCGTTGGAGGTCAGCGCCAGTAGGATGGTGTGTTTGTCGGGAAATTCCAGGAACGGCTCGACAGAATCTTTTCCCATGTAGGGCGCTACGGTGATACTGTCGAACGCAAGGTCTTCGAAGAATGCCTTGGCATACATCGCCGAGGTATTTCCGATGTCGCCCCGTTTGGCATCGGCAATGGTAAAGATTTCCGGATGCTGGGTGTTGAGATAGTCAATGGTCTTTTTGAGCGACTGCCAGCCCTTGAGTCCGTGCGCCTCATAAAACGCCACATTCGGCTTATACGCCACCGCCAGGTAATGCGTCGCGTCGATAATCGCCTTATTGAATTCGAAAATCGGATCGTCGCTCCCCTGCAACACCTTCGGCAACTTCGCCAAATCCGGGTCGAGCCCGATACACAGGAACGATTTCTTGATGCGGATTTGCTGGATGAGTTGTTGGGTGGTCATGGGGATTGGAAAATTAGCAAATGGGTGAATTAGCGGATTAGCGAATGGTGGGATATTCTAGCGATGAAACAAGTGGTGCAAATTGGATTAGCGAATGAGATAATTAGCGGATTAGCTAATGGTATAGATATTCTGGTGATGAAACAAGTCTTGCAAATTGGATTAGCGAATGACATAATTAGCGGATTAGCAAATTGTATAGATATTCTGGCAACGAAACAAGTAGTGCAACCTGGAACTTATTTTTTGATTAGCTAGTGGCGCCGTTACCCGGTAACCTTCCATCTAAAAAACTATTTCCAAGCCCTGAATTCTCATTTTCTAATTGCCTCATTTTCCAATTCGCTAATTACCACATTCGCTAATTCGCTAATTGACGCATTCGCTAATTAATACACCTCACTCGCCTCCTTCAACTTCTCTGTATTGTTCACCAACTGCAGTTCATCGACGATGCGTTGGATACTGCCGTTCATTACGCTGTCGAGGTCATAGAGCGTGAGGCCGATGCGGTGATCGGTCACGCGACCCTGTGGGTAGTTGTAGGTGCGGATCTTGGCAGAACGGTCGCCCGAGCTTACCTGCGACGAGCGGCGTTTGGCGTCTTCCTCCTGTTTCTTGGCGAGTTCCATTTCGTAGAGACGCGAGCGGAGTACGGTCAGCGCCTTGTCTTTGTTCTTGTGCTGCGACTTCTCGTCCTGGCACTGCGCGACGAGTCCGGTTGGGATGTGCGTCAACCGCACGGCCGATTTCGTCGTGTTCACGGACTGTCCGCCCGGCCCTGATGAACAGAACAGGTCGATGCGCACGTCGTTCATGTCGATCTGCACGTCGAACTCCTCGGCTTCCGGCAGCACCATCACCGTCGCGGCGGAGGTGTGGATACGGCCCTGGGTTTCGGTTTGCGGTACGCGCTGTACGCGGTGCACACCAGCTTCGAACTTCAGGGTGCCGTAGACGTCTTCGCCGGTAACTTCAAAGATGATCTCCTTGAAACCGCCCGACGTACCTTCGTTCAGGTCGACGATAGACGTACGCCATCCGCGGTTTTCGCAGAATTTGGTGTACATCCGGTAGAGGTCGCCCGCAAAGATCGAGGCTTCGTCACCACCCGTGCCGGCCCGGATTTCCATCATGACGTTCTTGGCGTCTTCCGGATCTTTCGGGATGAGCATGAATTTGATCTCGTCTTCCAGTTTCGGAAGCCGTTCGCGCGCCTCTTCTAGTTGCATTTGGGCCATTTCTACCATTTCGGCATCGGAACCATCGGCGATGATTTCGTTGGCCTCTTCGATGTTACCCAGCAGGTTGGCGTATTCCTCGCGCTTCTCGTTGAGCGCTTTCAGGTCTTTGTATTCTTTATTAAGTGCCACATACCGCTTCTGGTCGGCGATGATGTCCGGTTGGATGATCAGGTCGGACACCTCGTCGAAGCGTTGTTTCACATATTGCAATCGGTCAAGCATATTCCCGTTCGTTTGAGGGTGCAAAGATAGGGAAAGAAATAGGGAATTCTGCGTTCGTTGGTTTGCTTCAGGCTTCGCCCTCGCAAAGACGATGTTGCTATATGCGCCTAACCCGTTACGAGCGCATTCCGCCTGACTACTTACCGTCATTGCGAGGGCGAAGCCCGAAGCAATCCTGTTAACACAGGCGTTCCTTATGAAACCGCTAGCGCGAGGGGTGGCAGCGGCAGCCCCTGACGGCCCGGCCAGCGTTTTGCCCGGCGGCGGGGGCGACCGCAGGAAGCCACGGGCGGCGGATGCAAAACACGGGCTGGGCCGAAGGGCTATAGCGGACGACCCGACCCGCAGGGACGCGCCCATAAAAATATCTTAAACACACCCCTCCTACCCTCGTTTTCCGTACATTTGGCGAAAATTTCTGACTTGAGAAACCGCGTTTTTTTGGTACTGTTTGCCTGCCTGACCGCTTGGTCGGTCACTGCCCAGAAAGGGAAGCCGATTGTGGTGGAACAGGCCGATCATTTTGACATTGACGAGGTGAATATGCCTGGTGCGGCGCTGCTGACCGGCCATGTGCGCGTGAGCCATGAAGGGGCGGTGATGACCTGCAACAAAGCGTATTTTTTCAAGAACGAGAATTATCTTAAGGCGTTCGGCGAGGTACAACTGGTGCAGGGCGACACGCTGTATTTGAACAGTGAGTATGCCGAATACAACGGCAATGTGAAAATGGCGTTTGCGACTGGCCATCCGGTGATGCGCTCGCCGGATATGACGCTGCGGACCGACACTATCCATTTCGACCGGAACAAGCAGGAAGCGTATTACAACTCGCCGGGCACGATCGTCAACAAAGAGAACACCCTGAAAAGCCAGTCGGGTCGTTATTATGCCCGCGAAAAGAAGACGCGTTTCCTGACCGCGGTGACGGTGACGAACCCGAAATATGTGTTGAAATCGAACCACCTCGACTATTACAACAACGCCGGGCATGCGTATTTGTTCGGTCCGTCGACGATTACGGGCACCAACGGCGACTTTATCTACACCGAGAAAGGGTTCTTCGATAACAAACGGAATGTGGGGCACTTCCTCAACAAATCGTACATCAAATACAAAGACCGGCGCATTGAGGGCGACAGCCTCTATTATGACCGGGCACGCGAATTTGCATCGGCGACGCGCAACGTGAAGATCACCGATACGATCAACAAGGGCGTGGCGCGGGGCCATTATGCCGAGGTGTATAAACAGAAAGACTCGATGTTCATTACGAAACGCGCCGTCGTGGTGTCATTCGTTGATAACGACTCGGTTTACGTGCACGGCAAACGCATCCTGGTGACGGGGAAACCCGGTAGCCGCGTGGTGCGGGCCTGGCCGAATGCGCGGTATTTCAAGACCGACCTGACGGGTAAATGCGACTCAATCCATTCCGACGAGACGACCTCGATCACGAAACTTATCGGGCGGCCGGTGATGTGGAACGGCGAGAACCAATTGACCGGCGATGTCATGCACCTGATCGGCAATAACGAAACGCAGAAACTCGACTCGCTGAAAGTGCTGCAAAACACCTTCATCATCTCGAAAGACTCAGCCGGAACGGGCTATAACCAGGTGAAAGGCATCTTTTTGTATGGGAAGTTCAAAGACAACAAACTGCACGAGGCGGATGTGGTGAAGAACGCAGAAATCCTATACTACATGCGCAACGACGACGACCGGCTTATTGGCATCAATAAGAGTTTCTGTAGCCGGATCAACCTGCAGTTGGTGGATAACAAGGTCGATGAGATCACGCAATACGACAAGCCTGACAGCGACTTGTATCCGGAGAAAGACCTGCCGGAAAACGCGAGACTGCTAAAAGGATTTGTCTGGCGGGGCGATGAGATGATCCGAACGAAAGACGACATTTTTCCACCGGAAGAAAACGAGATCGACGCGGCGATGCAGGCTGCGAAAAAGAAAGACGACGCGAAAGCGGATACACCGATGAAAGTACGAAAGGAAACGAAGGATTATGATAAGAACCATCCGGGTGGGAAGAAGGCGATCAATTAGAAAATGAGATAATTAGAAAATGTCTTACGCGGCGTTCACTACATTTGGTTTACATTTTTGGGCGAGACGATAATTATTTTTCCGCCCCCCAAGTCATTATCTAATTTTCTAATTGCCCAATTATCTAATTAAATGCTTACCGACTTCCTAAAATACCAAGCCCAAACCTCTCCCTACCCGTTAGGGATGGAGGTGTCGCATGCCGACGGGTCGTATATCTATGACGTCGACGGCAAGCGCTATCTTGATTTTGTGGCGGGGGTGTCGGCCTGTTCGCTGGGGCATCGCCCGGAGCGGGTGAACCAGGCTATCAAAGACCAACTCGACCGGTATTCGCATGTGATGGTATATGGGGAATACGCCCAGGATCCGGCGGTGGCGTATTGCAAGTTATTAGTGTCCTACCTGCCGGATCCGCTTGATAAAGTGTATTTGGTCAATTCGGGGACGGAAGCCACGGAAGGTGCCCTGAAACTCGCCCGTCGGGTTACGGGACGCAGTGAGTTGATCTCCTGCCACAATGCGTATCATGGTAATACCATGGGCTCGATGAGCGTTATGGGCTTTGAAGAACGCAAACAGGTATTCCGGCCTTTGGTGCCCGATGTGGCGTTCATCACGTTCAACAACGACGACGATTTGCTGCGGATCACCGAGCGCACGGCCGGTGTGATTGTCGAAAGCATACAGGGCGGTGCCGGTTTCATCGAACCTAAAAACGGCTGGTTCCGTCGCCTGCGCGAGCGCTGTACGGCGGTGGGTGCGATGCTGATCGTGGATGAGATACAGCCGGGCTTTGGCCGCACGGGAAAACTGTTTGGATTTGAAAATTACGATGTCGTTCCGGATATCGTCATCATGGGGAAGGGAATGGGAGGCGGCATGCCAGTCGGCGCCTTCGTAGCCAGTGGCCAACACCTTGACTTACTGACACACGACCCGAAACTCGGACATATTACGACCTTTGGCGGACATCCTGTCATAGCGGCTGCCTGCCTTGCGACGCTACAGGAAATCACGGAAACCGGACTGATGACAGCCGCTTTGGAAAAAGAAAAACTGTTTCGGACGCTATTGGTCCATCCTTTGATAGAAGAGGTGCGCGGACGTGGACTAATGCTCGCCGCGATGACTGCCGATCCGGAGATCACGAACCAAGCGGTATTGCGTTGCCACGAAAAAGGCCTGATTTTATTCTGGCTGCTGTTCGAAGGACGCGCCATCCGGATCACGCCGCCGCTCACCGTCTCAGAAGACGAAATCAGGGAAGGATGCGCGGTGTTGCTTGAAACGCTGGATGAAATAGGGAGAGAAATTAGATAATTTGTCAATTAGAAAATGAGATAATGAAGTGGAGGACGAAGGAAGAACGAAAGGAAGGACGAAGGAGGGATGGAATGACTAAGGAAGGAAGACGCGGATGCAGCGCAGGATTATATGAAGAGAATCACAAAATAGAGAGCCCATCCGGAATATTCACGTAAATTGTAAGTACCCACCCCATTTTCTAATTTTCTAATTGACAAATTATCTAATTGACTTGTTAATTAAATTGTTTACAATATTGAAACCCACCACCGGCGCCCCGGTTATTGCGTTGCTACCTTTAGAAAGGAGAATTAATTGATGCACAACATGAACCTCAGCAACGAAGAAGAAGACTACAGCCTCTCTCTGTCCCGATTCGAAAGCATGCTGAAGACCAACAAGGTTTTCTTCTTTGATTCGGAGGAATTCGAAGAGATCATACTCCACTACCTCGACATGGGGAAGGCCTCGCTTGCCAAAAAAGCGCTGAAGCTCGCCCTGGAGCAACACCCCCGTTCTACTGGACTCAAGTTGGTGCAGGTGGAAATGCTCATTTACGAGGATAAGCTTGACCAGGCCGAGAAGTTACTGAACGAACTCTACGCCATCGAGCCACATAACGAGGAAATCTATATACAGAAAGCCAGTATTTACAGCAAACGCGACGACCACGAAAAGGCCGTTGAATTGCTGAAAGTAGCGCTGACCTATACCGACGACCTGGCGGATGTATACAACCTGATGGGAATGGAATACCTCTTCATGGATAACCTGGAAAAGGCAAAGGATAGTTTTACCCGTTGCCTCGAGGAAGATCCGTATGACCAGGCGGCGTTGTATAACGTGGTGTATTGCTACGAATTCCTCGACCAAAATGCCGACGCCATTACCTACCTCGACGGCTATATCGACCGCAACCCCTACAGTGAAATCGCGTGGCACCAGAAAGGACGTCTGCACTACGGACTGAAACAATACGAAGACGCGCTGCGGGCTTTTGACTATGCCACGCTCATCGACGACGAGTTCATGGGTGCGTTCATGGAAAAGGCCAAATCACTCGAACGGCTGAAACGCTACGAAGAGGCCATCGAAGCCTATAACCGTACGATTGAACTCGACGATGCCACCTCCTATGCCCTGTTACGAATCGGCAAGTGCCATGAGAAGATGGGCGATTTGGCGACGGCATTGAAGTTCTACAACCGCACCGTACATGAAGATCCGCTGTTGGACAAAGGATGGATTGCCATCACCGATTTGTTCCTGCGGAAGAAGAATTTCCAGAAAGCGCTTTTCTATGTGCGGAAAGCCCTCAATATAGACGAACAGAACCGCTCGTACTGGAAACGCTATGCCGCCATCTGTCGTGAGATGAACCTCTTTGAAGAGGCTGAACTCGGCTATCGTAAAGCGGTGGAATTCGGCGATGCCCAACTCGACACCTGGTTGTTCTGGGTGGATGTATTGCAGTTTTTGGGGGAATTCGGAAGTGCCGTCGATACGTTGTTGCAGGCATTGGAGTTCTTTCCGGAAGAGTATGAAATCGAGTACCGCCTGGCCGGATTGTATTTCATGCAACACCAGGATGAAAAAGGTTCTTTTCACCTCGCGAACGGCCTGCGCCTCAACGCGAAACACCTGACTTTACTGGAAGACCTTTTCCCGGTGGTCTGGTCGCGCAAAGCCGTGCAGTCGGAAATCCGGAAACACAACAACGGCCGGAGTTGACACTACGGGTTTTCGGGCTGATTGGCCGTCACATCGACTATTCGTTTTCCCGTTCGTATTTCAGCGACAAATTTTCGCGTGAAGGACTTGACGCCTACAGCTACCGTAATTTCGACCTTGGATCGGTTGACGAAGTGGAAAACGTCTTCCAAACCCCGTTCCTGTCCGGACTCAACGTTACCATCCCATACAAAGAACAGATCCGCGGCTACCTCGACGCGCTATCCGACACCGCCCGCGAGATCGGTGCCGTGAATACGATCATTTTACAAGACGGCAAACGAATCGGGCACAATACCGACTATATCGGCTTCCTGGAAACACTACGCCCACTATTGCGTCCGCACCACGACCGGGCATTACTACTGGGAACAGGAGGCGCTTCCAAAGCGGTGGCCTATGCCTTGTCGCAACTGCATATTCCGTATGAAATTGTGTCACGGGAGGGCGACCTAACTTATAACCAACTCTCGGTCGGCATTCTCCGGGAACACCGTATTATCGTCAACTGCACGCCTCTGGGCACCTATCCCGATGTGACCGCCTGCCCACCCCTTCCCTATGAGGGTTTTACCTCCGAACATATTGCCTACGACCTGATTTACAATCCGGCTGAGACGGCCTTCCTGTCAAAGGCAAAAGCCCAGGGCGCCGTCATCCAAAACGGATATGACATGCTGATCGCACAGGCCGAAGCCGCGTGGCAGTTGTGGCAATCGTCCTTTTAAGTCCGTCACCCGTCCGTCTGCAACCCCTTGCCTTCCAGTCAAAACCGCACCAAATACGGGCTTTCCTTTGAATTTTGCGCCGTCTTTACTACCTTAGGCGCCTTGATTTACGAACCTTAGTCTTTTTATAATGACGGAAGAGAAGCCGGATAACCTGCAAGAAGCAGACGGAAACACTGAAAACCAGCCGCAAACGACATCTGAAAGTGTCGCGCCGCAACCTGAGAACATCGCCCCTGACGAAACCGCCGCGCCTGAAGAACTCGCGCCTGAAGCTCCTGTAGCCGAAGCCGAGACAGCGGAAGCCGAACCGACCGTTGGCGACGTAACTGAAGAGGCAGAAGCCCTTTCAGACGACGTTACGACCGACGAAATCGAACCGGTAGCCGAATCGCTTGAAGGCAGCGCTACAGCAGAAGAGGAAGAGGAAGCTGAAGCTGAAGTAACCGACGCACCGGTGTCGGATACCGAAGACGAAGTGGTCGCAGCGCCGTCGGAAGAAGTCATTGCCGAAGCGATCGCAGAAAGCGAGCAGGAAGAGGAAGAAACGGAACCTGTTGCGGAGGCGGAAGCGGTTTCATCGGATGCAGAGGAAGTACCTGCTGCTGCTGACGCGACCACTTCGGAGGACGCGCCAGAGGTAACAGAAAACGACGCCGTAGCCGCCATCAACGAATCGAATGCTGAGGAGGGCGAACACGAAACGACTACGATTCCTGAAATAGATTACGAAGCCCTTGACCTTGAGGAACTGGCAGCTGAGTTCGAGAAACTGGCCGCGGTCGACAATGTAATGTCGGTGCGTCACCATGTGGAAAAACTCCGCAATGCCTTCCAGTCGAAATACCTGCATTTCATTGACGAAAAGCGCAAAGAATTCTACCAACAGGAGCCGGAAAGTACGGAGGAATTCCAATACCACCTGCCCCTCAAACAGAAATTCGACAAATTATACAGCATCTACCGCGACAGCAAAAACCGTCACCTGAAAGACGTACAACGGAACCTCGAAACCAATCTGGCTGAACGCCTGGCAATCGTAGAGGAACTGAAAGAGCTGATCAACCCGAACGAGAATATCAAGGATACGCTGCGTCACTTCAACGAGTTGCGTGAACGTTGGAAAAACGCCGGTCCGATCCCGAAAGACAAATACAACCACGTGTGGAACAATTACCACTTCCACGTGGAAAATTTCTACGATTACCTCCACCTTGACCGCGATGCACGCGACGCCGATTTCCGCCATAATCTGGAGAAAAAGGAGCGCATCATCACCCGGGCGCAGGAGTTGCTGAATGAAACCGACATCCTGAAAGCCTTCCGCGAACTACAGGACCTGCACCGCATCTGGAAGGAAGAAATCGGGCCTGTATCACGCGAGCACCGCGAAGACGTCTGGAACCGTTTCTCGGTCATCACCAAGCAAATGCACGACAAGCGCGAATCGATGTCGGAGGAAATCCGTGCCCGCGAAAATGCCAACCTCGACAAGAAAAAGGAAATCATCGCGCAGATTGCCGCATTGTCTGAAGAAAAACAAGCCGGCCATTCCGGATGGCAAAAACAGGTCGAGAAAGTTGAAGCCTTGCGCAACGCCTTCTTCGCCGTTGGAAAAGTGCCATCAGAAGTGAACGAACAAACCTGGGCCGAGTTCAAAACGGCGGTCCGGACGTTCAATTCGGTTAAGAACAACTTCTACAAAGACATCAAGCGCGAGCAGACCGACAACCTCAACCGGAAGTTGGCACTGGTAGCGAAGGCAAACGAACTGAAAGAAACCGAGGATTTCGCGGCGGCCACTCCGGCGATGAAGCAAATCCAGGAGGAATGGAAAACGATCGGCCATGTACCGCGCAAGTATTCCGATAAGATCTGGAAGGATTTCCGCGAGGCCTGCAACCTCTATTTTGAGCGCCTGAAAGCCAACCGCAACGAAGCGAATTCAGAGGAACTGGAAGCCTTCGAGAAGAAGAAAGCGTACCTCGAAACCCTGAAAGACTTTGAATTTACGGGCGACCACCGCACCGATCTGGCCAATATCAAGACCCACATCGAGCATTGGAAAACATTGGGCAAAGTGCCGATGTCACGTCGCCACGTGGACGGGAAGTTCAACAAAGTGCTCGACGTGCTGTTCGAAAAACTCAGCCTCAGCAAGAAAGACTCCGAAATGGCGCGTTTCAGCAGCCGTATCGATCAGTTCGCAGGTGGCAACGACACCCGCCGCCTGGATAACGAAAAGATCTTCCTGATGCGCAAGATCGACGAGACCAACTCCGAAATCCTGCAATTGGAAAACAACATCCAGTTTTTCAGCAGCAAGGACCCGAAAAAGGAGAATCCGATGGTGGCAGAAGTACGGAAAAACATCCAGCGCCATAAAGAGGAATTGGAAGTCCTGAAAGAAAAACTCCGACAGTTGCGGAACATCGGCAAGGCCAGCGAGGCGAAACCCGCGCAGGCAGAGGCCACCGAAACCGAAACGCCAACAGAAGAATAACGACAACGCCGGACCCAACATCCGGCGTTTTCATTTCCGCACCTGACATTTATCAGGACGGAGGCATCGCCCTTCCCCTACTTTTACCATTCAAACGCACCAGGTTATGAACGAGCAACTTATTCGGAAATACAACGTTCCGGGACCCCGTTACACAAGCTATCCTACCGTTCCGTATTGGGACGCCGACACCTTTTCCGCCACGGCCTGGCGCGATTCGATCCGGAAATCGTATGACGAAAGCCGGAACGACGGTATCAGCCTTTATATCCACCTGCCGTTCTGCGAAAGTATGTGCACCTTTTGCGGTTGCACGAAGCGCATCACCAAAAACCATGACGTGGAGGATCCCTATATACGGTCGGTGCTAAAAGAATGGCGGATGTATGTAGAAATGTTGGGCGAAAAACCGAAAATCGCGGAACTCCATCTCGGCGGCGGCACGCCTACTTTCTTCTCCTCAAAGAACCTGGAAGACCTCGTCAACGGCATTTTCGCGCTCGGTCAACGGACCGCAACCACCGAATTAGGGTTTGAGGGACATCCGAACAATACCACGCGCCAACACCTGGAAACCCTTTATAAACTTGGATTTCGTCGCGTGAGTTTCGGCGTACAGGATTATTCCGAACGGGTGCAGCGAGCGATCAACCGGCTACAGCCTTTTGAGCATGTCAAGGATGTGACAGAGACTGCCCGTTCGGTGGGTTATACGTCGATCGGACACGATTTGATTTACGGACTTCCCTTCCAGACGCTCGACGATGTCATCGATACCATTTCGAAGACAGTAGCCTTGCAGCCCGATCGCCTCGCGTTTTATAGCTACGCACACACGCCCTGGCTCAAAGGAAACGGGCAACGCGGTTTCCGGGAGGAAGACCTGCCGCGCGACGCAGAAAAACGGATGCTATACGAAACCGGCAAGCGGATGTTGTCGGACGCCGGCTATCATGAAATCGGCATGGACCATTTCGCGCTTACCACCGACGGCCTTTTCACCGCCACCGAAAATGGCGCGCTACACCGGAACTTTATGGGCTACACGACAGCCTCTACCCGGATGATGATCGGTCTGGGCGTTTCTGCGATCGGCGACAGTTGGTACGGCTTTGCCCAAAACACCAAAAACCTCGAAGACTACCACCAACTGATTGAATGGGATACGCTGCCGTTGCTGCGCGGACACATCCTGACGGAAGAAGACCTCATCGTGCGGCAACACATCCTGAACCTGATGTGCCGACTCAAAACTGAGTGGACCAGTGCCGAAGCCTTTTTATTTTCAGATGAGATCCTGGAAGAGCTGAAGGAATTTGAGAAAGACGGATTACTTACGATATCCGGAACCTCGCTGGTGGTAGAAGAAACCGGCCGTCCTTTTGTGCGCAACATCTGCATGGCACTCGACCTTCGCCTGCGTCGGAACAAGCCGGAAACGCGGTTGTTTTCGCTGACCGTCTAATGCGTTAGTGGCAGGAAGGTCCCTGCATGACGTGCAACGCCAGTGTATCGGGCGATACATACGGAATGGCGAGCCCCAATCCCCTTACGATGAACAAAAGTCCCATCACCCCCACGGCGATGGGCACTATTTTTTGGAAACGCGTGCGAAACGTGCTGCCCATCAGCGGATTGAAATAGGCCAAAGACGCCAATATCGACATATTTCCGAGGCCGAAAACGACCATAAAAAGACCGCCTTTCCACACTGTGGGCATGGCCATGGCACCAAAAAGCGCTGTGTATACGAGTCCACACGGTAAGGCACCGTTGAACATCCCCATCGCAAAAAAAGCAGAAAACGACCGTTTCTTATACACCTGCATCGACTGGCTGCGCCATTTTGCTATCAGGTTATACAGCGGTCGCAACAAGGCATACCGTAAAAGGGTCTTTTCGGGAAGGATTGCCGCCAGCAGCATCACCGTTCCGGCGATGATGGAGAGTCGTTGTTGCAAACCGGCCAGGTAGAGGGTTTTACCGAGTAATCCGAAGAGGAGCCCGATGGTGGCATACACCGAGATCCGTCCGATATGGTACACGATGATTTGCGCCGCTTTCCGGGTCGCGCTGTTCCGGTCAACCGGTAACAGCAGGGCAATGGGACCGCACATACCTACACAGTGGAGGCTGCTTAGGAGTCCGAAAAGCAAAGCTGCCCTCCACATTAGCGATACAGTTGTTCTTTTATGAAGTAGGGTTTTCCGCCTGAAACCCATTCCACGGTAATGTCCCAACGGCCGCCGACAAGACGGTTTTCAGGTATGAGCAGAGCATTTCCCGACAACACAAGAGGAACTGTGAAGTCGAGATTCTTGTCAGACGGCCTGTAAAGGGACACTGTGCCTTTTGTAACGGGACAAAGGGCGGCAGGAAACACGACTTCGATGCCCGATGCCGTATTCTTCAATTGCGGTTCTTCCGATAGCGCCTGTGCATTGGTGCGGGCGTCATACTCTTCGCTATACCGCTGGTCTTTTTTATAGTATTCATCGGTTACGAGTTCGCTGTTATACTGCGGCTGGGTCTGCACGCGGTAGAGGAACGAGAAGATAAAGACGAAAAATAACAGGAAGGCAGCTACGATGCTTTTTCCCCAATTCCATGTTTTCATACGTGTGGCTTTTTAGTTGAATTCCCGCGGTCCGAGGAAGTTTGTTTTTTCTTTATCGACCAATTGGCTACCGCTGTATACGCCAATGATGATCTTTTCTTTGTCTTCTGAGAGGGCGGCTTCCGGAATTACAATAAACATCGTGCCGCTCACGGTTCCCTCCGGTTTCAGCTTTTTGGGACGGTCGCCTACGAGTTTAATCGTTCCTTTATGGGAAAGCAACCGGAAGCTGACCTCCGGAATTTCCTCCAGTCGTTTGTTCATCACCCGCCAGGTATACACATTACTAATGCTGTCACCTTTATGCTGGTAGAGTTGTCCGGGTAGTCGCAGTATCATCGTATCGATAGACGATCTCAGGAATAGCAGCCCGGCGAACACCCCGAATAAAATTACGAGAACCGCCGTATAGCCTTTCATCCGAAGCGTAAACCGGAAAGGTTCTTTCTTCTCGATTTCGTCGGCCGTGGCGTAGCGAATGAGTCCTTTTTCCATTCCCACGCTGCTCATCATACTGTTGCAGACGTCGATGCAGGCGGTACAGTTCGTACATTCCAACTGCACGCCGTGACGGATGTCGATGCCGGTCGGACACACCACCACGCATTGGTTGCAGTCGATGCAGTCGCCCTTCCCCGACGCGGCACGGTCTTCCGATTTGTTGAACTTGGCCCGGCCCTTCTCTTTCTCGCCGCGTATGAAATCGTAAGCTACGTTTATCGACTTACGGTCGAGTAACACACCCTGGAGGCGGCCATACGGACAGGCAATCAGGCAGACCTGTTCACGGAAGGAAGCGAATATAAAATAGAATACGCCGGTAAAAATCAACAACGCGATCAGGGTTCCGGCATGGGCAGACGGTCCCTCCCACACCATGAGTTTCAAGGCATCGCTACCAATCAGATAAGCAAGGAACACGTTGGCAACCAGAAACGAGATCACGAAAAAGGCGAACCATTTCAGCATCCGTTTTCGAATCTTTTCAGCATTCCACGCCTGCTTGTCGAGTCGGATCTGGGCCCCGCGATCGCCGTCGATCCAGTATTCGATGCGGCGGAACACCATTTCCATGAAGATGGTTTGTGGGCAAATCCATCCGCAGAAAATGCGCCCATAAATCACCGTAAAAAGCGCAACGAAGATGACCATGATGATCATCGTAAGCACAAAGAGGTAGAAATCCTGTGGCCAGAACGGGAAACCGAAGATGTTAAACCGCCTTTCGAGCACGTTGAACATCATGAATTGGTGCCCTTTTATTTTAAGGAAGGGGAAAGCTACCAGCAATGCCAGCAGGAAATAGCTTACCCACTTCCTTTTTTCATAATACGGCCCTTCCGGTTTCTTCGGGAAAATCCAGCGTCGTTTGCCTGTGTCGTCAAGCGTACTCAGGCTATCGCGGAACGACTCGTCCTCAAATGTGCTCATCTTATTGTAGGCTTATGGCTTCACGGCCGCCGCCGCAACGGCGGTAGAATCAGCCGGTTTAGCCGCTTTCGCGTCGTCTTTCCAGATTTCGCCGTCAGGTGCCTTCGGGTTCTGCGGCTTGGTGCCCTGCAGCGACAGCACGTAGCTGGCCACCTGCTGGATCTGCGTCGGTTTGAGCGTCGCTTTCCACGCAATCATCCCTTTGCCGTCGCGTCCGCCATTGGTTACGGTATGGAAGACATTCTTGATACCGCCGCCCAGCAACCAGTATTCATCGGTCAGATTCGGACCAATTTGTCCCCCGGCGTCGGCACGGTGGCACGCGACGCAATTAGCGGTGAAAATGGCTTTACCGGCTGCCAGCGACGACGCATCGGTCAGCAGGGTCACTTTATCTTCCGTCATCTGGTCAGGCGCCGTTTTTTTGTACGCCTCAATGGCGATTTTCGCTTCTGCAATCTCTTTCCGGAGTTCGATTTCCGGATCATCGGTTCCGATAACATGGAAACGGACGAGGTAAATCGCACCGCCGATAATCGTCAGGTAAAACAGGTACAACCACCAGGGTGGAAGTCGGTTATCGAGTTCCTGTATACCGTCGTAGTCGTGGTTGAGCAATAGCTCTGACTCTTCTGAAATCGGACGGGCCCGGGTCAGTACTTTCATCACCTTACGCCATGCCTCGGCAAGGGCGGTATTGGTATCGGTGGCTTCTTCCAGTTGTTTTTTCTGCTCGTCGGTAAGCAGGTGATACGTCACGTTATCGACCGCACTGATGGTGATTTCAATCGCCACCAGGAGGAAGAAAAAGACAAATAAGAAAATCGATACGATCGGAAACTTGATGAAAGCCGGGCGATCGCCTGAGTCGATGAAATATTCCAGCGCACCGAAAACGGTAAAGAAAATGACGGGAATGCGCACGTAAGCGGGAATCAGCTTTTTCATTGGTCAGCGTTTTGTTGGTTATCGTCGGTCAACGGAATTTGGCTAAGTTGTTGGATTCTTTCGCGGCTGTACGAGATCACCCATACCGCCAATCCGACAAAGAACAGGAAGAAGATCAGTAACGAAAGGATCGGATAAATCTCGACGCCTGCGATGGTTTCCAAATTGTGTTTGATTTGTTCGAACATGGCTATCAGGGTTTGGTGTTCGGTTTGACTTTGATATCGGTTCCCAGTCGTTGCAGGTAGGCAATCAGGGCCGTAATCTCACGCTCGCGCATCGGCACGAAAGTCTCGCCTTTCGCGGCGGCAGCTTTCCGGCTCTTCTCATTACTCTTCACGAAATCGGGATCCATTTCCAGGCTTTTCTCAATCGCCGCCGACTGATCCGCAATACTCTTGCGGGCGTTGGCGATATCGGCATCCGTATACGGTACACCCAGTTTCTGCATCACTCTCATCTTGTTCTCGGTTTCCGACAGATCCAGCGCCTTGTTGGCGAACAGCCATTTATAGGACGGCATGATGGAACCGGCTGACGTACTTTGCGGGTCATACATATGGTTGAAATGCCAGTTGTCGTTGTATTTTCCGCCGACGCGAAGCAAATCCGGACCGGTGCGTTTGGAGCCCCACAGGAACGGGTGATCGTAGACATACTCGCCGGCTTTCGATTGCGGACCATAGCGTTCAACCTCACTTCGGAACGGACGCACCAGTTGCGAGTGACAGCCTACGCAGCCTTCGCGGATATAAAGGTCGCGACCTTCCAGTTCAAGCGGCGTGTACGGCTTGACGCTGGCAATGGTTGGAATATTCGATTTGACCATCAGCGTGGGGACAATCTGGATAACACCGCCGATCAGGATGGCAATGGTAGCCAGGATCGTCAACTGCACCGGACGTCTTTCCAGCCATGAGTGCCATTTTTCGCCTTTGAAACGACGGTTCGAGATGCGCTCAAGAGCTGGAGCTTCAGCCGCTTCGTCTTCAACCGCTTTGTTGGCGCGGATGGTGCAGACGATGTTATAGACCATGACGAACATACCGATCAGGTACAACGTACCACCCACTGCCCGCATGGCATACATCGGGATGATCTGGTTGACGGTTTCAAGGAAGTTGCCGTAGGTGAGCGTTCCGTCTGGGTTGAACTGTTTCCACATAGATGCCTGGGTGAACCCGGCTACATACATCGGAAGGGCATACAACACAATTCCCAGCGTGGCGATCCAAAAGTGGAAATTCGCGAGTTTGGTAGAAAACAGTTTTCCTTTCGTCATGCGCGGGATCAACCAATAGCCGATACCGAAGGTGAGGAAGCCGTTCCAGGCCAGGGCACCTACGTGCACGTGGGCGATGATCCAGTCGGTAAAGTGGGCGACCGCGTTGAATTTCTTGATGGAAAGCATCGGTCCTTCCAGCGTCGCCATTCCGTATCCGGTCACGGCCACCACGAAAAACTTCAGCACCGGTTCCTGGCGTACTTTATCCCAGGCGCCGCGTAGGGTCAGCAACCCGTTGATCATACCACCCCATGACGGCGCAATCAGCATGACAGAGAAAACAACCCCGAGATTCTGCGCCCAGTTTGGCAGGGCCGAATACAGCAAGTGGTGTGGACCCGCCCATATATAGATGAATATCAGTGACCAAAAGTGAACGATCGACAAACGGTACGAGTAAACCGGACGTCCGGCCACCTTCGGAAGAAAGTAATACATGAGTCCGAGGAATGGCGTAGTCAGGAAGAATGCTACGGCATTGTGTCCGTACCACCATTGCACCAGCGCATCCTGTACGCCGGCATATACTGAATAACTTTTCAATGCATTGACCGGTAGCTCCAGGCTATTGAAAATGTGCAACACGGCTACGGTCACCAACGTGGCGATATAGAACCAGATGGCCACATAAAGGTGCCGCTCGCGACGACGCAGGATCGTGCCGATCATGTTGATGCCAAACACGACCCACACAAGTGTGATGGCAATGTCAATCGGCCATTCCAACTCGGCATACTCTTTTGAGGTGGTGATGCCCAGCGGCAATGAAATAGCGGCCGCGACGATGATCAGTTGCCATCCCCAGAAATGGATCTTGCTTAGTGTATCACTGAACATCCGGGCTTTAAGAAGCCGTTGCATCGAATAGTAGACGCCGGCAAACATCGCGTTCCCCACGAAGGCAAAAATGACCGCATTGGTATGCAGGGGACGAAGACGTCCGAAGCTGAGCCATGGAATACCTTCGGTCAGGTTCGGAAAAAGGAAAAATAGGGCGAGCAACAAGCCCACGGTCATCCCAACGACACCGAATATGATGGTGGCGTAGAGGAAGTTCCGGACGATCTTATTGTCGTAGTAAAATTTTTGGATTTCCATATTCACGTTGTTTTTGCTTGGTTTTCAGTTGTTTCGGTATCTTCCCGAAGCTCGTCATCGAAGAGCATCCGGACGGATGGGGTGTAATCATCGTCAAACTGGCCGCTGCGTGTTGCCTTAACGAAAGCGAAAAGAAAACAGGCCGCGATGACGATACTAATGGAGATTAAAATCCAGATGACGCTCATACTAGTTTACTATTTCAAAGGTAGATTGGGCTGTAAGCCGGAAAAATGATAATTATCAGCCGTAAGGTTTTTTTTGGCTGGTTTCTTACGGAAAACCGAACGGGCGTAAGCATTTCCGACGATGGTAACGAAACTGACGATGGTCACCGTACTCAACGGCATGATAATCGCCGCCACCAACGGGTATAAGTGTCCGGAAAGGGCATACGAAAGACCCACGACATTATACAGCAGCGACAACCCGAAGCTCATCGTAATCACCCACATTGCCTTGCGGGAAAGAGACAGGAATCCGGGAAGGGCCGCGAAATCGGCTGCGTCGAGTATGCCATCGCAGGCCGGAGAAAAGATATTGACATCTTCCGTAATGGAAATCCCGACGTTGCTCTGTGCGAGGGCACCGGCATCGTTGAGTCCGTCGCCTATCATCAGCACCTTCCTTCCCTCAGATTGCAACGACCGTATGTATTCAAGTTTGTCTTGAGGGGTTTGGTTGAAACGCATCGTCACGCTCTTCGGCAGTAGGTTCTCAAGTCGCTCGCGTTCGCCTTCGTTATCGCCGGATAAGAGTCCTAATTGATACCGCGCCGACAACGCCGTAAACACCTCTTCAAGCGATTCGCGGTAGCGTTGCGCAAAGCGGAAACGACCGGCGTAGGTTCCGTTGATCGCTACGTGCACCTCTGCGGTTTCCTGTTGCACGGGAGCGCCGACAAAAAGAGCTGAACCCAGCGTAATAGCAACATCGCCTACACACGCCCGGATTCCCTTACCGGGATGTTCCTCATACGAGCTGACCGGATCGGTACCACCCGTGGCGAGATGCGTATATAACATCCGGCTCAGTGGATGCTGTGAATGCTTGAGGGCACTGGCCAGTTGGCGTTTTTCCCCTTCAGAAAAAAGCCGTCCATCGTAAGAGATAGCACCATCGCCGGATGCTGTAATCGTGCCCGTTTTGTCGAAAATGATGGTGTCCACCGATGCCAACTGCTCAATGACCCGTGCGTTTTTCAGGTACAGACGACGGCGTCCGAGGATGCGAAGGATGTTTCCAAGCGTAAACGGAGCGGTCAGGGCCAGGGCACACGGACACGCCACGATCAATACCGCAGTGAATACGTTGAATGCCGTGGTCAAATCGCGTCCCATCCAAAAGAAAAAACCGCCGAAGGCAATCACCAGGAGCGCCGGTGTAAAGTAGCGGCTAACTCGATCGGTTACCGATTCCACCGCCCGTTCGTGCTGTTTCTGGAAGACTTCGTTGGCCCACAAACTAGTCAGGTAGGATTGCGACATATCGGCAACGACCTCCATCTCGATGGAAACACCGCATTGGCGTCCACCGGCAAAGAGCTTGTCGCCGGATGCTTTCCGTACGGGAAGCGCCTCGCCGGTCACGAAACTGTAGTCAATAGAGGCCGTCGGCGATATCAGCACCGCATCGGCCGGAATCAATTCCTGGTTGCGGATCAGTAGCCGGTCGCCTTTCCGTATCTCGTCGACCGGAACACTTTCCTCCTGCCCATTTACGATACGCGTCACCGCCACCGGAAAATACGACCGGTAGTCACGTTCAAAGTTCAGGAACTGGAAGGTCTTGGTCTGGAAGGCACGGCCGAGCAACATAAAAAAGATCAACCCGCACATCGAGTCGAAAAAGCCCGGTCCGTGGTTCAGCAGCATATCCGCCACACTACGCACGAACATCACGATAATGCCAAGTGCGATCGGTATTTCGATGGTCAGCCGACCCGTGCGAATCGATTTCCATGAGGCCTTATAGTAACCACTGGCAGAATACAGGAAACTTGGAAGTGCCAACAGAAAGATCAGCAACCGAAAGAATCCCCGGTATTGGTCGAGCCAATATTCGTGCAATTCGAAATATTCCGGGAACGACAGCAACATGATGTTCCCGAAGCTGAAGAAGGCAACCGCCAGTTTGTAGAGGTCAGAGCGGTCTTTCTTGACCGTTTCGCCTTTGTAGTTCTCAAGACTGATGTAGGGTTCGTATCCGATACGGCACAGAAGTCCGACCAACCGTTCGAGTGTGGTTTGGCTTGGATCGAACAGGATGCGGACGTTTTTTTTCGGGAAGTTCACCGTCGATTGCCGCACACCTGCGTCGAGGCGCGAAAGATTTTCCAGTATCCAGATGCAGGAACTGCAATGGATATGGGGAATGCGCAGTGTGACAATGGCCGTGTCACCTTCCTGAAAATCGAGGAGGCTCGATGCGATTTCGGCATTCGAAAGGAAGCCGTATTTTTCAGACGCCGCTGTGGGAGAAGCACCCGGCGCTACGGCAAAATCGTAGTAACACGACATATCGGAGGCGCTGAACAGCTCGTAGACCGTTTTACAACCTTCGCAACAGAACCGCTTTTCATCAAAAGAAATCACGTCGGCGGGAAGCAGTAACCCGCAATGGAAACACGTACCGGAACTCATTTTTGCTCATTTACCTGAGGCAAAATTCCGGAGGTACGTCTGATAGGAATATGACAAGTATCAGTACGACGGAATTTCCGGGCCGAATCCGGAAACGGCTATGCTTTCTTCGCCAGGAAACCGTAGTAAACCGGCACGCCCAACGCCACGACGCCAACTGCAACCGCGGTGTTAACGGTATCATAGAGGAAGAGCGCACCGCAAATTCCCACGGTCACCAAAAGGTAGATAATGGGCAGCACCGGGAAACCGAACGCGCGATACGGTCGATCGGCCTGCGGCTCCGTCTTACGAAGGCGGAACACGCCTAGTATAGTGACCATGTAAAAGAGCAACGACGCAAAGGTGGCGTATTTGATCAGCGTGCCGTAGGTTCCGGAAAAACAAAGTAGACTGGCCCAGAGACACTGCACCCATAAGGCTTTCGCCGGAACGTCGTGGCGGTTGAGTTCGCCTGCCTGCCGGAAGAACATACCGTCTTTGGCCATGGCGTAGAAAAGACGACCGCCGGCGAGGATGAGTCCGCTGTTGCACCCAAAAGTGGAAACCATAATCAAACCGGCCATGATGAGTACCCCGGCATTACCAAAAATCATGCTGGCCGCGGCGGCCCCCACCCGATCCTGGTCGGCGAACATAATGCCGCGCTCCAATACGGAAACGCCATCCGGACTGCCATTCAGCGGCAATAGCGACAGATACGCGAGGTTGGCCAAGAGATAGATCACGGTCACGATGGCGGTCCCGAGGAAAAGGCTTCGGGGAATGTTCTTTTTCGGATCGCGGATTTCACCAGCTATGAAGGTGACATTGTTCCAGGCGTCGCTCGAAAAAAGTGGGTTGATGATGGCGGCGCCCAACGCGCCCACCAGTGCCCCACCGGCCAGTTCGGTGATCGATCCGTCGGTGCCGGTCTTCACCGGATGCCACATATCAGCAAAATTGGCCGCGAGTGTGTCGGTTTGCAATCCGACGTACAGTCCGAGGAAAATCAAGGAAAAGATCGCCACCAATTTAGCGGCCGTAAAGGTTGTCTGCACGGCCTTACCCGACCGTACGCCTTTGGTGTTGATATAGGTTAGGAGCAGGATGCTGAGTAGTGCCAAGACCTGTTTGAGGGAGATCGCATAACTACCCGCTTCAAAAATCTTTGTTTCAAGCGCCGGGAAAAACACCGCGGTATAATTGGCAAACGCCACGGCAACCGCCGCAATTGTGCAGGTTTGGATGACGGTGAACACCGTCCAGCCATAGAGGAACGACCACAAGCGTCCGAAGGCCCGTTGGATGTAGACGAATTGTCCGCCTGCGGTAGGCATCATCCCGGCCAATTCTCCATACGTCAGTGCCGCTGTCATGGTCAGGAAGCCCGTCAACACCCACAGCAACAGCATATAGCCAGACGATCCGATATCGCGCGCCATGAGGGTGGTTACAATAAAAATGCCCGACCCGATCATCGAGCCCGCTACGATGGAGGTAGCGCTCACGAGTCCGAGCGAACGCTGTAATTGGTGTTTTTCGGCCATGGTTTTGGTTGTTTGGCTAAAGATAGGGAATTAGGGAATTAGCGAATGGGCCAATTAGCGGATTAGCGAATGGAATTAGATAATTAGAAAATGAGATAATTAGATAATGGTGGGATTAGCGACTGAGTCAATTAGCGATACGAGGCGATAGCCGACTAGCGAAGCAATTAGCGAATGGAATGAGAAAATGAGATAATTAGATAATGAGCGACACGAGGCGAAGCCGACTAGTCGTAGTGATGTCGGCATTTCACGATTTGGATCTCGTCATCGAGGAAGCGATAAATCAATCGATGCTCTTCGTCAATTCTTCTCGACCAAAAGCCCGAATATTTATGCTTTAACGGCTCGGGTTTGCCGATTCCTTCAAAAGGCGTGCGGGAAATGTCTTTCAAAAGGTCGTTTATCCTTTTTACTTTCTTTTTATCGACCTTCTGCCAGTATAAATAATCTTCCCAGGATTCGTCTACGAACACATATCGCATTACTCCTCAATCAAATCTTTAGCGAATGATTTTCCGGCACTTAGTTTCTCGATAGCCGCATCCAGCCTTTTTTCATTCGCGCGTGACGATAACTCGTAGCTCGTTGCCATAAGGGAATTATATTCTTCCAGCGACATCACTACAATAGCGGAATCTTTTCCCCGATTTATGATCAGTGTATCAAAATTCTTTGATACGCGATCGAGGTACGATTTGATATCTTTTCTAAATTCGGAAATATTGGCGATGAACATGCGTATAAAATTTGTACAAATATAAGTACAATATGAGTAGCAAATGTGTCAATTAGCGACACGAGGCGAAGGAATTAATAGAATGGGGAATTAGACAACTCGTGAAGTCATATTAGCTAATTAGCAGCGTGGTAAATAGTGACATTAAATAAGTTGGAAAGGGGAGTGTCCAACGAATTGCATGCAGCGACGACGAATGTTATGACACCGCGCGCTAATCCGCCCCTACCTCATTTTCTAATTATCTCATTTTCTAATTACATTCGCTAATTGCTTCGCCAGTCGGCTATCGCCTCGTGTCGCTAATTGGCTCATTCGCTAATTACATCCGCTTCGCCTCCTCCCAAAACACATCCATTTCCGCCAACGTCATGTCGGCTAATTTCTTGCCCGTTTCGGTGGCGCGTTTTTCGAGGTGCTGGAAGCGTTTGATGAACTTTTTATTGGTGCGTTCGAGGGCATCTTCGGGGTTGACGTTGAGGAAACGGGCGTAGTTGATCATTGAGAACAATACATCTCCGAACTCCGATTCGATGCGGTCGTGGTCGGCCGTTGCGACTTCGTGCTGTAGCTCGCCCAGTTCTTCCTGCACTTTTTCCCAGACCTGCTCGGGTTGTTCCCAGTCGAAGCCGACGCCTTTTACTTTATCCTGTATGCGGCTGGCCTTCACCATCGCCGGCAGGCTGCGGGGTACGCCTTCCAACACCGATTTCTTGCCTTCCTTCAATTTCAGCTTCTCCCAATTCTGCTTGACTTCCTCTTCATCGGCCACAGTCACATCCCCGTAGATATGTGGGTGGCGGTGGATGAGTTTCTCGCAAATCTCATGGCACACATCGGCAATATCGAAATCTCCGGTCTCGCTCCCGATTTTGGCATAAAAAACAATGTGGAGCAGCAAATCCCCCAATTCTTTCTTCACCTCCTGCAGGTCGTTGTCGAGGATGGCATCGCCTAACTCATACGTTTCTTCAATAGTCAGGTGCCGAAGCGATTGCAGGGTTTGCTTTTTGTCCCATGGGCATTGCGCGCGCAGGTCGTCCATGATGTTGAGCAAACGTTCGAAAGCGGCGAGTTGGGCGGGTCGGGACATAGAAGGAGTTTTGAGTGTTGAGTTTTGAGTTTTGAGTTGGGATTCGGTTAAGCTTGATATGTGTTCTGTTTCTGAGAAGGAGGGAGTGTTCAACGAACTGTGTCAGTTTTCCAATCTGTGACCAAAATATATATTTATTTCGTTTCTGATGCTGTTCCATGAGAAGATAGTTCCGTCCCATTTTGTTTGTGCATTTAC
>JAIXYI010000086.1 GCA_027490305.1 Flavobacteriaceae bacterium
CCTGCACAGAACGTACGCGTGGAAGACCTGATTGATACGACGAAATTCGAGATCGAAAGCCTCGAACCCCTTGATGGCAGTCACGCCTTCGTAACAAGAATCACCGGCAACAAAGTGGAATTCATCTTCAACAACATCATGTTACCGTTTGACGATGCCTACAACGACGGCTGGGTACTGTTCCGCATCAAAACCAAACCTACGTTGGTGTTGGGCGACAGTGTGAGCAATACGGCGGGTATTTATTTCAACTTTAATCCACCGGTGATTACCAATACGGCCACAACGACCTTTGCGACGATGGGTGTTGATGCTCATTTTGATACGTCTTTTAGCCTTTGGCCGAACCCGGCGAACGATATCGTCCATATCGAATCGAAAAGGGGAGAGGCGATTACGTCCGTGTCGGTATACAATACGCTCGGACAGGAGTTGCTGCGGGAGAAAGGAGCGGATTTAAGAAGTGTGCATCTAGCGACCCTTGCTGCGGGAACATACATCGTGACAGTAGCGACGGCTAACGGAAAATCATCGACGCAGTTGGTTAAAAAGTAAGAGCGTCACGTAGTGGATGGGTGTAGTCCCTCGACGATAATGTAAGCTATTTTTAAGTCAACCGTTTCTATACAACCTAAAGCATTAGGTCGGGAACATAATCTCTTACCCTAACAGACGTAAATTTCTACGTACTGGCAACAATTTATAATTTATAATTGATAATTGATAATTGATAATTGGGGATACACGCCCAGGTCTCTCTTGCTCCTCGCTCCTTGCTCCTTGCTACTTTCTCCTTTCTCCTCAAAACGACACCGACAGCCCCACACCCCAGCGCCCGTCCTGGTAGGTAGGAAGGAGGACCCCCGTGGTTTTGGAGGTCTTTTTGAAAAGGAGGTGCTGTATCGCCGGATGCAGCCAATACGCAATTTTCGTACTGAGGATGCCGATGCCCGCGCCGGCGGCGATGTCGGTTAGCCAGTGACGGTTGTTGTACATACGGAAGAATCCGGTTCCGGTGGCGACCGCATAGCCTGCTACGCCATACCAAACCGATACATCGCGGTATTCCTGATAGAGAAATTCCGCGCCCATGAAAGCCGTTGCCGTGTGCCCGGAAGGAAAGGAGTTGTTGGAGGTTTTGTCAGGTCGCATCTCATTTCCCGTACTTTTTATGATTGTAACCGTTCCCCCCATAATCAAATAGGCCGTCGCCAAAATCGTCGTGCGATCGCGGAAGTTGTGTTTGCCCTGTATACCGGCTGCGTTCAGCGCATACACCGACAAAAAGGGGGTATATTGCGAAAAGTCGTCGATGGTCAGTTTCTCGTCGATATGTTCGGCGAGTTCACCTTGTGTGCTGGAGTTGAGGTTTCGAATCGCGGGACTTTCGAGCCCGACCACACCGAATCCAATCAATGCTGCCGGTAGTAGCAATGCTTTGTACTGAAAGCGGGGTTCGGGTTTCAGCGAAAGTGAATCAACGATGGGCGCTTGTGCCACGATTATCGTTGGGAGCAGAGCGATGAATAGGAAGAAGCGCTGGGAAGATGACATAAGTAAGCGATAGCAGGTTTTTACAAACGTACATAAAAACGGTTAGAGACGATCCGCCCATGCCTCTCAACGTCTGTCATGCCTCAAAACGTAAGTTACGACGCAAATGTTTCAATTTGGGTGTGCACCCTTGCTTTCAGGTCATGCAAGAGGTTGTAGAGTCCGAAGAAGGTGCGGTTGATATACAGGAAGTGTCGTGAACCCCGGTTGCCGTTCATCTTGCGCAACTGGCTGTCTTTTGAGAACCGTTCGCCCATTTCGGCCATGGCGCCAAAGAACTTCGCATCCGAAAAATCGAAAGAGTCGCCGTGGAACGGAAGGGTGAAGAGTCCGAGCATCTCGCGGAAGAGCCCTTTGAAATAGGCGGCTTCCTCCGGCGAATCATCTGACCGGATGATTTCGAGTTCGACCAGCTTCTCGTCGAACAGACGGGCATCCTGTTGGTATTCCGGACGTGCCAGTTCAAAGTAAGGCTTGTAAAACTCATCCGGCACCTGCTTGATGCATCCGAAGTCAATGGCCACGAGGTTGCCGTTCGCATCCACGAGGAAATTCCCCGGGTGCGGGTCGGCATGCACCTGCCGCAGTTGGTGGATCTGGAACATATAGAAGTCCCAAAGGGCTTGTCCGAGTCGATCACCCAACGCCCGGTCGGTGTTGTGCGCGGTGAATTCAGACAGGTGTTCGCCGTCCATCCAATCCATAGTAATGATGCGGGATGACGACCATTCGGGATAGTAGTTTGGGAATACCAAGTTCGGGATATGGCGGCAGGCTTCGGCGGTAAATGTACCTTGTCGCAATTCGAGTTCGTAATCGGTCTCTTCCAACAGTTTTCCTTCTATCTCCTGGAAGTACTTCTCGGAGTCTTTTCCCTGTAAATTGAACATCCGCGTGGCGAAGGGTTTCACGATGGCCAGATCCGAGCTGATGCTTTCGGCCACGCCCGGATACTGGATTTTAACGGCGAGTTGTTTCCCGTCTTTCGTCGCTTTGTGCACCTGCCCGATACTCGCGGCGTGGATGGAATTGGGCGTGAAGGTATCGAAAAGGGTTTCGGGATAGGCGCCATGGTAGTTTTTGAAGGTCTTCCGCACCAAAGGCGCTGACAAAGGCGGTACGGAGAACTGGGCCAACGAAAACTTCTCGACGTAGGCGCGGGGCATGATGTTCTTGTCCATGCTCAACATCTGCGCCACTTTAAGGGCACTTCCCTTCATCTGCTTAAGTCCGTCGTAGATGTCACCGGCGTTGTTTTCATCCAATTTGTCACGGGTGAGTGACGGGTTGATCAGTTTTTCGCCATAATAGGCGACGTAATTACCGCCCACTTTGAGGCCGGTTTTCACAAGTTTTCCAGCCCGCTCGAGTTTACCGGTGGGAATATGGTCTAGTGTTTTCATAGTAGTAGGTAGGTAAAGGTCAACGGCGTTCTTTCCACAGGAATTTGCCGAGGTCGAACAGGTTTTCAAGTGGCTGTGTGTCGAGCAGTGTAGCCGCCGTATTCACTGATTTTTCGATGAGGATATCGGTTTTCTCGAATCCTTTTGACCGGTCGTCAAGCCAGAATTTCAGGATGAAGAGGAACTGTACCCAGGCGCCTTCCGCATATACCGGCTGGCGGTATTTCTGCCATTTCTGTTGTGCTTCGCCTGACGTTTCCGATACGAAGGTCTTGACATACTCGACGAACTCCTTGCGGAAGCCCCGCAGTTGAGCGAGATTCGCCAAGCCTTCCTTGTTTTCCTTCAGGGCATAGAGGATATACCCCCTGTTCAGGGCAAAGATTTCAAACAGGGTGAAATAGAGTGTCAACAGCTTATCACGACCGCTGTAGGTGGCAAAAGACGCGTCGTTCGACAGAATGGATTGTGCATTTTCGAAAAACCGTGTCCAGATGGTGTGCGGCAGGTCTTCCAGCGAACCGAAATGCTCGAAAAAAGCCTGTTCCGGAATCTGGGCGGCCTGACAGAACTGCACGGTGGTTTTAAAAGGTATGGCTTCTGCCGCTACCCGTTCCATGTAGGCAGCGAGTATTTCATCTGCTGTCCATGTCTGTTTTTTTCGTCCGGTTTTCTTTGCCGTTTCCATACCGAGATATTTGTACAAAGATAAGAGCCGTAAGGGGTTAAGGGTTGTTGAGCAGCTGTTAATTATCGTTCAAAAATTCTGTGAGGCTGCGGCTTTCGGAGGTATTCAGGGGCTTAATTTTTAGGAAAAAGAAACCCGCCGTATGAGGGCGGGTAGTCTTTAGGTCGGGACGGTATGGTGTTACGACACGAATCGTTATTTCACGATTTTCCGTGCAAACGTCTTTCCTTCTGATTCAATCAACAGGAGGTAGTTGCCGGAAGCGAGAGCCGATGTACCTAACTCATAGGTCGTGGCATCGACTTTCTGGAACGACGCAAAGGCAATACGACCATCGAGTGTGATGATGCGTGCCGTACGCACGTTGAGGTCACGAGTGGTGCTGAACCGCACATAGTTCGTCACCGGATTTGGATAGACGGTGAGTCCATAGGCTTCGGCTACCAACGGATCGAGTCCCAGCGCCGCGTTATCCAGATAGTCCGGAATACCATTGGTGTTCAGGTCGTCGTCGGCCAGGTTGCCATTGTTGTTGTAATCTTCGTTTATCGAACTGATACCATCGCCGTCATCGTCGATGTCGAGGTAATCAGGGATGTTATCGCCGTCGGTATCCATATAATCGGTCGTACGGCCACCCAGGGCGATCAATTCGACGTTGGTGAGCACGAGGTCGCCGTCGTCATCGTCGTCCATATAATTCGGAATACCATCGCCATCTGTATCATCGTTGGCGAGGTTGCCATCGCCGTTGACATCTTCATCGGCGGTATCTACCGCATCGTTATCGGTATCTGTACCGCAATCGATGGCCGAGAGGTTGACGGTCAATACGGTAGGGGTGCCGTCGTTCAACCGCGCATACAGCGTCAACGGTAATTGCTCGGCAAAGAAATTAGGTTGCGTGACAGGATTGGTATTCGAAACCGCGTCGATTTCCGAGTAGAAAAAACTGGCATTGGCCAATACGCCTGTCGCCAGGTTCGCGGCCGAGAAAAGCGGTCCGGTTATGGCAGAGTTGCACACGGTGTAGGCGATCGGCTGCGATGGGGAAACGGTTGAAAAGCGCCAGCCTTCGTTTTCGGCTGACCAGGCTCCCATGTTACGTCCCGGAGCGGCAAGTCCCTGCGAGCCGGTAGCGTCCAGAACGCCTAAGATCGCCTTACCTCCGTTCCAGCCGGAACACAGCGGTTTGCTTTGTACCTGCACGTCAATGAGGTTCGTGGTTTCGTACAAAATAATCTCGGTGTAGGAAAGACTGGTGGGGCAGGAGAACTGCGGCACGTTTTTGAAGACGATGACAAACTTGCGATACGGCGCTACGCCGCTCACGCCCGTTAGGTAATTACCCGCGCCGGTGTTATTGTAGAGGTCGTGGTAGACGCCCAAAATGGCATTCTTAAATGGAAATTGGGTGTTTGGGATCGCAAGGTTGACGTTCCATTCGGAGTATTGATTCGCATAGCTGGTGTTGAAAGACAGGTAGCCGTTTGAACTCACGACGATGTTCTGGTAGTCGACACCGTAGAACTGGAACGAAAAGGGAAGCGAAATTACACCCGAATAGATATCGTCGTTGTTATACTGCACCGTCGTTGCCGCATCGAACATCTGGTGGGGAATGCTGGTGACGCTATAAGTAGGGGACTGCGCGCTTGCGGTGAACCCTGCCAATAAGAAGAAAGCGTAGATTTTTTTCATAGTGGTTTGTTTGTATGCAAGGTACTAAGAAAATTAACACGCTCTATATCAGCAATTTTTAATTTTTAACAGGGAATTTTCAACGGGCTACTCCCACGGGATACCAACACCCGAGGATCGAGCGCATGGCACCGGGTTCATGTTCGAGTAGTGATAACTCCGCCTGCGTCGGGGCCGACAGCAAGGCCGATAGCGGTTGGGGTACGCGGAAAAGGTGGTGTTGGGGTTTGTGGAGCGGGTAACGGACACCGCGTTCCTGTCGGTGTCATCGGAAATACGGATAGCCTGCTATGTATTGCGCAAGAGTAAACCTATTTTCGCCCCTTGTTTTTCTTAAATGCCCTTAATGCGGGGCATCGTTTTCATATTATTGCTTCCCTTTGCCGTATAAGGGTAGTCGCACGGACTTGTGAATTATACCCAGAAACAGGAACGTAACGCGGCACGACCTGATATTAGGCTAATTTTCAGGATTAAAGACGAAGTTACTTCAACCTAATTAGTTGCCCCTTTCGCTTGACGATGTGTTGGTAATCCCACTGGATGTCGCGCGCTTTTGCAGACCATTCCAACAGGTCTTTTTCGTGGATATCATCATCGCTTTGGTAGAAAAAGGAGGCATCCCGAAATTTACCCGTTCCTATCCTGAGGCGTTCATCGCCAAAATCGGCACCGCTCCAGAACATCAGTCGAATACCGGCTTTCTGCTTGCTGTAGCCCGCCACCGGATTGCCATCGAGAAACCAAACGGGATGGGCGTGCCATATTTTGACAGTTGCTTCCGGAAGACCTTTATCCAACAGTCGGTAAAGACGTTCACAAATAACGCGATCGTCGGAAGAAAGGGAAGCGTGATAGGTGGCGACGTCTTGTTGCATATGGTGTTTTACACAAAAATACGTAAAAACCTGCTGCTTCCCCAGATGTTGATGGGTTGCCTGTTACCGGATTACGACGGATGACAACACTTCACAGACGCTGTCCCACAATTGTTTTCGCATCGCAAGGCTTTGCACGGCGGCGTCGGTGGCCTCTTGCCATTTCGTTTCGTTGTCGCCGCAAAGCAGAGAGGACATCCGAAGGGCGAGATGGCTGTGGTGGTCGCCGTCTACTTCAATATGCCGCTCAAGGTAATAACAAAAAGTGCCGATTTGCGGAAACCGGTCACGTAGGTCTTTCACCAACGCCAGAAACATACCCGGAATAAGGTCTTCCCGCCCGAAGGTGAATACCGCCGATTGCACATGCACGCCGTGGTGGCGAATAATGTGGAAGGTATAGGACACGAACGCACGCGCTGCGGCCGGAACGTCTGCGGTTTCAAAAGCATCTTCAAGGGTTTGTCCGTCCGCGAGGGCTTGAACAAAGGTCCGGATCGGTTGGGTGTCGGCACCTGCTTCTTCCATGGCCTTGAGGTAGAGTTCGAAATGGCTCATGACCACGCCGTCGGCATCTTCATCGGATTCTTCTCCCAACACGATTTCATTGATCAGCCGACGCGTGACCGGATCGCCTGTGGGCAGCCATGGCAAGGAAGTGCAGGTCAGTTCCCGCTGTAACGATTTAAGCAATGACATGAAATCCCATACGGCGTAAACATGGTGTTCCATAAACCGGCGCAGGCCTTCAATATCGGTAATGGAATCGTATAAATCGTGATGCAGGATAGCGGTTTCAATCGGGGCCAATTGCGCACGCAACGCGGTAACTGGGGCAGTCATATTGGGTGTTATTTACTGCAAAGATACGACGGACATGGTTCAACAAGTGTTGTTTTTTACGTCACTGGAAGAAGGGAATCGAGAATCTCGGCTATCGAAAAACGGGCACCGCACACGAATTCATCAGCGGCGCCATAGTAAATCGTCAATTCATCGCCGTCAACGACGTGCCCGTTCGTAAAGACCACATGGCCGAAGAACCCGCTGAGTTCATAAGGTTCGGTCGGTTCCATTATCGGTGTTTCGCTGCGGGCGATGACGCGGGCCGGATCGCGTAGGTCAAGTAGAAAGGCACCCAGGCAATACCGGTGCTCGGCCGTGGCGCCGTGGTAGATTTCGAGCCAGCCCTTTTCGGTTTTGATGGGCGCTGCTCCGGCCCCCACACGGGCGCTGTCCCAATACCCGTGGCGCGTCCGGATGAGGCAGCGGTGGTTGCCCCAATGTAGTCCGTCCGTTGATTCGGCGAGCCATATGAAATTCCCGCCAATGGCCACACTGCTCGGTCGGTGCAGCATGTAGTAACGCCCGTTGATGGTTTCTTCGAAAATAGCGGCGTCTTTATTGTGGGGCGGGAGTATCATGCCGTGTCGGTCAAACGAGCGCCAGTCGCGCGTGCTCCGCAGGCCCACGCCCACTCCGTTGGAGGAAACCGCTGTGTAGGCGATAAAAAACGCGTCGCCTATCAGGCTCACCCGGGCGTCTTCGATTCCGAAGCGTTCGTTTTCGCCCTTTGGCATGATACTGGGGAAGTCGGTGGTTTCGACAAAATCCACGCCATTCTCACTGCACACCAATCGCAGGTGCGAAAGGGTTGTGAGGTAGTCGAGTCCTTTGTAGCGCATTACCCTTGGGTCGGTGGTGTCAAGGTCGGGATCGGGGAGGAAGACTTCCTGTATCGCAATTTCCCCGGCGGCATCAAACGTCGGAAATAGCACACTGCCCTCGCGCGGCGACAGGTTTTCGGCCACACGCAGCAACAGCCAGATTTTGCCCTCGAACCGAAAGACACCGGGATTCAACAAACAGATGACCTCCATACCCGGCCGGCTGGGGCGGATGTCGGACGGCACCAAGAGCGGGTTTTCGGGGAAACGGTGGGCAAGGTCCTTCATGTACATCTATTTGGGATAAATATACCGTGTTGGGCGCCGCGGGCTTTTCATCCCGACCGGCGTATCTTACAGGGTTATCGGTTTTCCGGTGTAGGGACGGTGTTCGGTAGGAAGGGAAACAAAAACGCCTGTCGCGGCATTTCGAGACAGGCGTATAGGATGGGGCAGACCCAGTTTACGTTATTCCTGCATGGTGTGGTAGACGTTCATCACATCGTCGTCCTCTTCGATTTTTTCGAGGAGTTTCTCTACATCTGCCACTTGCTCTTCCGTCAGTTCTTTGGTAACCTGCGGGATGCGCTCAAAACCAGAGGAAAGGATGTCAATGCCGCGGTTCTCCAATTCTTTCTGGATGGCACCAAAGCTGCCGAACGGAGCGTAGATCATGATACCGTCTTCGTCTTCGAATACTTCTTCGGCTCCGAAGTCGATGAGTTCGAGTTCGAGTTCTTCCGGATCGATGCCGTCTTTCGGGATGCGGAAGTTGCAGGTATGGTCGAACATGAATTCGACAGAACCCTGCGTGCCGAGACTGCCGTTGCACTTGTTGAAGTAGCTGCGGATATTGGCGACCGTCCGGTTGTTGTTGTCTGTTGCGGTTTCAATAAGGATGGCGATGCCGTGCGGTGCATAGCCTTCGAAAAGCACTTCCTTATAGTTAGCTGTATCTTTATCGGTTGCTTTCTTGATCGCGCGCTCTACGTTATCCTTCGGCATGTTCGCCGCTTTTGCGTTCTGGATGACGGCGCGGAGGCGTGAATTCGCATCCGGGTTCGGACCGCCTTCTTTCACGGCCATCACGATATCTTTTCCAATACGCGTAAACGCTTTCGCCATCGCGGCCCAACGTTTCATCTTTCTTCCCTTACGGAACTCAAACGCTCTTCCCATATTCTATGTCGATTAAATGGATTTTGGCTATTAAAAACGCTGCAAAAATAAAGGTTCCTTTTCTTCCACCCAAATCTTAAGCCGAAGTCCGCACGTACCGCCCTCAGCATGCCGCAAATTCTTTCGTAAGAACCCTTATGGTTTTTGCGTCGCCTGCCTCAGGTCGGCGATGATGGCAATGGCTTCCTCCAGGTACGGATTGGTTTGGGCGTCTTTCATTTTGGCCGCATTCAGCTCCAGTTGTCCGTCGTTTTGCTGCATGCGTAAGAGATCGGTGCGGTTGTTGGTGATCCGGCAGCCGGTCGGTCGCGCTATGAGGTCTTTCACTTTTTTCCAAGTCGGATCAACCGAATGGATTTCGCGGAAGACATCGTCAAACGTCATGGGAAGCGGCGGTTTCTTCCGGCTATAGAGTTGGTTGATTTCCGTATTCAGTGCCGCGATCTCCCCAAAAACCGGATCGGCGACTACCCGCGCCTGGCTGTTGCGAGCGGCCCGTTCGATGGGTTTTCGGTCAAACGGCCGGAACCGCGCCTTCGACACCAACGTATCGCGTTGCAAGGCCGTGTCATATTGCCGTTCGCGTTCAACTAGACTGTCAAACAACACGGGAAGGTTTACATCGGGCTGTATGCCGGCAATCTGCGCACTGCCGCCCGTAATGCGGTAAAATTTCTGCACGGTGACCTTGGCAAATTCGTCTTGCTTGGTTTCGTCAAGCGGCAGGATGGTTTGCATGCTCGCTTTTCCCAACGAGGGCGATCCCACCACCACAGCGCGGTTGTAGTCTTGCATGGCGGCGGTAAAGAACTCACTGGCGGATGCGGAGTTTCCGTTGATAAGCACCACCAATGGCCCGCCGTAAACAAGGCTCTTATCAGGGTCTTTCAAAACGGTTTGCCGGTTCCGGCGGTCACTCAGCAACGCCACCGGGCCGCCTTCGATAAAAAGGCCTGCCAGCGCTTCGGCTTCTTCCATCGAGCCGCCGCCATTGTCCTGCAGGTCGAGCACGAGGCCGTCAATTCCTTCCTCGGTCAGTTTCTGTATTTCCCGGCGCACATCGTCCGAACAGCCTACATAGCCGTTGTTGTTGAAATCGGTATAGAATTGCGGCAGCACAATGTAGCCGACTTTCGTGCCTTTTTCAGCAATGAAACTGTAAGCGGTCGTATCTTCTGCCCGCATGAATTTCTTGCGAAGCGGAACCTCAAGCAGGGTGCCGTTTTTCTTCCGGATGGTCAGCACGATATCGATATGCGCATCCGAAAAGAGGAAGTCGCCAATCGTCTCCAGCGACGCGCACGACACTGTGTATTGTATACCGCTTCCGTTTCCAACCTTCACCACGATATCCCCTTTTTCGAATTGTTGCGAACGTGCCGCGGGCCCGCCGGGTACAATCTCATCTACCGTGATCTCCTCGCGTTCGTTCAGCGAGACGTAAAGTCCTAGCGAGAGGTTGCCGGTCGACAACTGCGACATAAACGAGGTGCGGGCATCATCCGAAAAGTAATTGCTGTGCGGATCGAAATAGGTGCAAAAGAAGTTCAGGAAGTTCGTACGCAGGTCGCGCTCTAAGTCGCCAGGCGTGTCTAATAGGCTGTTGACCTTACAAAGGTTGGTGTCAAACGCTTTGGTGCGGGCGTCCGGCTCGAGTTTGGCAAACAGGGGCCGTACCGAGTCGAGCTTCGTGCCCGACCGGGCAATGTCGTCCATTACCTCAAATGCGAGCCGTTTCGACCAATACCGCGTCAGTTGGGCTTCGTGTTTTTCGAAAGGGAAGGCGTCTTTGCTGAACCGCATGCTGTCGCGGCGCACATATTGCAACGGTTCTGTTTTCAGTTTCTGCAGGATGCCCCGTCGTCGTTCCAACGCTGTCCGGTATGTCTGGATGAAGGTGTCAAGAAAGCGACAATCGCCATTCTTCACGGCGTCGTCAATTGAGAAACGATAGTTCGCCAGCGCGTCATATTCTCCTTGTAAAAACAACAGGTGGTTCTCATCGAGGTAGTCGACGAATCGGTCGAAAACATAGGCCGACAGGCTGTCGTCTACGGGTTTCGGACGGTAATGTTCCCGTTGCAGGAGTTTGTTGAGGGCGGCGAGTGTGCGGCAGGTCGACTGGCTGTCCTGTGCGCGAACCAGCAGCGGAAGCAGAAGCAACAGCCAGGCGATCGATTTCATGTTATTTTTTATAGAAGGGCAGTTTTACGACCTGCGCCGGAATATCATTTTTGCGGATACGGATGAAGATCTCGCTTCCGGGTGCGCTGAACGCCGTTGGTACATACCCGAGTCCGATGCCTTTGTTCAGCGACGGCGCCATCGTGCCCGATGTAACGATACCGATCACGTTGCCGTCCTGGTCGACGATTTCGTAGTCGTGACGCGGAACGCCCCGTTCGGTGAGTTCAAAGCCGACGAGTTTGCGCGAAACGCCCTGTTCTTTCTGCTGCTTCAGCGCCTCGGCGTTGATGAAGTCTTTGGTAAACTTCGTGATCCAGCCCAGTCCGGCTTCCATCGGCGAGGTCGTATCGTTGATGTCGTTGCCATACAAACAAAAGCCCATCTCAAGCCGGAGGGTGTCGCGCGCGGCGAGTCCAATCGGTTGGATGCCAAACGCAGCGCCAGCCTCGAAAACGGCTTTCCAGATGGCTTCGGCGTCGGCTGATTTGCAGTAAATCTCAAAACCGCCCGATCCGGTGTAGCCGGTGGCCGAAATGATGACGTCGTCAAAACCGGCAAAGTCGCCCACCGCAAAATGGTAGTAGGCAATCGCCGACAGGTCAAGCGACGAAAGCGGTTGCATCGCCTCCACGGCCTTCGGTCCCTGGATGGCGAGCAGCGCGTAGTCGTCTGACTGGTTCTCCATTTTCGCGCCAAAGGTGTTGTGCGACGAAATCCACGCCCAGTCTTTGTCGATGTTCGAGGCGTTTACGACCAACATATAATCGTCGTCCGCGAATTTATATACGATAAGGTCATCCACAATACCGCCGTCGGCATTGGGCATACACGAATACTGCGCCTTGCCGGGCACCAACGTTGACGCGTCATTGGTCGTTACTTTCTGGATCAAATCGAGGGCGCCGGGTCCCGAAATCCGAAACTCGCCCATGTGCGATACGTCGAAAACCCCCACGCCGTTGCGCACGGTGTCGTGTTCGGCATTGACGCCTTCATAGGTAATGGGCATGTTGTAACCGGCGAAAGGAAGTATCTTGGCTCCCAACGCCTCGTGGATGTGGGAAAGTGGCGTGTTTTTCATAATCGTTGTTTGTGCTGCGAAGGTAACGGAAATGGAGGAGATTAGAAAGAGTTGGCAGTTGGCAGTCGGCAGTAGGCGGTGGGCAGTATTGGGTGAGGAGTGGTGATAGTTGTTGCGGCAGACATTTCCCGCTGTTCGTTGCAAGTCCTCGGGGAGTGTTCAACGAACTGTGTCAGTTTTCCAATCTGTGACCAAAATATATATTTATTTCGTTTCTGATGCTGTTCCATGAGAAGATAGTTCCGTCCCATTTTGTTTGTGCATTTACG
>JAIXYI010000071.1 GCA_027490305.1 Flavobacteriaceae bacterium
AAACCACCCGTCTGCTTCGTTGCATTTCCTCGCGATAGCGCCGCTATCGCTGCGGAATGCGCCTTGCATCCAAGTGCTTTCCGCCATCCTGACTTCATGCTTATATCGAACTCACGTTAAATAAAAAAACCGCGATTCAAGTCGCGGTTTTTTTTATGGTTTGACCAGCACTTGATAACCCCATGCCGGAAGCGATATCACGTCGTCTCCTTTGAGGTTTACTGTTGCTCCAGAGAACAGCTCTTTGTATGAGCCTTTCTGGTATTTCGAATCAAGTGTCACCTCGGCCGGCAGTTTGCTGAAATTGATGATCGAGATCACCTGGTCGTCACCGGATGTGCGCGAGAACGAGATCACCTGGTCGGGCTTGTTGTTGAAAATCCGGATCATCACGCCGCCGGCTTTTCCATTCCATAAGGCTTTGTTACGATGTTTGAGGTCGAAAAGCGTTCGGAACAGTTGCGCATGCGGGTCGTCTTTCCAGACGATTTCATCCTTTTCAAAAAAGGCCAGTGAGCGGTTGAGTCCGGCTTCTTGTCCGCTATACACCAACGGCATACCATTTACTGTTCCCGTCAATACGATCGCGGCATCCAGCGCATCCCCGAAATTCGTATACGGATTGCCTTCCCATGAATTCTTGTCGTGGTTATCGGTGAAGGTCATCCGATACGCATCCCGCGGAAAGGTGCTGACGTCATGGGCCAGGTACTCGACAATCCCCCCGACGGGCTTTCCGTCGCGGGTGACGGCTACCATCTTATCCCAAAGCGACCAGGCGTAGGTCATATCGAAGGCCTTGGCGTGAAGATCGCGGGATTCCCATTCCCCCAACATAAAAACGGGCTTTACGGCGTCGAGCCGTGCCCGGACGTTGTCCCAGAAGTCCACCGGCACAAATCCGGCCGTATCGCATCGGAAACCGTCGATTCCCATATCGCGCACCCAATACGCCATCACGTCGGTCATATACTTGCGCAAACCGGGGTTGTCATAATCGAAGTCGATGACGTCGTCCCAGTCATACCAGGGAGTGGGCTGGAAATTCCCTTCCGGCGTCTTCGTATACCAATCCGGATGCTCTTTTGCCAGCGGATTGTCCCAGGAGGAGTGGTTCGCCACCCAGTCGATAATCAGGTGCATGCCCTGATCGTGTACGGCCTTGACCAGATGTTTGAAATCCGCTTTGGTGCCAAATTCCGGGTTGACACCATAGAAATCAATGATGGAATAGTAACTGCCCAGGGTTCCCTTTCGCTTCTCCTTCCCAATCGGATGTACCGGCATCAGCCAGATAATATCAATTCCCATTTTCTTGAGTCGGGGTAGGTGCGACTCAAACGCGCGAAACGTTCCTTCCTTTGTATACTGCCGGACGTTGACTTCGTATATCGTAGCCGCCTGCGCCCATGATGGGTGTTTTACCTGTACATATTCTTTGGGTGTATAGTCGGATTCAGGTGCACTCCCTTTTTCCGTTTTTTGTTCGCATGCCAGAAGGCAAAGGGTTACGCCGGCGAGTACGAGTCGCTTCATAATCAAAGGTTTTGGTTTCGAAATATAAGAAAATCGCCGGGAAAAGCGCACCCGAGGGCCGTGACAACGTCGGTTAATAAAAAAGGCGGCCTTTTTCAGACCGCCTTTCCCTTTATACTATTACGATTCCGGTTGGGCTTTCTTCTCCGCGTCCATCATCTCCATCAGCTTCATACCCAATAGTCCGCTGATGGGGCCGTCGCTTCCGCCGTTGCCTGAGATCAGCACATCTGGTATCACTTTGATATTGCCTTTGGCGATCTCTTCCGTGATTTTGTAACGGGTAAAGTTGTCGCCGCCCATGGCCCTGACCTGTAGCTCATACGCTTCAGCGGTTGATTTACCGATCGCCATGATTTTCTCCGCTTCGGCCAGACCCGTTTTCGAAATGCGTTCGGCTTCAGCGCCTGCCGTCATCTTGGTCGCTTCCGCCTGGGCACCGGCTTTCGCTTTGGTGGCTTCGGCTTCTGCACTGGCGCGCATTTTCATGGCTTCCGCTTCGGCATTTACCGACAGTTTGAGACTGGTCGCATCGCCTTCCGCTTTCTTGACGGTAGCGTCCGCAGTTCGTTGCGCGATTTCAACGCTTTGGGACGCCCGTACGATTTCCTTCTGCATATCGGCAATAGCCGTTTCCTTCTCGACTCCCTGACGTTGTTCCTGCGCCATTTTCTGGGTCTGGTAGGTCTTTTGCTCTTCCTCCGCAATTTTCCGGTCGGTCAGCGTTTTCATGAGGGAATCCGGTGGCACGATGTCGCCAATCAGGGTATCGACGGCGTTGACGTTGTATTCGTCGAGTACGGTTTTGATATGGACCTTAGCCGATTCCTGGCGTTCCTTACGCGTACTAAGGAACGAAATGACATCGCTATCCTGTGCCGAGTTCCGGAAGTAGTTGCCTATGGTCGGCTCAAGCACCTGCGACACCAGGTTCGTCATGCTGCCGAAACGCGCAATCACTTTCGGCGCTTCGTTTGCCGGCACGTGGATGATCTGTGCTACGTCAAGATTGAACGGGAATCCGTCTTTGGAACGGACGGTGATCGTTGACAGGTTCTTATCAAGGTCGTGCGACTCGCTTCTGGCGTTCGCCCAGTTGAGCACGAGGTTGGTGGTCGGAACGGGTTCCAACTTGGTCGTGTATTTGTTGAGCGCATATTTTCCGGGTCCCAGTGGTTCCATCCACACGCCCCGTTGGCCTTTCGACACAATGTTGCCGTGTTTAAACGATTCGCCGGTTACGTCCTGGCCGTCTTCACCAATATAGGAGATGACTACGCCCACATAACCAATCGGCACATCCGTCATCGGATTCTGCTCGATCTGGATACCCCAGGTGTTGATATAGTAGGAACCGGCGAGCATTACCTGCGGTTGCAGACCCCGGTTTCCGCCATTTTTCAGGAACTGGTCAAAATCCTGGAAGTTGTTGTGGCCTTCGACATAGCGACCGGCGATTTGGCCAATTGGAATAGGTTCGCCGTCAAGCGCGGTGACGATACCTACCATGTTCTCGTCGATCTTCACCTGGTATTCGATGATGACTTCGAACAGATAGGTGTTGATACGATAGGATCCGGTTGTGATGAACGCGGTCTGCCGACCTTTCTGCCCTCCGTTTTCAAGGAAGGCGGTGGCATCCTGGAAGTTGTCAGAGTCGACTTTCCGCGCGAGGATACGCCCCGTTGGGATCTCCATACCGTCGCGGGCCATGACCAGACCGATCCGTCCTTCGGGTATGATGGTAAACGGCGTCATTTCAACTGAATACTGCCAGATCCACTTACCCCAGTAAAGTCCCGGCGCCAGGGTCTTCGCCTGGAAGCCCGCTTCGCCACGGGTAGCAATGATGCGCCCATCCGGTAAGGATTTGGCAGCACCGAACAAAACGAACTTCTTCGTCACCAGACCGATACGGTCTTCTGGAACGATTACCATCCCGAAGAACACCCTCAGGACAAATTTGTACAAAACAACCCCTATCAGGATCAGCAACAGCCACCCGTAGGACATTAAAAATGGTATCATGTTTGGAAAAGTTTGAAGATGCTAAATTACGAATAGATTAACATTTCTTATTCGAAAATTCGTACAATTAACCAAATGATTGCTGTGCCTGACGGATTTTTTAGGATTCGCACGCGTTCCCGTGCGTTTTTTCATCAAAAAGATTCCGTTTCGATCAAGAAAAAGCCCGGGGTGAGCCGGGCTTTTATAATGATTTTGTTTCTTACAAGTGGATGACTTCACCGTAAGCATCGGCAGCCGCCTCCATGATGGCTTCGCTCATGGTAGGGTGCGGGTGGATCGACTTGATGATCTCGTGTCCGGTCGTTTCCAGTTTCCGTGCTACAACCGCTTCTGCAATCATATCGGTTACCCCGGCACCAATCATATGGCAACCCAGCCATTCGCCGTATTTGGCATCGAAGATGACTTTCACGAAACCGTCGGGTGTGCCGGCCGCTTTTGCTTTTCCGGATGCAGAGAACGGGAACTTACCTACTTTCAATTCGTATCCTTTTTCCTTCGCCTGTTTTTCTGTGAGTCCGACGGATGCGATTTCCGGCGTAGCATACGTACAACCCGGAATGTTGCCATAGTCGATCGGATCTACGTGCAGGCCTTTGATTTTCTCTACGCAGGTGATGCCTTCCGCAGAGGCCACGTGGGCAAGGGCAGGCCCCGGAACTACGTCGCCAATGGCGTAGTACCCCGGCACATTGGTGCGATAGAATTCATCTACCGTTATTTTGTCGCGGTCGGTTTTGATGCCGACTTCCTCAAGGCCGATATTTTCGATGTTGGTTTTAATACCCACCGCCGATAATACGATATCGGCTTCGAGCACTTCTTCACCTTTTGCTGTTTTGACGGTGGCTTTCACGCCGGCTCCGCTCGTATCGACTTTCTCTACCGATGCGTTCGTCATGATGGTGATGCCGGCTTTTTTCAGCGAACGCTCGAACTGCTTCGAGATATCCTCATCTTCCAAGGGAACGATGTTCGGCAGGTATTCCACAATGGTAACCTGGGTGCCCATCGAGTTATAGAAGTGGGCGAATTCGACACCGATGGCACCGGATCCCACCACAATCATTGATTTTGGTTGTTCCGGCAGCGTCATCGCCTGGCGGTATCCGATGACTTTCTTCCCATCCTGTGGGAGGTTCGGAAGTTCCCGTGAGCGGGCGCCCGTAGCGATAATGATATGGTCAGCCGAGTACTCGGTTTCTTTTCCGTCTTTAGTTACGCCGACTTTTTTGCCCGGCTTTACTTTCCCGATTCCTTCGATGACATCGATTTTATTCTTTTTCATCAAAAACGTCACGCCTTTGCTCATGCCGTCGGCAACGTTTCTCGAGCGCGCAATGACCGCTCCGAAGTCTTTGTCGAAATCATTCACTTTGAGTCCGTAATCGGACGCGTGCTTCAGGTAATCGAACACCTGTGCCGACTTCAGCAACGCCTTGGTCGGTATACAGCCCCAGTTAAGGCAAACGCCACCCAGACTTTCCTTCTCGACCACAGCGGTCTTAAAGCCCAGTTGCGAAGCGCGGATCGCCGTTACATAGCCGCCAGGGCCACTTCCTAAAACAATTACATCGTATTTCATGTTCGTGTGATTTGCAAATTATTTGGCGCTACGAAAGTAACGATTAATTGGCGAATGGCAAGTTGGGGGGGAGGGTTGATAGTTGATAGTTCATGGTTCATGGCTCATGGTTGATGGCCTAAGTGTTATCGGAGGTGAAGCCTGCTGTCGCCTGTTGTACCCACTGACTACTAACCACTGACTACTAACTCCTTCACCCCGTCTGCCGTTCACTCTCAAACTGTGCGTAATACAAGTTTCGATATACCCCTTCCTCACGATTCAGCAGTTCGGCATGTGATCCTTCCTCAATGACCAATCCTTTGTCCATTACCAGAATTTTATCGGCTTTCACAATCGTAGCCAGACGGTGCGCGATCACAATAGACGTGCGGCCTTCCGTTAATTTTTCTGTCGCGTTCTGGATCAGTTCCTCCGTATGCGTATCTACCGATGATGTTGCTTCATCAAGAATCAGGATGCCAGGGTTGCTGACGTAGGCCCGCAAAAACGCAATGAGCTGGCGCTGGCCCGACGACAGCATCACACCGCGTTCCTTCACATTATAGTTGTAGCCGTTCGGCAGGTTCATGATGAAATCGTGTACGCCAATCTTTCGCGCGGCCGACACCACTTGCTCCATCGTAATGGTCGGATCGTAAAGCGTGATGTTGTTGAAGATGGTATCCGCGAAAAGGAATACATCCTGTAATACCACCGCGATCTGCCGCCGCAACGAATCAAGGCGGTAGTTTCGAATGTCTTCGCCTTCGATGGTAATCCGGCCTGAATTGAGTTCGTAGAAACGGTTCAGCAGGTTGATGATGGTCGATTTTCCTGCTCCGGTAGCGCCTACGATGGCGACGGTCTGGCCCGGTACCACCTGGAAACTGATTCCTTTGATGATTTCTTCATCCGGGTTATAGCCGAAGTGGACGTTCTCAAAGGTAATTGTTCCTTTAAAGTCGGGCGCTTCCAGTTGGCCGACGTCCTGTATCTGGTCGTCGGTATCGAGGATGTCGAATACGCGGTTCGCGGCAATCATCCCCATTTGCATCTCATTGAATTTATCGGCGATTTGGCGTAATGGGTTGAACAGCATGCCAATGAACATCGTATAAGTAGCCAACTCCGGGAATTCCGTCGTGGTGTCACCCAATGCAATCAGTAAACCGCCATGCCACACGACAAAAGCCAGCGTAAACGACGAAACGATATCGGCAATAGGGAAGAAGATCGAGTTGTAGAGGATGGTCTTGATCCAGGCGACATTGTGTTTTTGGTTGATATCGCTGAACTTCTGCGCCTCCGTTTCCTCGCGGGTGAAAAGCTGCACGATTTTCATACCGGTAACGCGTTCCTGCACAAAGGTATTGATGGCCGCCACCTGGGTACGGACTTCCTCAAACGCGACCTGCATTTTTCGTTGGAAGATACGGGTAACGTAGAGCAAAAACGGCATCACCGCCACCGGAATCCAGGCGAGCTTCCAGTTCATAACGAAAATGACGATCAATACCACGACCATTTTCAACAGGTCGCTGAGGATCATGAAGAGTCCCTGACTGAAGATCCGGGCGATTGATTCTATATCGGATACTGTTCTTGTAACCAATTGTCCTACAGGTGCCAGGTCGAAGTATTTCATCCGGAACTTCAACATATGATTGAACAGTTTTACCCGGATATCGCGGACGATTTCCTGCCCCAGTTTGTTGGCCAGGAACACAAAATAAAACTGTGCGAACACCTCCAGCAACAGCAAAACGGCAATGCCGGCACAGAACAGTTCCAGTCCGTCCCGACGGTGGTGCTGCAGGAAAATCTTAATTACAAACCCCATGGCCCACGGGCGGGCGGCGGCAAATCCAGCCAGGGCGATGGCCCAGAAGATCACCCCGTAATACAACGTCCGGTAGGGCGCGGTATACACCATGATGCGTTTAAAAACTTTTGTATCGAATGCTTTTGCTTTCATATCATATCAATAATCGACCTTCACCAGTGAAAGTCCGTGTGCCGGCACTGAAAAACCGGCCCGTCCGCGGTCGCGGCTTTCGATGATCCCGCGTATGTCATTCGGTGTTGCTTTCCCACTGCCGATGGTCACAAGGGTACCCACGATGGCCCGTACCATATTACGGAGGAAGCGATCGGCGGCAATCCGGAAAACCAGTTCCGCGCCGCGCTGTTCCCATTTCGCTTCTGTGATCGCGCATCGGAAGGATGAAACGTCCGTGTCGACTTTCGAGAAACACTCAAAATCATCATATTCCATCAAAAAGGCGGCAGCTTCGTTCATCGCGGCTACGTCAAGAGGGAGTGTGTGTCGCCAGGCGAATTCCGTTGAAAACACGTCTTTTTGCGTCGCGATACGGTACTCGTAGGTGCGTTTCGTAGCGTCGAAACGGGCGTGGGCATCCGGTGCGACCTCATAAATGGCGTGAACCGCGATGTCGTTCGGTAGGAAGGAATTCAACTTATGGATCCATTTGGGGATGTCCTCCAGCGCGTTCGCATCGAAGTGCGCGAACATTTCCGATGCGTGCACCCCGGCATCCGTACGTCCGGCACCGGTGAGGGCAATCGGTTCACCCAACAGCAGCGAAAACGCGTGTTCCATCGTACCCTGCACCGTAACGGCATTGGGTTGCGACTGCCATCCGCGGTACTGCGTGCCTTTGTAGGAAAATCTCGTGAAATAGCGCAAGTGAAGTCGAATTTTTGGACGCACAAAGATACGGATTAATCACACGTGCGTCGCGGCGGACGCTGTCACTTTCGCTATCTTGCAGCATACAAAAAACAGGGTGAAAAAGATTCTTTTGTTGTCGGATACGCACAGCCATGTCGACGACACGATGCTAAAATACGGTGCCCAGGCCGATGAGATCTGGCATGCCGGCGATATCGGCGATCTTTCAGTGACCGACGCACTCCGTGAAGTAGCGCCTCTTCGGGCGGTTTTCGGCAACATCGACGATGACAAGGCCCGACGGGAGTTCCCGCTGCACCAGCGCTTTTTCTGCGAGGAGGTCGACGTGTGGATCACGCACATCGGCGGGTACCCCGGACACTACAATCCTACCATCCGAAGCGAGTTGTATTTAAACCCGCCGCGGTTGTTTGTATGCGGACATTCGCACATCCTTCGGGTGATGAACGACCCAAAACTCGGACTCCTCCACATGAACCCCGGTGCCATCGGCAAGCACGGTTTTCATTCCGTTCGTACGATGCTGCGCTTTACGATTGAGGGGGGCGATATCCGGCAATTGGAGGTAATTGAGATGGAGAAGAGAGGGTAAAGGGGAGTCCCTAAGCTCCTAAGCTCCTGAGTCCCTTAGCAAGTAGGCTTCATCGATGAAGTAGGGATAAAGACTAAATGGAGACAAAACACGCCCGATGTAACATTCAAAAGCCTTTAGACGTAAGCAGTATACCGCAAGCAGTAGTGATTTGCGCCCAGGGACTCAGGAGCTCAGGGACTAAGGCACTCAGGGACTAAGGAGCTCAGGGACTCAGCATCTCATCTCCTCCCCACCCTCAACCCACCGCCGCCTTATACGTCGCCAACGCCTTTTCCCGCGCTTCCTTATGATCGACGATGGGTTTAGGATAGCGATCGGTACCCAATTCAGGTACCCATTTCCGGACGTACCGCCGCTCGCTGTCAAATTTCTTGATTTGTTCTTCGGGATTGAAAATACGGAAATAGGGTGCCGCATCAACACCACTTCCAGCCGCCCATTGCCAGTTGCCAACGTTGCTGGCTTGCTCGTAATCGAGGAGTTTTTCCGCGAAATACGCTTCCCCGCGGCGCCAGTCGATGAGGAGGTGTTTGCATAGGAAACTGGCGGTAATCATCCTGACGCGGTTGTGCATCCGGCCGGTGGCATTGAGTTCGCGCATTCCGGCATCTACGATGGGATAGCCGGTTTTCCCTTCGCACCATTTCTGAAAATGGTCGTCGTTTTCCTCCCACGGCACCAGGTCGTAGCGTTCGCGGAAGGCTTTTTGGGGCGTATGCGGGAAATGCCACAATATTTGCATAAAGAACTCTCTCCAGATGAGTTCGTTCAGGAAGGTCTCCTGCTGTGAAGCGATGGCCTTTCGCACAATATCGCGTACCGACACACTGCCAAACCGGAGATGGGGACCCAAACCAGACGTGCCATCTACCGCCGGGAAATTACGGCGGTCGGCATACCGGTCGATCAACTCCTCTGTAAGCGTGAAATCGGGAACGCGGATAGGGGATGGGGTGAAACCGATTGCTTCCAGTGATAAAAAAGGATAGGAGTGGAGGGCAACGCGGTCCAGAGCGGTATTCGATTCGTATCGGGGAAGCGGTGCCGCCGCGAAAAGCTGTTTCCACTTACGGGAATAAGGGGTGTAGACGACATAGGGCGCGCCGTCGTCCTTCACGACCTCCGATTTCTCAAAAATGACCTGGTCTTTGCAGGTTTTGAATCGCACGCCCTTTTCTTTCAGGAGTCTCGAAACCGCGGCATCGCGCTTGCGGGCGTAGGGTTCGTAGTCGTGGTTGGCGTAAACGGCTGTCAAGGGTTGCTCGTTCAGCAGTCGCGTGAATACACTCTCTGCCGTATCGTGGAATACGGCCAGCGAACGACCGTGGCTCTGAAGCGTTGCATCGATTTTCGACAGTAACTCGTGTATAAAACCCACCCGTGCGTCTGTTTTAGGCAACTGGTCGAGGATTTCCGGGTCGAAGATAAAGATAGGAAGTACCTCTTCGCCGCTTTGCAAGGCGTGATACAAGGCCGCATTGTCGTCAAGTCGCAGGTCGCGTCGGAACCAGAATACCGTCATACTGTCTTCGATTCCTTGTAAGGTCCAAATAACTCCAGCATCCGCCGACGGCGAAAGTCAAATATCTCCTCCAGTTTGCCCTTCACGATAATCGGGTGCATCCACCGGCCTAAAAAACCGAGAGGTAAACCGTAGTCGACGATGTCTTCCATCTCCGTACCACCTTCTACTGCGCGGAAAAAGTGTTTGTGATGCCACAGCGCGTAGGGGCCAAATCGTTGCTCGTCAACAAAGTACATACCTTCTTCTACGTGGGTGATTTCGGTAACCCATCGCATCTTAATGCCGAAGAGGGGCGTCACAATATATTGGATAACCTGGCCGGGATACATTTTGCGATCCGCGCCTGACAGGATATTGAACCCCATGTAAGAAGGCGTTATCGTTTTTAAATTCGCAGGATCAGAGAAAAATTCCCAGGCTTCTGAGACCGAAATGGGGAGCCGTTGGGTGCGTCGTAGGGTATAGAGTTTCATGTGACTAAAAGTACTGAAGAAATACTTAGTCATGCGTTAAAAAGGCCGCCCGGGACCCTAACCAAATAATCCCGGACAGCCTGGCACCTGGATGAACCAGGCGTGTGAGGTATATAGTCACTAACAAAATAGCGTAGGGTAAAGTTGGGAAAACCCAAGCTAAACCTCCTTACATAATTGGTATACGCGTCTTGCAAGATTATTTGTAAATGATGGTTCGCGGCTTTCCAAATTCGAAATCCTGGAACCCAAAATCGTTGGTTTCGAAGGTGTTGGTAAGGAAGAGGTTGTCGCCCTGCCCCGGTATGGTCGGATAGAACGCGATCGATAGCTGGAAGGAATTAAACACCAGGTAGTCGTTGCTGACCAGGATGCCCACCCCGATTTTCTGGTAGAAGCGGTTGCGCGTAAGCCCCTGGATTTCATTGCCCAAGACGGCAGCCGTATAATTGAAAAAGGGATTGAGGCGGAACCCGACCACCTGCCAGGGCGAATACGATTGGGTCTGGAAGGTCAATACGAACTTCTTCGTTCCGTTTATGGCGCTGTTAAAGCCTTGGATACCGGCACTGTTGTATCCGAAATAACCGGCGCCATAGCCTCCCTGGAAACCGCTCGATTCGTTGATGGTCAGCCGGTCGGCCACAGAGGGCAATCGGTTCGTTCCAATAATCAGTATGGGTTTGATGAACTGGCGCAGTTTCCATTTGCCACAATCGAGCAAATCGGTAAAGTAGTTCAACTGCAACGAAAAAGCAGTCTGCTCGGGCGCACCGGCGCGAAAGAAGGTGCCATATTCGACATTGCCGCTGAGGTAACCGATCCGGAAGTAACTGCCATACGACGCCCTTGCAGCCAGGTAGGTCCGGTCGCGTCCGTTCTTGGTCTGGTAGCCGGCCGTGAGTCCGTATATCTTCCCAATCGGAACGTCTTCCACAATTCCGTTGTTGAACAGGTAACGGTCTTCCACGAATTGCCGCGACGAAATACCCAGGCCGCCCATCACAAAGCGTTCGCCGGAGAAGTAGTCGATCAGGTCGTATTCGCGCTGTGGACTCTCACTATACTGAGTAAAAAGGAGGCGCCCGGACGCGACCAATCGGGTCGTGCGGTCGTCTTCTGACGTACCTTCAAAAAGGCGGAAAGCGCGTCCGCCCCACAGATCCTGTGACGTATACTTCAGGTTCTGAAGTGAATACGCACCCGATGCGTCGGTCAGCGAGTCGCGACGGAACTGCTGGTCGACATACACGCCGCCGGCCCATTCCGTAAACGGCGAGAAAAAGGGACGCTCGATGTTGAGGCTTTTGCCATAATAGCCGTCAAGGTCCACGCGATACGACAGTGTGCTACGGATGAACGTATTTTTGATGGTGGGCACGGTATAGCGAAAGTTGTACGCCTTCTGGCCATCTTCATTATCATTGATGATACGGCTCACAAATTCGTGTCCGCTCCCCAGGATGTTCCGTTCCCGTATTTCAACCGAGGTCCGCGAGGTGCTGATGCTCCCTTTCGGGATGAGGCTCCACGAGTCGAGTACACGCACGTTAATATCCACTGAATCCGACGACACCGGTGTGGCGGTGATATACACCCGGCTCACATACCGCTGCGTCCGGATAAGTCGTTCGCTTTCTTTGACCATCAGCGAGTCAACGGGTCGGTTTTCCTTTATAAGCAATAAGTTGCGAATGGCGAACTGCCGCGACTTGATATGCACCGCATTCCCGAGTCGTTCGCCCCAGTTGCGTGGCTTCCGGGTCGTATCGATTTCGGAATATCCGAACGGATCGAGGGTGTGGATGCGGATATTCCGTACAATCCGACCGTTATAGTTTTTATAGTCGCGTTTTTTGGGCTTCCGGATGGGATTGGAATTCTTGATTTCCGTCGGCTCGAATACCATTCTATGCAAAAAGCGCGTAAACCCCCGTCGCTTCGACGCCTTCTCAATTTTCTTGTATAACGCAGCCGAGTCTTTTGCGGTCGTGGGCGCCTGTCCGGACACGTATGTGGGTGCCAGTGCCAGAACAAAAAGGAACATCAGGATACGCTGCATTCTTCCAAAAATACACAATTGCCTTTAGTAACGCTGATCCTATTTCTTTGTTGCCTTTTTGGTGGATTTCGCAGCCGCCTCTTTCGCCTCTTTTTTGGCGGCTTCTTCTTTTTCGCGTTTTTCCTTTTCTTTCTTCCGGAAGTAACCCCGTAAAAGGAAATTGTGTTTGGCAGCCTCCATGTTTTGCTCAAGTCCTTTACTCGAGTTCTTGAGGTTTTCCATGGTTTTGTCGAGGTTTTCGGCAATCTCTTTATCCTGTATCAGGCGGCCCAGCGTTCCGTCTCCGCGGTTGATCTTCAAAAGGATTTCGGCCATTTCCTCCGATGCTACGGCGGCATTGTCGGCGGTAACACTCAGGCTGCGCATCACAGCATCCATGTTGGTGGGTTCGGTGGAGGTGATGAGTTGGTTCGGTTTGATTTCGTGTGGCGCATTTCCCTGCGACAAGACGAGGACTTTATCGCCGATGATGCCCTCTGAGCCAATTCCGGCCCTCGCATCTTCTTTGATAAACGGTTTTACGTCCTGACGGATGAGCATGTCGACGCGAACGGTGGTATCGTTCAAAAAACGGATGTTGTCGACGGTCCCGATGTTGATACCCGAAAAACGGACGACATTGCCCACTTGCAGGCCGCCGACATTTCGGAAGTTAGCCCGTAACTGGAAGACGGGATTGAACAGGTTTTTCTGTTTGCCTATAAGGAACAAGGCAAGGAAAAAGAGTACGATACCCGTAAAAACGAAGAGGCCGAGGCGTACTTTGAAGGTGGTGCTTTGCGTATTCATGTGGTAGTATTAGGACTTTCGTTTGGAGGTAAAATATGATTGGATCACCGGGTCATCCGACGATTCGAATGCGTCAAGGGTGCCTTCTTTATATAAGGTGCCGTCTTTCAGCATCAGGATGCGATCGGCTACCGTGCGCACACATTCGATGTCGTGTGTGATGATGATGGAAGACGTATTGTATTGCTTTTGGACGCTGTTGATCAACCGGCTGATTTCGTCGGATGTAACCGGATCCAGCCCGGTAGTGGGTTCGTCATATAATATAATGGCCGGATCGACAATCAGCGTGCGCGCCAGGCCAATCCGTTTTCGCATGCCGCCCGATAATTCCGAGGGCATCCGGTCGATGGCGTCAGGGAGGCCGACATCGTCGAGTACTTCCGTAACTTTCTGGTCGATTGCCGCCTGGGTCGTTTTGAGGCCGGTTCGACGGAGCGGAAATTCCAGGTTTTCCCGCACGGTCATCGAATCATACAAAGCCGCACTCTGGAAGAGAAACCCAATACTGCGGCGTACCTCGCTGAGTGCTTCGGCTTTGAGCGAATTGATTTCCTGGTCGAGCACGGTAATCGTGCCGCTATCGGCGTCAAGCAAACGCACGATGCATTTGATCAACACCGATTTTCCTGAGCCCGATTTACCCAGGATGACCAGGTTTTCACCCTTCCGTAACTGGAAACTGACGCCGTCCAGAACGCGGGTGGTGCCGAAACTCTTCCGCAGGTCGCGGACGTCGATGATGGGCGTGTCAGTTGTCGTCGTTTTCATATCACATCGGTTAGTTGAACGGCAATTAAATCGACGATAATCACCAGCAAAGACGAAAGCACTACGGCAGAATTGGCCGCACGCCCTACGCTTTCGGTACCGCGCCCGGCATTGTATCCTTTGTAACATCCCACCAAACCAATCACGGCGCCGAAGAAGAACGTCTTGATAAACGCCGGAAGTAAGTCAGAAAAAGCCAACTGCCCGAAGGCCTGGTTCATAAACAAGACGAAACTGGCATCGCTTTTAATATTGGCGCCGGCCCAACTGGCCATGATCCCGAGCGCGTCGGCATACAACACCAATAAAGGTAGCATCAGCGTGATGGCCAACACCCTCGGTACGACGAGAAATCGGATGGGATTGGTAGAAGAGACCTCCATCGCATCGATTTGCTCGGTCACGCGCATCGACCCGATTTCAGCGCCCATACTCGATCCGATCTTGCCGGCGCAGATAAGGGCAATCATAACCGGACCCATTTCGCGTATCATCGAAACGGCAACCATACCGGGAAGCATGGTAACGGCGCCAAAATCAACCAACACAGGCCGCGACTGGATGGTCAGCACAAGACCCACAACAATTCCCGTGACGGAGATGAGTCCGAGTGACCGGTTGCCGACCTCAAAACAATGGCGGAAAAACTCCTTGAATTCAAATCCGCGGCCAAAGATATTGGCGATCACGCGTCCGGTAAAGAGCACGCCATCCGCCATCCCTGCCAGAAATTGCTCAAAGCGGTTTTTCCTTCGAAGTGTCGATTCTGACAGCCGAACAGAATGCGTCCGCACATGCTGCGCAAGGGTCGTTTTGGGGGGCTCCATCTTACGTTTTTTTGCGTTTTTTCGGTAATGTTTTCGCTTCCGCGGATACCGTCTCTTTTGGCGATTCGTCTGGAGAAACATAGGCATAGCGCGGCAGCCGGATGCGGTGCCACTCAAAGGTGCGCGGGATGTCATCCCCTAACAGATACCCCCATGGTTCAAGGGATTCGATGCGGTCGAATACGACTTTCAGGACGGCGATAATCGGAATCGCGAGGAACATCCCGGTCACGCCAGCTAACATCCCACCGATGATGATACCCACAATCGAGGCCAGCGCGTTTACCTGTACCTTCGAGCTGACGATCATGGGCACCAGTACGTTGTTGTCGACTAACTGCACGATGACTTTGACCACCAATACCCCGACAATGATCGAAATGTCCGTCGACGCGGTAAGCGAGGCGAAAATGCTCACGACGCAGGCGACCATGATGCCGATATAAGGGATGAGGTTCAGGAGGCCCGTCAGCACGCCCAACAACAGGGCATATTCCACACCAACTATATAAAAGCCCAAAGCGGTCAGGAAGGAGACGATGAACATCTCAATCGTGAGTCCCATCAGGTAATTTTTGACCGCAAATTTGATTTGGGCCATAATATCCTTCAGTCGTTCGTGGTGTCCCGTATCCACCAGTTTGCATAGAAACGTCATGATGTGCGTGCGGTATATCAGGATCAGGAACATATAAACCGGAATCAGCGTCACCGTAATGAGTGTGTCGGTGGCCGACAACAGTGTAGTTCCGATAAGCGCACGTCCGGATTTCATCCCGTTTTGGGTCGCGCTGTTCAGGTATTCCTGCTGCTCGGCCATACTGACGCCAAAGTGCTGGTAGATATACTGTTGTAAGTGAAAGATATGGATGGTGAAGTTTCGTTTGATGCGATCCCAGTCACTGGCAAAGTCACTGACCTGCCAGGAGACAAACGAAACCACGCCTCCCAGTATCACAACAAAGAGCAATACGACGACGATCGAGGCCAACACCTGGGGAAACCGAAGACGTCGTTCCATGAACCCAGCTACAGGCCGCACAAGGATAGCGAATAAACCCACCATGGCCAGGGGAGTAAGCACATCCTGGCCCACATAGGCAATATAGCACAAGGCAATGAGGCTGATGAGCAGGCACGCGAGCCGAACCGGAGCCGGGAATCGAAGGGTAGGATTCATTTCATTTTGTTTTGCGCCGACCGACAGAAAGTGGTGACGCTACAAAAATGCGGCGCTATGAGGCCTATCCCATTACAGAAATGTATCTGTGTCTTGTAAGATTTCCGCGTCTAAAAGCGGCTGTTTAGATAGTCATAGACGCGGTCGACCGGTAATCCCATCACGTTTGCATACGAACCGTCAATACGCTTTACGGCTACCATCCCGATCCAGTCTTGTATACCGTATGACCCGGCCTTATCGAAAGGGCGATAGTGATCGATGTAGTATTCAATCTCTTCCCGTGTCAGAAAATTAAAGGTAACGGCGGTTGTTTCCGTAAGCGTCTCATGTCCCGAACGGGTTCGGAAAGTCACCGATGTCATCACTTGGTGGGTGCGTCCGGAAAGGGCTTCCAGCATCGCAATCGCATCCTCACGGTCTGTAGGTTTTCCCAACGCCCTGTCTTCCAACCATACGATGGTATCACTGGTGATCAGGATGTCGTTGTCTCCCAATAGACCAAATGCGTCACTTTTTAGTTCGGATAGAAACGCGGTAATTTCACCTCCCTTTAAATGATCGGGAAACGATTCGTCGACTTCTTTGACTTCAATCACAAAATCAAGTCCGAGTTCGCGCAGGAAATGTTGGCGACGGGGCGATCCGGAAGCGAGGATGATTCGGTAGCGGCTGAGTTTATCCTTTAGCATTGAAGAGAATATTAAGGGAAACGACAACGATGGACAGCACACCGGCTAAAAGCACAATCTTAAGTGCGGTGGACAGCGTGCGGAATTCGCCAGCGGACGATGCCCGGAGAATATGGAGCAGAAAAAAGAGCAAGGGCCCCACTGCACCCAAAAGAAGAAATACCGTGACGAACCAAAGCCCGCTGGTAACGAAGTAGGCATAGATGTACCACAATAACGTGCCACAGGCTACTGCCGTTACTGCAAAGGCGATGATTTTGGTCGTGTATATTCCGAATGCGATGGGCATCGTGTTCATGCCCGTTTTCGCGTCGCCTTCGACATCCTCCAGGTCTTTGGTAATCTCGCGCGCCAGCGAGATCACAAAGCTGAAAAGGGCATAGTCGACGCAGATTTCGGCTACATTGGCCAACAACTCACGCGTTTCCGGAACAATCAGCGGTACAAGGTCAAACGCCACCGGCACCAGGACGATAATACCGGTGACAAGGCTGACCAATAGGTTGCCTATCAACAGGCTTTGCTTGAAGCTGGAGGCATAGAGGTAAAGAATGGCGGCTGACAGGATAAAAATCCCCACAAAGTTGGTGCGCCCCACATAATCAGCGAGGTAATAGCCAATAACAGCGGCTGTAATCGTAAAGCCACCGTATAGGTTGTAGGCTGTTTTTTCAGAAATATGCCGTCCGATGATCACCCGATCGGGGCGGTTGATGGCATCTGTCGATTGATCGAAGACGTCGTTGATGATATAGCCTCCCGCCGCAATCAGCAGCGTGGCGAGCACCAGAAGGCCAAATCGGACGTCGTTAAGGGCCACGGGAAGGTTGGTGGATTTGAATAGGCCGTAATGCACCGAGCAAAGGGTCAGTGCGATCATCAGTAAGTTCGGCCAGCGGATCAGTCGTAGAAAAACCATGGTATCGTATTGGTAGGCAAAAATAAAAAACCCGGATGCATTATCCGGGTTTCAGGTGCTATTTACTTTTTAGTTTCGTCCGCTGCCTTCATTACTGCCACGACGACTGCTTTTTTCCTGGCGGGCCGAACCGGAGCTACGCTGCGGAGCGGTGCGTACTGCCTGCTCTTTACTTCCTGATGAAGCGGCTGGTGTTACGCTGCGAGCAGGGGTAGTGGCGCGGGTGGGTGCGCTGGTCGTGCGGGTAGACTCCAAACTGCCACTTCTATCGCTTTTTGGCGTCACACGCACATTGCTGCTTGGACTGGTGCGTCCGCTTTCGAAAGAGCCACTTTGGGCGCGGCTGGGTTGCGTTGTCTGGCGTGTGCCTCCGTTAAAACGCGTACCCGTTCCAGTGGTGCCGTTTTGTGTACTGCTACTGGTGCGTGTTGGGGTGCCTTGAAGCGAACCGGATGCCGCGCGATTGGGTTGTGTTGTTTGACGTGTACCGCCTGTGAAACGTGTTCCAGCCTCTGCCGTACGTCCGTTCTGAAGGGTTCCTCCCTGACGCGTTCCGGTAGAAGTCCCGCGTACCGGGGTGTTGTTGGTGCGCGTTCCGCTTCCGGATACGGCACGGGTGCCGCCGCGTGTTCCGGTGCGGGTATCGTGTCGTACAAGATCGTAGTCCCGTTTGTTATCAACCTGTGTACGTTGCGAGAACGAACGACCCGGATTCTGGCGTTCGAAGCCGTTCTGGCGACGACCGTCATAGAGTCGGTAGGCGCGTGGGTTGCACACATTTACATAATTGTAGTGGTTGTGTACGTTGATGTGTCCGTATATGTTACGACGGTAGCGGTAGATAGGGTAGGGACTCCAGTAGCTATAATAGGTAGGATAGTACCCCCAATACCAAGGTGAATAATACGGACGGTAGTAGGGATCCCAAAAGACACCGAAAATAACGGGGCGTACGACATATACCGGCTCATAAATATAGTTAGGGCCATACATATATACGTCACCTACGACCTGCACCGATACGCGATCACCGTCGCGCTCGACGTTGATGGTCGCTACGTCCTGAAAGACGTCTTTTTCCAAAACCGATTGTACGACGATAAGGTGTAGGTTCTTTTCGGTTGTCTCGATGACCCGCAGGTAATCCACGTAGCCGTCGTTATTGAGGTCAAGATTGGAAATTTGGATTTTAGGGTCGTTGAGTCGACGTTCAAAATCTTCGAGGTCGCGCGAATCGCCAAAAATAGAGGCAACCGCTTTCAGGTCGAGGTTATCGCTGATGTCGCTACTGGTAGCAGTGACGGTGGTCCGGTCCTGCGCATGCAGCATTCCAAATGAAAGGAATCCCATCAGCATCAGGAAAATAGTTTTGGTTTTCATAATAAGGATTTTTTCTTTACCACATAGACGAAAAAACCGGTCCATTTGTAATCGGATTGGGAAAAGTTTAACGAAAAACGCGAATTTTCGCTATTCCACACGCTTCATGCAGATGCGTTCCGGGGCGTGCAGTACCATGGGAAACTTCTCGACTTTGACCGAACTGGCATCCAGACCGAAGGCTTTTTCCTCTGACAAACTCAGCTTCTTGATGAGGAAGTAGGTGTTCATGACGATCTTCTCATGCCACCTCAAGTCGCTGTCGTTCGACAGGAATTTCTCTGAAAGCACGAATTTGAAGTCGCCGATGATGTTGTTCTTATTTAACGACTCGTAGCGGCTGGTGATGTCTACTTCGCCATTTTTCACCAGATCCTTCACCACTTCCTTGAACATGATATTGATCTTCGTCGGTTCGCGGAAGCCGAGGTTAAAGTCAATCCGGATCAGGTCGTCTTTGACGATTTCCGTTACTTTATAATCGGTTCGATACGGTTCGTTGAGAATGTTCACGTGGATGAACCAATAAATATCGGCGCGTTTCGGCCGTTTCTGTAGGATCGAGTACATGACCTTTTCTTCAATCTCATCCACGCGGGCTGCATTGGTCATATAAACGAGGTGGGTAGCGTATTTCGGAATCGAAAGGTCTTTGCTGAGATCGGAAAGCACTTGCTTGTAGTCGCCGATTTTCACGATTTTAGTGTAGGCCTTGCTGATTTTCTTCGCCCGGTACCACACCGACATAATACCGATGAGGCCGATGGCGATAACGAGTGTTACGTAGCCACCTTCCGGGAATTTCTTGCTATTGGCGACCAGAAAACTGATTTCAATGAGCAAATACAGGGCAATCAGCGGCGACATGATATACCATTTCACCCTTTTGAGGATCATGTAGTAGTTCAGCAATACCGTCGTCATAATCATACACAAGATGATGGCGAGTCCGTAGGCGGCCTCCATCGCTGCCGATTCGCGGAAGTGCCATACGATGCCGACACAGCCCAAAAACAGCAACCAGTTAATAGACGGAATATACAGTTGTCCTTTCAGGTCGGTCGGATATTTGATGCGCACCTTCGGCCAGAAACTGAGGCGCATGGCCTCGTTGATGAGCGTAAACGAGCCGCTGATGAGGGCTTGTGACGCAATGACCGCCGCCATGGTGGCGATGGCGATACCGAAAGGCTTGAACCAATCGGCCATGATGATATAGAACGGGTTTCCGTTGTCAGGATCGAGCATCTGAAGGGTTTGTCCCTCGTGTTGGATGAGGTAGGCCGCCTGGCCGAAATAGTTGAGTACCAACGCGACTTTCACGAATATCCAACTCACGCGGATGTTGTTACGCCCACAGTGTCCCATGTCGGAATACAAGGCCTCGGCACCGGTCGTACAGAGGAATACGGCGCCCAATAGCACGAAAGCACTGACCTGGTCGTCGGTATTGGCCAGCAGTTGGTAGGCATAATACGGATTAATCGCTCTGAATACTTCCGGATGGTCGACAATCTGGATCGTACCGAGCAAGCCCAGCATGCCGAACCACAGAAACATCATCGGTGCGAAGAACTTCCCTACGAGGTTCGTCCCGAACTGCTGGATGTAGAAAAGCAGGAAGAGGATACCAATTACAATCGGTACGGTGTCGATTTCCGGATCGAAGTAGCGCAATCCTTCCACTGCCGATGAAACCGAGATAGGGGGCGTGATGATACCGTCTGCCAACAGCGCCGACCCCCCAATAATAGCGGGTACGATCAGCCATTGGATTTTGGTTCGTTTGACCAACGCATACAACGCAAAAATACCACCTTCACCGTGGTTATCGGCGTTGAGGGTAATGATGACGTACTTTATCGTGGTTTGCAGCGTAAGTGTCCAGAAAATAAGGGAGACGCCCCCCAAAATCAAATCTGACTGAATCTTATGCTCGTCGATGATGGCTTTCATCACGTATAGCGGCGACGTACCGATATCTCCGTAGATAATCCCTAAAGTGATGAAAAGTCCAGCCAGCGATAGTTTGCTCAGGTGCTTGGAAGAGCTCATACAGGATGTAAGAAATAAGGGTGTAAAAGTACGTATTTTTGACCATTCGGCACGGGAATAGCCTATTATTTATTTCTGTGAGGGTTTACGTATCTTCGTCGGATGAAGCGACTTATCGTGCTGTTCATCGTTGTGTGCGGATGGGTGTCAGGCTGCGCCCCGCGTTTGGCTCATCCGCAACCCCTCACGTCCCTCACTATCGATACGCTTTTTACGGGAAAAGCCAGTATTCGTTCGCTGGCTGTCGGTCCATCTGATATCTGGTTCGGCGCTGATAAAGGCCGATTAGGTCAGATTCACCTCGCCACAGGGGACATAACCCTTCGCCAAATCGACACCCTGACGTCTGAACTTCGAAGTATCGCGATGACCCGCGACGCGTTATTTGTGTTGAATGTGGGAAGTCCGGCCACCCTATTCCGACTTGACATGGCCAACGGAAAGGAAACACTTGTATACCGCGAGGACGGCGCGTCGGTGTTTTATGACAGTATGGTTTTTCGGGATGATACCCACGGAGTGGCCATCGGAGATCCGGTGGGCGGTTGCCTATCGGTCATCCAAACCAATGACGGCGGTCATCACTGGACGAAAATTGCCTGTAGCCGCCTTCCGCAAACCGCAGCAGGTGAAGCCGCTTTCGCGTCGAGCAACACCTGTGTTTCAGTGAAAGGGCATGACCTATGGATGGCATCGGGCGGACAAAAAGCACGTGTGTTTCATTCGGCCGACCATGGAACGACCTGGTCGGTAGTAGATACTCCCATCCGGCAGGGCGAAACGATGACGGGTATTTTTTCGATTGCGTTTGCGGATGCCCATACGGGCATGATCGCGGGCGGAAATTACGACAAGCCTACTGACAATGGCGCCAACAAAGCCATTACCCATGATGGGGGGAAGACGTGGCAACTGGTGAGTGACGGCCAGGGACCCGGTTATATTTCTTGTATACAGGCCATCCCCGGAAGTAAAGGCAAGGGATGGGTAACGGTCGGGGCAACGGGCATCCATCGGTCGGATGATGCCGGCCAGACCTGGCGTTTGCTTTCGCCTGTATCGGATTTGTATACCGTTCGCTTTGCTTCGCCTACGGTTGCCTATGCGGCAGGTCGTGGTAAAGTAGTACGGCTTACCTTCCGCTAATCAATACCAGCGGCGCTTGTTTTGCTTCGAACCGCTTGATTTTCGCGATGATTTCGGCTTTCCGCTCCGGTTGTTGTTCTGGGTCGGCTCCGGTTTTTGTGGCACAGCGCCGGGTTCGGGAGTGCCGTCCTGCCAAGGCCACGGGTGCTCGGAGATGACATCGACTTCCACTTTCGTCAGTTTCAGGATGTCACGCCAATACGGTGCTTCGTCTTTCCCACAGAAGGAAATCGCTTTGCCCGCACGTCCGGCGCGACCGGTTCGGCCGATACGGTGCACGTAGGTTTCGGGCACATTGGGAAGATCGAAATTGATCACATAAGGCAACTGGCTGATGTCGATACCCCGGGCGGCGATATCCGTAGCGACCAACACGCCGACTTCCTTCGCCTTGAAGGCTTCGAGCACACGTTGGCGTGCCGATTGGGATTTATCGCCATGGATTGCTTCTGCGGCTACGCCTTTTTTTCGAAGGGCCCGCACAACGTTATCAGCCCCGTGTTTGGTACGGGTGAAGACCAATACATCCGAGAGGTTTTCATTCCGGATGAGGTGGTACAGTAAGTTCCTTTTCTCGTTTTTCTCGACGAAATAGATTTCCTGCTCCACACGTTCTGCGGTGGAGGAAACCGGCGTTACTGAAACACTTTCCGGGTTTTTGAGGAACATCTCGGCCAGTTCGCGTATCGGGAGCGGCATAGTGGCCGAAAAAAGCAGCGTCTGCCGGTTGTCAGGCGTAAGTTTGACGATCTTCTTGACGTCGTTTACAAACCCCATGTCGAGCATTTGGTCGGCTTCGTCCAATACGAGTGTATGCAGGTGGTCAAGGTCGATGAAACCTTGTTTGTGAAGGTCGAGGAGGCGTCCGGGCGTGGCGATAAGTACATCGACGCCGCGTCGCAACTGGTCGACTTGCGGAATTTGCGAAACGCCGCCGAATACCGTCACCTGGCGCAGGTTGGTGTATTTCGAATACTCGTCAAAATTCTCACCAATCTGCAGGGCGAGTTCGCGTGTGGGCGTCACCACCAGGGCGCGTATCAGTTTGCGTTTGCTGGAACCCATCCGGTGCAGTTGCTGGATGATGGGAATGGCGAAGGCCGCGGTTTTTCCGGTGCCGGTTTGGGCACATCCTACTAAATCAGAGCCCTTTAGGATAATCGGGATGGCTTGTTGCTGAATAGGAGTAGGAGTGGTGTAACCTTTATCTTGTATCGCTTCGAGCAGGTTACTCGATAGCTGTAAGTCTTTGAAATTCATTAAAATGGGTTCTTCCTTTGGGGAATTTAGCCGCAAAGATAGGGATTCCCTGACGATTTATCGACCTGCGGTTCCAGACGTGCGTATGGCGGCCAGTGTGCGGTCGGTTTGGATGAGTTCAGAAACCCATTCGCGACGGGTTTGTTCCACGTCACCGTCCAGATAGGCGGCCCATTCATCCGTACACAGGATTTTACGAACCTCCCGCATGCGCCGGATTGTTTGTGGGGCCGTACGCAGCCATCCGTTTACAATACCCTGGTCGCGATGGTGGTAGGTGGCTTCCTTACGGTCGAAATCCACGGCAATCCAATAGAGTCGTTGGTCGTCGTCGTCCGGCAGGAAATCCGTCCATTTGGCATAGCCCAGCCGTTGTCCGCGTGCTTCGCCTCCTTCTAACCGCCAACGGCAATTCGCGACCCGGGCCCAGTGATCTGACAGGCGGTATACACCCGTTTCGTCGAAGAAGTACCGGCTTCCGGTACGACTGGTGAAATCGGCCACACGGTCTTCGATTTCGGTCTTGGGCCGTTCCAGCCAAAGGCAAAAGGTGTGTTGGTGGAAGTTGCGTCGATTGAAAGAGGCCGGCATGGCGTAAAAGTACGTCAAAACGGATACCCAATCGCAATATTCAAAACAAGGTTCTCCCGCCTCCAATCCGGGTTACCAAAGGCAATACGGTCGCCCACCCATTTTTGGCCGTTGGGTAGATACGGCACGCGAAGGGGAAACGCGAGGTCGAGCCGCAGCACCAAAAAGGAGAGGTCTACCCGCAACCCGGCACCGGTTCCTACCGCCAGGTCGTTTAAGAACCGATTGGTGAGCCGTGCGCCCGGTCGTTCCGGATCGTCGCGCAGCAGCCAGATGTTTCCGGCATCGAGAAAGAGGGCGCCATGAACGACCGAGTAGAGTTTGGCCCGGTATTCGGTGCTGAACTCTAGTTTGGCATCACCCGATTGGTCGGGCAGGAAGTCGCTGTCGAGCGTCCGTACATCGAAATGGCCGGGGCCGATGGAACGGGCGCGAAACGCGCGGATGCTGTTCGTGCCGCCAATGAAAAACTGCTTGATATAGGGCATTTCGGTTGAATTGCCATACGCCACGCCCACTCCGGCGATGATCCGGCTCGCCAACTGCGAGTTGTCTCCCAATTTCAGGTAGTGCCGTAGTTCGGTTTCGACTTTGACAAACTGGCTGAACGCCACGCCCAGCCATTCTTTTTGGTTACCGGCTTTTACGTCAGCGCCCGACAAGAGACCCGCCGCGTTGCCCGCCAGGTCGACTTTGCCATGGAAGTAAAACGTATGGCGAAGCCGCTTCCGCATGGTGTTGGTATAGGTATACGAGTAGGTAGGACCGAAAATGAACTGTTTTTCAATGACTTTCTGCAACGACGGAACATCGTCTATCTGTGATTGGTACAGCGGCGTAACGTTCTGCGGACTCACATAGGTGATTTCCGTTACGTTGAGCTGGTGCTCGGTTTCAATGCGGTCCTTCCACAGATAGCCAAACTGGCCGCGGAAGGTGTTGAGGGCATACAACTTGTCGCGTTTTTGGTATTCATAGCCGACTTCCGCTTTGGTTTGCGGCACGAACCCACCCGACGTATTCAGTGAGAAAGGGGAGATGAAGCGCGGCCACACCAGACTCGCCTGGCCGCCGATCCGGAAGACATTGAACCCTTTGTTTTGTCCGGACACCTGGACCTCCATCCCACCAAACACCGAAATCGTGAGCAGTTCCGCGCCCCGGAAGGTATTGCGGTTCTTCCAGTCGACGTTGAGTTCGGTGCCGGTGTAATTCGCCGAGTTCGTTTTTCCCAACACCTTCACCTGTATGGATTTAGGAGGAAGTGGCGTGAGGAAATAGTAGGCATCCAGGAAGTCGCCGATGGTATCTTTTGCCGGTCGGAATTCGTTTTTGACAAACTTGAACGTACCGAGGTTGACGAGCCTATTAAGCGACAAATTGTGGTTACGACGGTTGTATAGGTCGTTTTTCCGGAACAGCAACACCCGGTCGAAAACGCGTGGGTTGAACGTCCGTTCGGGGTCGATGATGCTAAAGTCTTTAAAGGATTTCTCTACGACATCCTGATCGGTCACGCTGTCGTTCAGGCTGAAATTCGGGTAGACGACGATGTTATGGATGCGATAGGGCACCAGCGCTTTTTTCGGCGCTTCTGATTTGACACGAACGGTCAGGTCGACTTCGTATTTCCCGACGGTGCTGTCGACTTCCACCAACAGGTAATCGGGGTTGAAGTAATAATAGCCGCGTTGCTTCAGGCGTTGGTCGATGCGCTCGCGCTCGGCTTTGATGGTCTCCAGGCTGTAGGGTTCGCCTTTTTTAAGGAACGTGCGGCGCACGGTGTTTCCGATGGCCTTTTCAATCCCCTGGGTTGAATCAGAGGGGAAGTCGACGTTCCGGATGCGGTAGCGTGGACCGACCGAAACGGTATAATCCGCACGCGCCGTTTTGCCCTTTCGCGTAGAGTCGACGCTCATGATGGTCTTGAAGAAGCCGTTGTTTTCCGAGCGGTTCGCGAGTACGCTGCCGTTGTAGTCGAGGTCAACCTTACTGAACAATACGGGCGGTTCGCCTACTTTGAATTTCAGCCAGTGACGAAACCCTTTGTCTTTCTTCACATCGCCCGCGAGGTTATAGAAAAAGAGTTTGGGGCGCATCCACAGGAACTTCCGGTTGGGTTGCGGACGGGGCAGTTCTTTCAGTTCCGGCCGCAGCGCCTTGCGTTCTTTTTTGGGCACCGCGTCTCCCTTCACGGTGACTTTCGCACCTGTATACAGCAGATCGCCTTCCGGAACGCTTTTGAGTCCGGTGCAGGCGGCCAACAGCCACACCATCACGAGGAGGATACTATAACTTCTTTTCATCTTCGCGTTCCTTTTGGTTTGGGTCGTCGTCGTTTCCTTTTTCACGTTGGGCCCGGTCCTGGCGTTTGCGTTCGGCGCGTAAGGCTTTTTCCTCTTCGGAACGGTGGAACAGTTCCCGGAATTTCTTGTAATCCATCGTGATGATAAAGGCCACGCCGGTTTCCACCACCTGTCCCTGTACCGCCACTTCATATTGGTTCTTGCGGTAGGCCCTCACGAGGTAGCGCCCGTCTTTGGTCAGTTGGTAATCTACTGAAATATCGCCAGCAATATTGGTGGTTTGTTCGTTTGCTTGTTGTGGCCCTTCCAACCCGAAACTGCTGCCTACGGTCACCTTCAGGCGGTCGTCGAGCAATTGTTTGGATACCCCTACAGAGAGGTCGGTGCGGTTCTCACGTTGCCCTGTCGTATAGTCGTCGGTCGATTCGAGGTCGAAATTTACCTCTACGCCACTGATGAGGTCGGCCGCGAGGTTGTTCAGTTGCTGCGACAGGATTTTACTGGCACTCTGTCGGGCCAATGATTCGGCGCTGGTACCACCGGCTTCACTCGCAAACGGGTTTTGCCCGATGAAACGGTTGAGCAACAGCAACGCAAAAACCTGTTTGTTGAGTTCGGACGGTTCCTGTCGAAGTCGCGCCAACTGTGCTTCCGCCGCGTCAAGTACTTCCGTAGCTACGTTATAATTGCCTTCCGGGATGACGATGTCAAAGGTAATTTCCGGTTTCAAGAGCTGGCCGTTCATCTTCAACTGGGTGTCGAACGGAATGCGTTGTTTGTAGCGGTTGCGCTGCTCGGACGAGAGGTCGGTGATCATGTTTTCGACCAGGTCGATCGGTGCGGCCTGTGCGCGGTAGGTAGCGGTAATATTAACGTCAGCGGAAGTGGGTTCGCCCGTCCAAAGGATGTAACTGCCTTCCTTGATGTCGAATTTCCGGCGGATAAGGTTAAAGGTCATTTCATAAGCCCCTTCCGTGAAGTCATACCGTCCGGTCAGGGTGGTTTTGCCGGATGGATCGATTCCCCCGGTGAGACGCGCTTCCCCTTTGAGCTTCAGGTAATCGCCATTTCCTTTGTCGATGACGAGTGAAAGGGTGGCTTCTTTCTTTACTTCGATATCGACCGATGCCTCGATTCCCTTCACGTCGGAAACGGCAAGTGAATCACGTAACTCGATGCGTTCGTCGAGTAGGGAAGGACTGTCGCGATCAACGAATTTGACGATGCCTTCCCGGTCCTGCACCGATGGATCCTGCTGCGGCAACACGACGGTAAAGTCGGTGTCGTCGGCAATGGTAACGCGTCCGTCTACGATGGGGCGGTCGCTGTTTCCTTTGACCCGCAAACGGGCGTCGGCGTAGAGTTTTCCATAAAACAGGTCGCTGTCTTTTTCTTCCGCATCCACTAACTTAAAGTATTGGGAGGTGACGGAAAGGTCGAAGCCGAACCGTGTAAGGTTCTCGTTTTCAATTGACCCGTCGACCACCAGTTCGTTACCGTCGGCATCCTTGATAGTAAAGCGATTCAGTCGGATGTAGCGGTCATCGAACCTCAGTTTTTCATTGATACCGCTGAATTTTGACTGCAGTTGTTTCGCGCGGAATCCGACATCGTGGAATTGCAGGTCGCCTATGACAGACGGAGAACTCGCAGTGCCTTTCAGCAAGAGGCGCCCCGAGAGGAAGCCTTCGCTGTCGGACAGATTCCCCATCGCCAGAGTCTCGATACTTTTCATGTCGAGACGGGTGAGGTCGAGTACGAAATCGAGCGCTCCAGAGGCTGTTTTATACGTGCCGTTGAGCGCGAGGTCGTTTTCGTTTCCGGTGAGGTTCAGGCGCGCCTGCAAGGTTCCCGGTGAGGTATTGTCTACTTTCAATGTCACATCGCCAATGATCTTCTGCTGCAATCCCAGTTGGTCGATACGCAGGTCAGAGGTAAACTGCGCGGTGCCGGCGAGGTCGCGGAGTTTGGCGGTACCGGTGAGCGTCCCTGAAAGATCGAGATCGCTTTGCTGGGCGATATCGGTGAGGGTGCGAAGGTCGAAGCGGTCAAATGCCAGGCGAATGGGCGCGTTCGGTTGATTGGAGACCGATTGTGCGTCGAGGATACTCCCTTTGTTTTCAAGACGGAAGGCACGGATGTTGAGGCCTCCCTGCCCGAATGAAATCCGGTTATCGGCCGGAATCGACCACGACTCATAGTTGAGCAATAAAATCGCCGGATCGATTTGCAGGGCAAGGCGTTGCGCATCAGGAAGCAAGGCGCCGCTCAAATGATAGTGGTCTTTGCCTTTCACGTCTTGTAAAAGCAGGTCGTAGGTCACTTTATTCCGGTTGGCAAGGCCCTGAAGGCGGGCGTACGGCAGTTGTAAGGACGCATTGCGGATGTCGTCTACCACGACCAGGTAGGAAAGTCCGTCTGCCGTTGTATCGACTGTTGCCTCAATACCCGACAGGTTGGTGGTGCCGTAGACCAGTTTTGGCATCTTTAACGCCAGGGCGATCCGGTCGCCATCCGACAGGTAGCTCGCGCGAAGCGAGGCCGGTTCGAGGCTTTTGAGTTCGGGCAGGAGTTTGAATAATAGGGGATCGTTCTTAAGCATCACTTCCAGTTCGACCGATTGGGGCGCACTGGCCGTATTCGCGGGCGCTTCCATAGGATAGTAGCGCGCTAACGAGCGTCGGATGGCGTTTGGAAGTTGGGTGAGGGAATAGGAACCGGTCATTTTCGCCGACAGGAACTGCGATTGCAGGGTAATCGAATCGCGTTCGGCAGTCGAGACGGCGGTGAGTTGGATGGAGTCGATTGGGAATTGTTCCGATGCATTCGCCACCACCAAATGGTGCACCGTCAGCCGTCCGTTGGGCGCGTCAAGGTCAGCGACGGGGAAATCGGCGTCAACGGAGCCTCGCAGTTTGAGTGGACCCGCGTGTAGGTGGAGTTTCTCGAGATCGGCCATGTCTACCTGCATCCGCATCTTTACGGCGGGCGCTTTCCCACCGAAATCGCCTTCGCCGGCCAGCAGGAAGGTGAGGTTGGGATCATCCATTTTCGCATCGACTGTCACGTTTCCGGCGTTGGCCTTGCCGTTGAGGTTGAGGTTGCGATAGGTATAGCCGTTATAACGGGCACTCGTCACGTTTCCCTCTAAGATGCCCACTGCCTGTTTGGGGTCGAATGAGGTGCCTTTGGCCGCAAACGCCAGGCTCACCGTACCGATGGAATCGTTGCGGAGCAAGCGTCCGACATCGAAATTCGTCAGTTTGACGGTGGCGTCGTATCGTTCCCGCTTGGGTATCCGTCGGTCGAGAAAGGCCGTAACATCCGCCGCTCCCGACGAACTGCGCAGCGCCAGTTTCGTACGGAATTGGTCAATCGTTCCCTTAAACGATCCGGAGGCGTTGAATCGCTCCGGCAACCGGATGTTGGACGGCAGTGTGTTGGGCGGCAACAATTGCAAGGCATCGTCTTCCCCTGAACGGAATTCGTATAATTTGAGATCGAACGCCAATCGTTTCGGGTCGGGAATACCGCGAATCCGGCCACTTGCCCGAACGCGGGTTTGTCCGAGGCCCGACAGTTCCAACGTAGGGATACGCAAATCGCCCAACGGACCGGCTATTTTCGTATTCAGGTGCAACACGCCGGTGGGATAGGTGGAAAACGGACGTTGCCCGCGCAGTTGGGCTGCGAACAGCACTACATCCGAAAGCGCCACCTCGCTGGAGCGGATGTCAGCATCGACCGATAACTGCCCAGGACGTTCTTTCAACGCCCCCAGCGACGGCCAGGAAGCGGCGAGATGCTGCCGGATGGTGGAACGCTTCGTTTGCAGCAACAGATGCGACAGCACAACGCCGGTATTGGTGTAGGCCACATCGGTGTGGAAGTCACGTATATCCAACCCCGACTTTTCCCGGGCCTGCAGTGTTTGGATCCGGGCGGCGATGGCACTACTCGAGTAGGTGAGGTTACGGGCGCCGAGGTTAAAGTTCCAAAAATGGAGGTGGGCGTAATCCATGCCTTTGGAAACAGGCGCGGCGTTATCATCGTCGTAACGGAAGGCGATGGTCGAGAGGTCCGCCTCTTTTAGGGTGATCTTCCATTGGTTATCTGCGGTTGACTCGTCTGCAATCGTCGCCGTGGCAACCGATTTTTTCTTTCGTACGAAGGCATCCACTTTTGCCAACTCCAACCGCTCTAGGTCAATGGTTTGGCGGTCAAGATCAAACTCGTTCACCTTTACCGACAGGGTTTTCCATTTGGCGGCCAGCGCTATCTTGCCCGGTTCGCTGTCGTAGGCAAGGTCGATGGCGGAAAGTTGGATGCGATCCAATACCAGCGTAAAAGGAGAAGAGGCGGCCGTTTTTTTGGATAGGGCTTTGACTGCTACTGTCGCTGGCGAAGTCCGTTGGTGGAAGCGCAGGGCGAGTCCGTCTGCTTTGATATCAGGTACAGCGAACGTACCTTTTTCCAAATTGAATTCGGTCACATTGACGTCCAACGCGCGGATGTTCGCCGTAAGGTCGTTACCTGACTGTTGGTCGTCCCATCGCAATCGGGTGCGTTTGATCCGGATGCGGCCCAGATCGATTTGGGTGGGTTCCGATGCTTTTTTGGGTTTCGGCGACGCGAACGCCTCCACGATGTAGTCGAAGTTGAAGCGACCGTTGGCGTCCCGATGGATGTTGGCCGTTACATCCTCCAAATCGACGGATTGGATGTTGATGTCGCTGCGGATGAGTCCGAACAGGCCGATATCGACTTTTATTTTCCCGCCATACAAGAGGGTATCCCGTTGCTGGTCTTCGAGGTAAACACCTTCGACGATGACCTTTTTGGGCAGGCCGATTTCGATGCGGTCGATGCGGACCTTCGTATGGATTTTCCCTTCGAGATAGGTTACCGCTTTGTCTTTGAGGATGTTTTGGATATACGGTACCTGCACCAAAATCACCAACAAAAGGAACAATGCGATGATGGAGCCCAATATCCAGGCACTGATTCGCAGTGTTTTCCGAAGTTTTCGTTTCAAGGCAAGGGCAGGTTAGGCGGGCGAACGCATGAGGTGTAAGGTACAAAGATGCTGCGACGTAGGGGATACGGCGTTATACTTTATGCAGAGGGTTTTACAAAAAGAAAACGCGGACACCCGAGGCATCCGCGTTTTTCATAGGGCAAAAAAGCCGGTTTATTGTTTCACGAACTGTAGTTCGATGTGGAGTTTCACTTCTTCTCCTACCAACACACCGCCTGCTTCGAGGGCTGCGTTCCAGTTGAGGCCGAAGTCTTTACGGTTCAGTTTGCCTGTTGCGCTGAGTCCGGCTTTGGTGTTTCCCCACGGATCCTGCGCCAATCCGCCGAATTCGACGTCAAGCGAGATAGACTTCGTCACGCCGTGCAGCGACAGATCGCCGGTCAACGTGTAGTCGTCGCCACTTTTTTGTTTGAACGCCGTCGATTTGAACGTCAGTTGCGGGAATTGCTCGGCATCGAAGAAGTCGCCGCCCCTGAGGTGGTTGTCGCGGTCTGCATTGCCGGTATTGATCGACGTGGTTTCGGCCTGGAAGTCGAAGCGGGCGTTTTCAAAGTTATCGCTGTCGCTTTCCGCCGTTGCCTGGAAGGTGTCGAACTTTCCGGATACGTTGGTGAACATCATGTGTTTTACCTTGAAGGTAATTTCGGAGTGGGACGGGTCAAGAACCCATTTTGTAGTTGCCATATTGGTGATTTTTAAAAGTTTATTTTAGTTAGAATTTCATTGGTACGTCCATCAAAAGAATCTCGCTGTCAGGCGATAAGGCGGTCAGGTCGAACGAATCGGTGTCGGTGATGCCGAGTCCGTCACGTTCGTTCAGTTCTACGCCGGCGACTGTAAAGCTACCTTTTATCACAAAGGCATACACGCCATTTCCTTCTTTTTTGATGGAGTAGGAGGTGCCTGCGTTTGCATCGAAGGTGCCGAGGTGGAACCAGGCATCCTGGTGGATCCAGACACCCGCGTCATCAGGGTTGGGCGACACGACCTGCTGGAGGGCGTTCTTTTGTTGTTTGTCGGAAATCACCAACTCGTCATAACGAGGTTCGACGTTGCGTTTGTTCGGGAACACCCAAATCTGCAACAGATTGGTGTGCTGATCGGCATTCGGGTTGAACTCACTGTGTTGTACGCCCGATCCGGCGCTCATTACCTGCACCATGCCGCGGCGGATGATGGCGGTATTGCCAAGGTTGTCTTTGTGTTGGAGATCGCCTTCAAGTGGAATGGTGATGATTTCCATGTTGTCGTGTGGGTGTGTGCCGAAGCCCATACCACCCGCAACGCGGTCGTCATTCAAAACGCGAAGGGCACCGAAGTGCATCCGGTTAGGATCGTGGTAGCTTGCAAAGCTGAAGGTGTGACGGGCGTCAAGCCAACCGTGATTGGCGTGTCCGCGGGATGCTGCTGTATGTAAAACCGTTGTGGCCATGATTGAAATAGTTTTTAATTATGGTACAAAGTTAGTACGGTGATGCTTGCAAAAGCATTGAACTGGATTAAGAAATTGGATGACGTCGCGTAGTCGTTAAAGTAAAGTATAACGCCATCAGTTCTTACGAAAATGACAGTAAAATAATACGTTAATGCTTTGATTAATGCTGTTTTGACCTATATTAGTGGCTTAGGAGACATATTTGCGGACGGCTACCACTGTATCGGCGATGTGTCACCTTGGCTCCAATTAATTGATACAGTAGGGTAGAGGCGATTACTATAGTTTTCGTATAAGATGTGGAATGTCAAACACCGCAAAATCAAAAGTATTAATACGGCTGATCAAAAGATAAAGATGAAGAAACTCTACCCATTTTTATTGTTGACGTTTGGTTTAGCCCAGGCGCAAATCGTGAACATTCCAGATCCGGCGTTTAAGGCGAAGTTGTTATCGGCGAGTGCGACCAATAATATTGCAACAAATGATGCCCTGAATCCGATTTCGCTTGTGATTGACGTGAACAGTAATGGCGAGATTGAGCTGTCGGAAGCATTGGCGGTTAATGGAACACTTGACGTATCAAACGCAGGAATTGTTGATCTTACAGGCATTGAAGCATTTAAGAACATAAGGATGCTTTCGTGCCATCATAACCAATTGACCAGTCTTGACCTAACGGGCCAACTGAAATTGGCGCATGTAGACTGTTCGTATAACCAACTCAACAGCCTTGTTTTTGCTGAGATGTATGACAACGGGGACGACTGGAGTTATTATGATTATTATGGCAATGTGGATTTTCCCGGTTTCGGGCTCATCGATTGTAGCCACAATAGCCTTAGCGCCCTTGATTTAAATGAACTCCTATCAGTTTGGAAGTTAAATTGTTCCTATAATACTTTTTCTGAGCTCGATTTTTCGGGTCTCGTAAGCATTGTGAATCTTGATTGCTCACATAATAGTCTGCAACAGTTGTCGTTAGGTAATTGTCAGATAAGTTCGGAATTCTTGAGTTTTGAGGATATCCCACATCTTAATTGTAGTTTTAATGCTCTTTTGGCACTGGATTTATCCGGACAGGAACCCTATTCTTCGATCGGCTATCCTGATCCGGTTTACATCGATTGTAGTTATAATCAGTTGGTTTCATTGACTTTGCCGATAGAGGAAACGCTCTTTTTGGAAGAATTGAATGCCAGCCACAATGCACTCACGACGTTTAACTTCTCGACACCAGTCAATGTTTCCGACTTAAGCTACAATTCGCTTACGTCGCTGGTGACTAATTTGTGTTCCAGCCTTGATGTATCCCATAATGAATTGACGCAACTGACAATACCGAAGTATGTAGATTTCCTGTATTGTTCGCATAATCACTTAACCAGCCTGGAACTCAACCCAGAGTTTTCGATGAGTGAACTTGATTGCAGCGATAATAATCTGACGTATCTGTGCCTGAAAGGAAGTCCATACCTAAATACTAATGTTACCTTTTCCACTGAAGAATGGTTAGGCGGTAATCCGGGTCTGTCGTATGTGTGCGTGGAGCCGGATGTCGTTTCGACAATGCAGGAAATTGTCACTGCACTGGGTTACTCCGCTGAGGTCAATTCACTTTGCGTACCGGCTTCCGGATTTCACGTGACCGGTACTAATCGCGTCGATGTCGATATAGATGGTTGTTCGGATGTCGACCCACTTGTGCCGTTCATCCCGTTCAAAGTGGACACCGATTCTTATTTTAACTTCGTCACAGATGCGACCGGTACGTTTGACAAAGTACTGCCCGAGGGTACACATATCATACAGCCGGTAGTAAACAATTCGTACTTTGCGATTTCGCCGGCTTCCGCAACCGTCACATTGCCCTCGAATCCAGATATCGTACAGGATTTCTGCATCGTCCCAATTGGTGTACATCCTGATCTGCGCGTGTGCATGTCGCAGACCAATGCGGCCGTCCCGGGCTTTCAGGGGAACTATTTCGTACGCTTGGAAAACAGGGGAACGGAAACGGTAGGGACCATACTCAACGTCACGTTTGACGATACGGTTATGGATTTCGTGAGTGCCGATGTCGCGCCCGATATGGTTTCGGAAGGATCGCTTAGCTGGACCATTGCCGCCATAGGGGTCCTCCAGTCAAAGGCCATCCATTTGCAGATGTCTTTTAACAGCCCCGTTGACACGCCTCCGCTGAATCTTGGAGATGTATTGACCTTTAACGTATCCGCTCCGCTGCAAGTCGATGAGATACCTAACAACAACAGCTTCACGCTGAACCAAACCGTCGTCAACGCCTTCGACCCCAATGACAAAACCTGTTTGGAAGGAAATACCATCGGGCCGGAAATGGCGGGGCAGTTTTTGCATTACCTCATCCGCTTCGAAAATACCGGAAACTATCCGGCGCAGATCGTGACGGTGGAGGATATGATCGATATCACAAAATTCGATATTTCGTCCCTCGAACCGATTGACGGCAGTCATTCATTTGTGACGAGAATCACCGGCAACAAAGTCGAATTCATCTTCAATAACATTATGCTGCCATTCGACGACGCGAACAATGACGGGTGGGTACTGTTTCGGATCAAAACCAAATCAACGTTGGTAGTGGGTGACAGCGTGAGCAATACGGCGGGTATTTATTTCAATTACAACCCACCGGTGATTACGAATACCGCTACTACCACATTCGCGACGATGGGACTTTCGTATTCCACAACCGTGGATATCAGTATCTGGCCCAATCCGGCACGGGACGTTCTTCATTTTGATACGACATTATCTTCCGGTGTGAAATCGGTTACCATTTCGGATGCGGCTGGTCGCGATGTCATGAAAGTAGTTAGGAACCAGCTCAGGGATCTCAACGTTTCGGGTCTTTCTTCGGGAGTGTATATCGCGAAAATAGAATCTGGTAATCATACAGCGGCGATTCGGTTCGTGAAGGAATAACGCCTCTTATTGATCCCGGGTTCTATTTCCGGCGCCGATAGGGGCGTAACGAACTTTCGGCCGAACGGAGTCTTTGCGTCACGAGCCGATGGTTTTTTCTGAGCGGTCATATCCCCTTTATTTTCTACTGGTATTTAGTAAATTATTGATACGCATAGAATCTAAAAGAGCTGAGAAGTCGACTTGAAAATAGTCTGTAATAAACATCTCAAACAGGCAGTCGCCGTTGCAAAATCAGGCATCGAATAAAACGGTGAACAGTAGCCACCAATTATAATTTTGGTGTTTATTACCACAGTTCTTTGTTAGTGGTGTCAAGCTTCTGTGCTCTTTTCACGTTTTAACTTCATCATGCTATTAAATGATTTCTCTTTGTGTTGTACATAAGTAAATACCCTCTTTTGTTGGCCTCAGTTAAAAATGAACGACTGATTAGTGTTTCCACAAAAAATTGCTTTTCTAAAAACGGACTTAATAGTTTCTCAACTCGGTTTTCTGCAACTCCGATTCTTGAGGCAAATTCAATGAAATCGCTTTTAGAAGGATGTCCGCTTTTTTTGTATTGCTCACTTCTGTAATCGTCTGAAAACAGTCCTTTATCCAATGCAAAATCGGTATCGTCGACATGCAGCTTTGTATTTACTAAATCATACGCAGGACTTAGCAGATAATCTCCGCTGGGCGATTCAAGCAACGAAAAGTTCTTTAAATGAGCATCTCCGTTTGAAAACAGAAAATTAAAAACAACTAAAGAAAAATACTTTTCAATTTCTATGCGCCATGCCGGAACAAATTTTTGTATTAACTGTCCTGCCTCTTCATAGCTATACCCATATTTGAAATTTGCACCAGCGTTGTCTTTTGTTTTTCCGGCCAGCGTCGCAAAATCTTCTTTTCCCCATTTATTTCCGTTTTCTTTCACGTCAAATCGTTTGGTGATATACGCAGGTGAACCATTCCTAAAAAAAATCACAGCGTTTTCTGCCGTATTCAATCCATACACTTGTTTGGCTATTTGCATAGTCAGGTGTTCGTTGGCCGGAACCTGGTCAACTTTTTTCAGGTCTCGTGGTATTGGCTTTAGTATATAGGTTCCTTGTTCTCCTTCTTTTGTTAATCGCAATACATTTTTCTCCAAAAGAAAACTCAATTTTTCCTGGACCCCGGATATGGATATACGCTTTCGATTTTCAATGAATAGTTCTGCAACTTCTTCGCTTTGTTGAGGCTGTTCATAAGGCAAAACATGGTTTACCTTTTTACCGCTAAACAAACTCCGCAGACAGCTTGGGCTGTAAGTAGAAAAACCTTCAGCTAATGTTCCCGGACAGTATTTTAGTTCATCTAGTTTCATCTTGCTACTATTGGTTTCACGGTGACTGCACCAATTGTATCATATTGTGCTGTTGCCGCCAGCAAACCGAAACTATCATCTTCGTCTATCCTCAATTGTGTGCTTTGCAGTTTTCTGTTCACTCCTTCACTCAGCATATTGAAGAAAAAGGGAAACAAAAAACTGCTTCTATATTCTTGCTGTGTTTTAGGTAATGTCAAACTTACTGGTGGCATATTGGAATCACTAAAATAATGGTCATCATATCTGAAACTATAAAGCTTACGATTTTCTTCTCTTAGCGTTCCTGCTAAAATTCCATTGCGATATATTTCCATGGCTCTCATTTACTCAATGTTTCTTTTTCACTTCGAGGGTTAGTTCCATTCCCAAAACTTCAGCCAATTTGTTCAACACATCTAATGAAGGATTGCCTTGTCCGCGTTCTAGTTTATACAGGGTGTTCGTACTGACATTTGCCAGTTCAGCGAGGTGAGGTTGGGTTATCCTCAATTCCTTTCGTCTTTTTTTTATGGTTTCACCAAGAGTCGTAACTAACATTATAGTGTGATTTTCGAGTCAAAGTTAGGTTTTGTTTTTTAAAAACAAGTAAAATCACAATATAATGTGATTTGCAGTCAATGATCTATCATGATACGATTTAGGATCGGTAAAATCACAGTATAATGTGATTTCGTGTTTATGAAAGGTATATAATAATGCACATAGGCTGTCTCAATAGCATGGCTGCTAACGTTGGGCAGTTTCACGTGTTGTGCCGTTTCTGGAACTGTGTTTTCTCTGTTACGGAAAAAGAACAAAGAACGTTGTGTAAGCGCCCCCAAAAACAGCAATTAGTCATGGCGGCTGTTACCTGCTGGTTTTCTGGAAATTTTATTCGTTCTAACTGTATTTTTTTAATTGAAAAATTGAATAAAAACCGAGAACAAATTCTGCAATAAGTCCGAAAATATAACTGGCTGATGGAAATCCGTCCAATAGTAAACTTAACACGCGTCCAATTGCAAGAGATAGCATAAACAAGATATTCAACTGGGTAGCAATTCTATAATATTTGGTAATGTCCTAGCTAAAGGTAGAAGACATATTGATTAATATAAGTAGTCCCAATTAAAAAGTAAAGAGAACAAATCAGTTCTCTTTACTTTTTAATTTCTATGATTATTTTGAGTCTAAAATAACTATGAAAAATTTAAAATTTGGGACCCAAACTTATTCTTTATCACATTTATCTCAAATAGTATTTGACAGTAAACTAAATCAATGGGAAAACATTATCATCAGAGCTGTAGATTTCAAGCCTGACTATCTAGAATTGATTAATCAAAATATTGAAATTGAAACTGATAATATTCGAGTAACGATTAATATCAATAATATTTTTGAAGATGGGTTAGATATAATTCTGAAACCTAATTACTGTTCACTATCAGTTTCCCAATAAGACAAATATCCGCCTGATAAAATGTCGTATAATGGCTTTCTAACCCCATCAACTTCGCCATCAGGATTTTGGCCTCCGACAAATTTAAAGGTGATTATAGTTCTGTCTGCTTTTAAAACAGTGTAAGTGATTCCTAATTCTAGTTTCATGATTACTATGGTTTGCTTTTATGGTGAACTAAAATACTAAATTCACTCAATGTGATAACTAATATTGTCTATAAAGGTTCAATATTCAATTGCGCTTGACGGACCCTTTGATAATGACTATTTAAGCATTCTTCGCTTCCACATAAATGGTAAGGAACATAGTTAGTTGAAATATCTCCTTCCGAAGACATTTCCGAATCGCTTTTGCATTCCCTTCCACATTCATAACAGGTGTGGCCTGTGATTGTTGAAGATTGATTGTGGGTAGAACGAACTTCATCTTTATCGAGAACATCAATAGTTTTATATGGATGGGAATTATGATTCCTATTAAAGTATATAATTAGAGTAATGAATAATATTAAACCACATATAACCTGCCTCCATTCTTTAGCTTTATCAGTCATGATTTTAGATTTAGTGGTTAGAAATTCTACTAAGGCGCAATAAAAATTTCCTGTGATGATTTAAATTCCTAATCATCAAACCGTAAATCTCTGAACCCTCAATCACCACAGCATATTCCACTTTTAGAAATCGACCATCCTGAAACTCTAAATTTGCTCTATAAACAATGAACTTCCGTCCTTGACTATTTCGGGTTTCAATATATTCTAACGACTTAAGATTCTTTAGTTGAGCATCATTTTTATTATCCGTAATGCCTGTAGTGTGGTTGGATAAATCAAAAAGAAAGTCGTAGCTAGCTATCTTCAAAAGCTTTCCATCGGTACTTAAACTAACATCGATTGGGGTTGTATAAACTATTTGGTACCAATCATTGGATTTTTGTTCATAGGAAGCTATCACAGAATAATTCCCTGAAATCTTTTGACCGTGAAGATTAGAAACTTGTAAAAGGAAAAGAACTGATAGGAGAAAACGGAATAGGTACTTACACATTTGATTAGGTTTTAAGTTATTTCACTCAAAACCCTAAAGTGAAGTTATTAAACGCAGGAAGGCGCGGGTCTTCAACTTAACTCACCGTTAGGAGGCATCTGGTAAAGCCCGACACAAATGAATAAGTATATGCCCCACGCCTAAGCATGAGCATTGAACTTATTACCCTGTAGTGTCGTTTGAAATTTACCAGATTTCCCTAAAACACAGAATAAAAGCTAACGCCTAATATTTTATCTCAAACAAAGATATTGATTCAACTGATACCAGTCCAGACCTATTATTTCATTTCTAGTCCTATAATCCTGTTTCTTATAATCAGCATCTCTTTTCTAAGCTTCAATATCTCTAAATCGTTATAAAGCCTCTTCTTTCGGTTGTTATCCTTTTCGAGTCCAATTTCTTGATTGGTATAATTGATTTTGTTATCCAATTTGGATAATTGGTCTATGTAATTCATGGGTTAGGTTTACCCATAAATATGTAACGTCAATTGAATTGGATTACTATTTTGATGAAACTAATTACAGTTCATCAGATTGCCCCATTAGCCTTGCGTAATTGCTCTCAAATGTCCTTTTATTTGATGACACTTTCATGACCCCTAGTGTCTGCCATAACTGTGCTCTATATGCATATGTGTCTTCTGGAAACTTTTTAACAGGTTCGTAGATATACCTCATAATGAGCTTGGCGTAATATTCAGATTTGTTCTTTAGTGCAGATTTTTCTTTTCCGTAAAGCCTTTCCAATTGCTCAAAAAATTCATCAGGGAAAACCTTCTTCCATTCTGGAAATTCTTCAGGAAGGTAACTTTGAACTAATGAAATCAATTCATTTGGATGTGGCAGTTCACTATTCATTAAATTGGGTTTACGCAGCCAAATTTACTGACTTTTCAATCACTAAATTAAACACCATATCGCTATCTAAATTTCTATTATTGTAGCGGAAGCAGAATTCATCCACATATCTATCCAAATGCTTCGCACTTATTTGATGATACTGACCGACAATACCTCTTTTAAATAAACTCCAAAAGCCTTCGAGAGTATTGGTATGTGTATTTCCGGAAACGAATTGACCTTTCCCATGTGCCACAACCAAATGATTAAATTTGGTGGATAATCCCGTATAAGACCTCCATTCATCCGTATTGATGGTGGAGCCAGTTTCAACATTCTCATAGATAAACCCTTGTAACGTCTTGCGTGAAACGTCAGTAGCTTTCTTAGCAACTACTTTACCTTCCCTTTGCAACAAGCCGATTACAGGAGTCTTGTCATCTCCTCCACGTCCTTGGCCTCCTTTGGTTTTTTTATGTTCATGACGGTTTTTGTTCTTGCCACCAACATATGTTTCGTCGGCTTCGACAATACCTGTCATTAATTCGTGTTGTTCAACAAATGATTTTCTTATCTGCATGAATACCCTCCAGGCAGTATCCTTAGTCACGTCGATGTCACGGCCTAATTGCCTAGCACTATAACCTTTCTTTGCATTGAGAACAAGTGACACGGCTAAGAACCATTTTTGAAGGTCGATTTTAGTTTTATGAAATATGGTTCCTACGGTTACACTAAATGATGTATTACAGCTATTACAATGGTACCGGTTTTCTTTAGGGAGTGGAGTTTGGTTTTTAGATTTACAATAGGGACAAACCGGAGTTCCCTTCCAACGAACTATTTCTAAATGCTTGATGCAGTCCTTTTGCGTTGGGAATTGTCTGTAAAGCTGTGGAATATTCATGGCGTATAAATTTTATGGAGTATCTAATGAAATCTACTTTACTTCTTTGGCGTATTTGATGAGGATTATCTCCATAAGGTTTTTAAGGCTACGTCCTTCTTCATCGGCCTGTTTTTGAAGCACATCGAGGATGTCTTTTGTAAGATGAACTTCTCTTCTGATTTTATCTTTTGCTATTGTCATAACTCATATTAATTAATATACGTCAAAGATACGTAACCTTTACGAAATTTCCAAATGTTTTAAAAAGAAAAGTCTCTAACAACGTGCGACTTTACTAAAGAGTATTAAATTTGAGAAATGTACATTGTGAATTTATGAAAACTTTTTGCGGGAAATGCAAGACTTACACAAATCAAACAGTACTTCACGAAAAGGAATCGCACTCTGTGGATGAAAGTGGATGGTGGGAAACTAATACTTATCAAATAATTGAATGTGCAGGTTGCGAAACTGTAAGCTTTAGGAAACTCTACACAGACGTATCAATAGACCATCACTACGACCCAAGTGACGGGGGAGAACCTCCATATGAAATTTCGCTATATCCTAGTACTAGTATTCATCATCTTCCAATAAAAAGATTTCCACATTCTCCTGATAACGTAGGTAGTATCTACAAAGAGACAATTGAAGCATACAATAATAATCAACTCATTCTTTGCAGCGGGGGATTAAGAGCTATTATTGAAGGAATTTGTTCAGATAAAAAAGTTGATGGAATAGAAAAAGTGATTAAAGGTAAAAAAACCTTAGTGAAAAATTTGGAAGCTAAAATTGGAGGGCTATCTGAAAAAGGATATTTGACCAAAGGAAATGCTGATATATTACACAATCTTAGATTTATCGGAAATGAAGCATTACATGAACTTTCTGCGCCTCCCAAATCTGAAATAAAGCTTGCAATTGAAATTGTAGAACATACAATTGAAAACCTTTACGAATTAGAATATAAAGCTAAACGGTTAGCTTCAAAAAGAGCATCAAGAAAAACTAAATCATAAGACATGACGCCGGAAGAAAAACAAATCCTTTCAAGTATTCTCATAACACTAAATGACAATGTTATGGCCAATAGAAGAGCAATTGCAGATATTGCCCGCCAAAATCCACAAATGATTAATAAGATAGACGATGATAAGCGAATTATAGAAGATTTAATACAAAGGTTTAGGAATATATAAATAACCAAAATACCTATCGCATATTTCATCTATACTTTGAGTAGTGTGATAAGAATCCAATACGGAAATTATAGTTTGCACATAGGCTTCCCTTATCAAGAAAAAATCATCGCTTGGGAATGATTGTAACATTCTTCTAAATTCTCTCTTTTTGAATTCCCTATAACGTGTGACTTCTTTCGGTTCTTTTTTTACTCTATTGAAGATATTCATTTAATAGCCTTTATATAAATATATCGACCATCGAAAAAATGTAAATGGATTATATAGATTATTTTGCCAATCACAGAATTAATCGTCTCCGTCATTACAATCATTATTACAAACCGGAATCTCAAAAAACAAATCAGATTAAGTAAACTCGAAGAAATACCAAGCTATATTATATTTACATAAAAAGCTATTAGGGAGAAGTTCGAATAAGTAATTTATATTAATTAATATGTCTTCTACCTTTAGCTAGGACATTACCTAATATTTAAATTTCCAAGCTCCTAAAATCCAAACAAATGAACATCCAAGATAAAAACACATATTTGCTTTCATCATATTTGAAAGGTCAACTGTATTTACATTGATGTTCAAATACATAGGCAGAATTGATGGCGAACCATAAACTATTGCTGTTGGAATTACAATCGAAAATGATAAGATTAGATGTGAGTTTTTTAAAATCCAATGTACATTACTTTTCATTTTTTTGCTGATTTGTCAAACGCATTTCGTTTCAGTTTCGATCGTTTTTTCAAGCTTGCAGGTAACTACTTTCTATGCTAAACAAACCTTCACCTATTCATCCCAAAAAGCCGGATAGACGAAGGTGCTTTCCGCTAGTGTTTTCGTAAATCTAACCAAAAAAAAAGATTACAAATCATCAAACGGGCTTTTGATCTGCATGATGTTTTTCGTGCTTAGGTGCGTGTATATCTCCGTCGTTTTACTCGAATCATGCCCGAGTAACTTCCGTATGTATCGCAAATCCCTTTCGGTTTCCAATAAATGGGTTGCATAACGGTGTCGCAGCCTATGTAGGGTAACTGTCCTTGTGATCCGGGACCGTCTTGTCCTGAAATGGCTGTACAGGCGTAAAGCATAGATAAAGCATGGATCATTTGGTTAATAGTTCATAGTTCATAGTTGATAGTTGGCAGGTTCACGAATGCCCTAACCCAAAATCAATACCTATTCAGAAACCCCTATTTTCGATTGTTTGATTTTCTACTTGCCCCACTTGCTACTCGCCCCACTGCTTCGCCAGTCGGCTATCGCCTCGTGTCGCCAATGTGCTAATATCTAGTTCCATATTCCCTTCAAAATCCCCAAAAACCGAATCCCCGCTCTCGCCTCCCAATACCCCCATTCGCTGATCCGCTAATTATCTAAATTCCATTTCCCCCCAAAATCCCCAAAAACCGAATCCCCGCTCTCGCCTCCCAATACCCCCATTCGCTAATCCGCTAATCCGCTAATTCGCTAATTCGCCCATTCGCTAATTATCTCATTATCTAATCCCATTTCCCATCAAAATTCCCAAAACCGAATCCCCGCTCTCGCATCCCAATATCCCATTATCTAATTATCTAATTATCTCATTCTCTAATCGTATTTCCCGTAAAATTCCCAGTAAGTGGACCTACGTTCTCGCCTCCCCATACCCCCATTCGCTAATCCGCTAATTATCTCATTCGCTAATTAAATTGTCAATATCCTTCTTAATAACTTTCCCTCTCAACCACCCAAAATCCCCCGCTATCCCTTTATATTAGCGAGAAACCGCTACCAATGGCAGAAGAGCATTTGTATACCGAAGAGAACATCCGATCCCTCGACTGGAAGGAGCATATCCGCATGCGTCCGGGGATGTATATCGGAAAACTCGGCGACGGTTCTTCTCCCGATGATGGCATTTACATCCTCCTCAAAGAGGTCATCGACAATTGTATCGACGAGTTCGTCATGGGCGCCGGCAAGACCATCGAGGTCACCGTGCGCGACAAAATGGTTACCGTTCGCGATTACGGACGCGGCATCCCGCTGGGGAAGGTCGTCGACGTTGTATCGCGCATGAACACCGGCGGCAAATACGATAGTAAGGCGTTTAAGAAATCAGTCGGACTCAACGGCGTCGGTACCAAAGCCGTCAACGCCTTGTCGACGTTCTTTCGCGTCGAGTCAGTGCGCGACAACCAGCAGAAAGCGGCCGAGTTTTCAGCAGGCGAGTTGACATTGGAAGAAGACGTAATCGAATCGACCAAACGCCGCGGTACCAAAGTGCAGTTCATCGCCGACGAAACGATTTTCCGTCATTATAAGTACCGGAATGAATACATCATCCGGATGCTCAAAAACTACTGCTACCTCAATACGGGGCTGACGATTTATTACAACGGTGAAAAGTATTATTCCGACAACGGACTCAAAGACCTCCTGGAGGAAACCATCACCGATGAGGATTGCGTGTATCCGATCATCCACCTGCGCGGCGACGACATCGAAATCGCGATGACGCACAGCAAGACGCAGTATTCGGAAGAGTATTATTCGTTTGTAAACGGACAAAACACCACCCAGGGCGGCACCCACCTCGGGGCGTTCCGCGAGGCCGTCGTGCGCACGGTAAAAGAATTTTACAACAAGAACTTCGAGGCGTCCGATATCCGCAAGTCGATCGTATCGGCCATTTCCGTGAAAGTGGAAGAACCGGTGTTCGAAAGCCAGACGAAGACGAAATTAGGGTCGACGGAAATGGGTCCCGGACTCACGTCTGTCCGAACCTTTGTCAACGACTTCGTCAAGAACCAACTCGACAATTTCCTGCACAAGAACCCCGAAGTGGCCGATGCGTTGTTGCGCAAGATCCTGCAGGCCGAACGCGAGCGCAAAGAACTGTCCGGCATCCGCAAACTGGCCCGTGAACGCGCCAAGAAAGCATCACTCCACAATAAAAAACTGCGTGACTGCCGCGTCCACCTGACCGACACCAAGAACCCGCGCAGCCTCGAAAGCACCCTGTTCATCACCGAGGGCGACTCGGCGTCGGGTTCCATCACCAAATCCCGCGATGTCAACACGCAGGCCGTATTCAGCCTCCGCGGAAAGCCGTTGAATTCGTATGGCATGACGAAGAAAATCGTCTATGAAAACGAAGAATTCAACCTGTTGCAGGCCGCGCTCGACATCGAGGAGGAAATGGAAAACCTCCGCTACAACAACATCGTCATCGCCACCGACGCCGACGTCGACGGCATGCACATCCGGCTGTTGCTGATTACGTTCTTCCTGCAGTTCTTCCCCGAACTCATCAAAGAAGGGCATTTGTATATCCTGCAAACGCCGCTGTTCCGCGTCCGCAACAAAAAAGAAACGATCTACTGCTACAGCGAGCAGGAGCGCGTCGACGCCATCGAAAAACTAAAACCAAAGCCCGAGATCACGCGATTCAAAGGGCTCGGAGAAATATCCCCAGACGAATTCAAGCACTTCATCGGTGCCGACATACGCCTCGACCCGGTCATGCTCGACAAGGCCACGTCGATCGAGAAACTGCTCGAATTCTATATGGGCAAAAACACACCCGACCGGCAAGACTTCATCATCAATAATTTGAAGGTGGAGCTTGACGTCATTGAAAAATAAAAATTTATGCAAGAAGAGCTAGGCGATATTGAAAAAGAAGAAGGTAATGAGGATATTCAGATTCTCGTTCCGTTTGACCCCGCTGAGATTAACATAAAAATAGTTCCGCGGACGGTTGGACAGCTTGTGGAGCTATTAGAAGATCAACAGATATTGATACCTAAGTATCAACGATTGCCAAACCTTTGGAATGAGCGAAAGAAAAGTAGGTTTATCGAATCTTTAATGCTAGAACTACCGATTCCGCTTTTTTATTTTGACGAAGGTGATGATAAAAAATGGTATGTTGTTGACGGGCTGCAAAGGATGAGTACTCTTGAGCATTTTATGATAGGAAATGGAAAATTAAGTAATAATAGAGAACATTTAATACTCAATAATCTCGAATTTCTTACGGAGTTCAACGGTAAGTCATGGAGCGATCTGCCACGAGATATCAAACGACGAATCAACTCTAATCAGGTAACGATAAACTTGATTGGTAAAGGTACTCCAGATGAGGTAAAATACACGATATTTAGCCGAATTAATCAAGGAGATGTGCCGCTAACTCCCCAGGAAATTCGAACGGCCTTATTCCAAGGTTATAGGGTGGATTTCCTGGAGTCGCTGGTATCGCATGAAACTTCCGAGGGACAGTTATTTCATAAGGTAACCGCGGGGTCAGTAAAGACGCGCAGGCAAGAAGACTTAGATTTTGTATCTCGATTCGTAGCTTTCTATTTAATCAGTTTTTTAGAGTATGAACCGGACTTGGATCGATTTATAACGACTGGTACAAAGAAAATTCCGGAAGAATCTAAGAAACTAGAATCTATTAAGAGAGATTTTTGTAGGTCTTTGAACTTATCTTATACGTTGTTTGGTATAGATGCATTCCGAAAGCGGCTTAACGAGAGCGATAGTAGGAGGCCAATTAACAAGCCTATGTTTGAGGTTCTAAGTGTGGCGTTCGCTAAATTGGATGACGAAACTCATGCCCAAATTTTAAAGAGAAAATCTGAATTTGTAAAGGAGTTCATTAATTTTCAAGGTCGTAATTCACGTTTCTGGAATGCGATTTCTACAGGTACTGCCACTAAAGACAGTGTGCTTACTAGGAATAGAGAATTTGATACGTTTTTAAAATCGTTTTTAGATGATTAGGTCGATAAGAATACAGAATTTTAAATCTCATAAAGACACTACGATAGAGTTTGGAAAGCTTACCGTCTTGTGTGGTTCTAACGGTGTTGGAAAATCGTCTTCCACACAGTTGTTGTTACTACTACGAGAGGCCTACTTGAAGGATCGTAGCTTTAACATTCTCGATTTAAAGTCGAATCCAGTTAAAATAGGAACTGTTAGTGACGCAATATATCAGTTCGGACAATATGATGGATTTTCTCTTGAGTTGCTGTTCGATAACGATCAGAAGTCGGTTTTTCACTACGAATCGCTGTCCGAGAGTGACAATTTGAAAAGCTTTATAAAGCTAAACATAGAGAAATCAACAATTGATTTTGAATCGCTTTCTAATGAAAGTCTTTTTAATGAAAATTTTCAATATATCAGTGCGGCGAGATTAAGCCCCCAAATTCAATATCCAAAAGACGACAAGGTAGTAGATGTGTTCAAACAAATTTCAGTTATCGACGGAAATGCAGAGTTTTTCGTTCATTTCTTAGATAGATACAGAAACAATGAGGTTATTGAGGAAATCTGCATTTTGGATGATAACCGATTTTCCGACTTAATGAGTCAAGTTATAGCTTGGGAGAAATTGATTAGTGAGGGCGTGAACATTGAAATCGAAGATGCAGGCAAGTTGGGTTTTTTACTGAGATACAACTTCGCGACTGAAATAGGCACGACAAAAAAAACTAAAAGTTTCGAAGCGACGAATGTTGGATTTGGACTAAGTTACGTGATGCCTATTTTAGTAGCTATACTGTCCGCAAATAAAGGGGCTCTGTTAATTATTGAGAACCCGGAGGCGCATTTACATCCGAAAGGAATCGCTAAGTTAACCGAGTTAATTTGCATCGCTTCTCAAGCCGGAATTCAAATTGTTGTAGAAACTCACTCTGATCATGTCTTAAATGGCATACTTGTCCAATGTAAAAAATTTGAAAATTTTAATAAGGGTATTGACAAAGAGAATGTTTCCATTTATCAATTTGAACGGAAGGATAGTGAGCACAAAAGTAATGCTATAAATATCGAAGTACTTAACAACGGAGTTTTAAAGACTCAGCCCGACGACTTTTTTGATCAAATTGAAAAAGACTTGAATAGTTTAATGGGATTTTAAGATGTCAATAAGCCTGTTTATAAATTTTCCAACAGATGATGATGGCGTTCTAGAGAATATAGATGGTCATGTCTTTGAAGATGTTTTTCTCTTATCTGACTCTATTCGAAGGTTACCACAATCGAGAGTATTTTTCGATGCTTCGAATGTCGAATTGTTTTTAAGCAAGACACTTGATATCGCTACCTACCTTCAAAAGAAATCAGTTCAACTGGGTTTGAAGCTTAATAAAATGTCGGCAAAAGATATCTCAAAGGAATTTTTGCACAGTGATGAAATTATCTATGCGAAGTGGAACAGCAATCTTTTTTCTGTAGAATATGCTCCGAACATTCTTAAAGAAATAACGGAACGCAGAATACTGTATCCGGATGAAAAATGCCTTTTTATAAATTTTGGAAGATCTATTAATTCATGTCGTGAAAGATTTCTCATTTTCAAAGACTCCAAAGCACATCCTGAGTTGCCTAATACTTTTGTTCATGTAGATTTTGTTAATGATTTTTCCGAATTTGAATTATGGTTGGCGGGAAACGTAGTTTCTGGTTTTAATCTTTTGGATACAAATCGCTTCTATAGAACTAGTCATCATATACAAGGTAAGCCAGTTTTTTTTGAACCGAAAGAAAAGCGATATTGGTATTTGGATAACCTTCACAAAAACGAATATGAGGTTTTTAATTCCAATAAAGAACATATTGGTGTTTCTAACTTGGAAGGACAAATAAACTTTGATAAGGCAGTACCAGGTAGAACTTTTGAAAGATGATTGAACAAGATGATATATTCCCCAAAGGAACAACAAACAATGAGGAGCAAAATTCCCACTCCAGCGACAACTTCTACGAAAATGACGAAGTAAACCCCGACGATACCATCGTCAAGGTCACCGGTATGTATAAAGACTGGTTCCTTGATTATGCGTCGTATGTGATCCTGGAACGTGCGGTGCCCGCCATTGAAGACGGGTTTAAACCCGTGCAGCGCCGCATCATGCACTCGATGCGCGAACTCGATGACGGGCGTTACAACAAGGTGGCCAATATCGTAGGGCACACCATGCAGTACCACCCGCACGGTGACGCGTCCATCGGCGACGCCATCGTGCAGATCGGGCAGAAAGACCTGCTGATCGACACCCAGGGGAACTGGGGCAACATCCTCACAGGCGATGGGGCCGCAGCCTCACGTTACATTGAAGCGCGACTTTCGAAGTTTGCGCTTGAAGTACTTTACTCCCCTAAAATCACCGAATGGCAGTTGTCGTATGACGGCCGCCGCAACGAACCTATCAACCTTCCCGTCAAGTTCCCATTACTGTTGGCGCAAGGGGCGGAGGGCATCGCGGTGGGTCTGTCCACGAAAGTGCTGCCGCACAACTTCAATGAATTGATTGACGCGTCTATCAAGGTGTTGAAAAAGCAGTCGTTTGTGCTGTACCCGGATTTCCCCACCGCCGGTATCGCCGATATCTCGAATTACAACGACGGTATGCGGGGCGGTCGTGTGCGGGTGCGGGCGAAGATCTCACAGCTTGACAAACAGACGCTGGTCATTACCCAAATTCCGTTTTCCACCAATACGTCGACCTTGATCGACAGCATCCTGAAGGCCAATGATAAAGGGAAGATAAAGGTTAAGAAGATCGAAGATAATACGGCGGCTGAGGTTGAAATCCTGATCCACCTTCCGCCCGGCGTATCGCCTGATAAAACCATCGACGCACTCTACGCGTTTACGGCCTGCGAAACATCGGTAGCCCCGCTCGGTTGCGTGATCGATTCACACAAGCCGCGGTTCATCGGCGTGACCGACATGCTGAAAATCTCGACACATCGCACCGTTGAACTCCTGCGGTCGGAACTCGAAATCGAACTCAGTGAACTCGAAGAAAAATGGCATTTCCTTTCGCTCGAACGCATCTTCATCGAAAACCGGATTTACCGTCTCATCGAAGAAGAGGAAACGTGGGAAGGGGTCATCCGGGCGATTGACAACGGACTCAAGCCGTTCACGAAACACCTGAAACGTGAAGTGACCGATGATGATATCGTCCGCCTGACGGAAATCCGCATCAAACGTATCTCGAAGTTTGACATCGACAAGGCGCAGCAACTCATCGAATCGCTTGAGGCCGATATCGAACAGGTGAAACACCATTTGGAGCACATCATTGAATTTGCCATCGATTACTTCAAACGACTGAAAGAGAAATACGGCAAAGGACGCGAACGGCAAACAGAACTCCGTAGTTTCGACAACATCGAAGCAACGAAGGTCGCTCTTCGGAATACTAAGCTATATGTCAATAGGGAAGAGGGCTTCATCGGCACCGGACTTAAACGCGACGAATACGTGGGCGATTGCTCCGATATCGACGATGTGATCGTGTTCCTACGCGACGGTAAGATGCTGGTGACGAAAGTCGACGATAAGAAGTTCGTCGGCAAGGATATCATCCACATCGCCGTCTTCGACAAAAACGACAAACGCACTATTTACAACATGATTTACCGCGATGGTAAGTCGGGGCCGTCGTATGTCAAACGTTTCAACGTCTCGGGCGTGACCCGCGACAAGGCCTACGACCTGACCCAGGAAAAACCGGGTTCGATGGTGTTGTATTTTTCCGGAAACCCGAACGGCGAGGCCGAGGTGGTCACGGTATTGTTGCGTGCGGTCGGTTCGGTGAAAAAGCTGAAATTCGATCTCGACTTTGCCACTATCGCCATCAAAGGACGGGCCTCAAGGGGTAATACCGTCACGAAATACCCCATCAAGAAAATCGAACTGAAGGAGAAAGGTATATCAACCCTTCGTCCGCGTAAGGTGTGGTTCGACGACACCGTGCAACGTCTGAATGTCGACGGGCGCGGCGAACTATTGGGCGAGTTCAAACCCAACGACCGGTTGTTGGTCATTACCCAATCAGGTAAAGTCAAGACGATCATTCCGGAATTGTCAACGCATTTCGAAGACGATATGATCCGTCTCGAAAAATGGAACCCGAAGAAGCCGGTGTCGGCCATTTATTATGATGGGGAGAAAGAACGCTATTACGTGAAGCGTTTTCTGGTCGAGAACGAGAATAAGGAAGAGTTGTTCATCAGCGAGCATGCGAGTTCCCATCTTGAAATTGTCTCAACCGACTGGCGACCCGTAGCGGAAGTCGTATTTGCCAAGGTAAAAGGCGTCCAGAAAGACAACCAGACCGTCGATCTTGAGCAGTTCATCTCGGTCAAAGGCATCAAAGCCCAGGGCAACCAACTCACCACTGATAAAGTCAAGCAAATCAATCTGCTCGATCCGTTGCCATACGAAGAAGAACCTGAGCCTGAACCAGAACCGGTGCCGCTCGCATCAGCAGACGATACGTCGGATGAGGTGGAAGCGCTTCCGGATCCACCGGTGGATGAGGAAGGACAGACGACGTTGTTCTGAATGTCCAGCGACAGTAGCGGGGTTGGGGTAGGTGTTGGGTTTTAAGGTTTGAGTGTTGGGTGTCGAGTGCGTTGCAGCCAGGCCCTAACTTCTGGGTATAAGTGCTTCAACTTTCGAACTCTATCGGCTTTTTAAGCACAATTCTTGGTTTAGTTCTTGGTCACCAGGTCGTCTCTTCAACTTTCGACTTTCCACTTTCGACGTCGGACTTCCGACTTTAACAATTTCTACGGTTTTCCCGCACGGCCATGTCAGGCGGATTTTGTATTTTACCTTCAGGGAAGGGGCGGATGCATCCCTTACAAAAAAGCCGCGATTGTTGGTTACGGGAAAACCGCATATTTTGTTAAAGTTGTATTTGATGACGTTGTGGTTTTTGCCAACATCACTAATCCTATAAAATAAAAAGCACGGAACGATATGCTCCGTGCTTTTTCTGCCTTGTAACAAGTTAAAGGGAGAAGTTCAGATTGACACTTATCCGGTATTTCGCATCAACATTTCCGCCCGTAAGGTTTTGCGAAATCGGCAGCAAGACCGTTGTGCCCATCGACCAACGCTTCCAACCCGCTTCGAAGGCGGCCTTGCCAAAGAAGACGTCGCCTGAGGTGTTCGCTACCCGCTGGTTGTGTTGGTAGTTGCTGTCATACTTTTCGCCGGCAAAACCCAATTGCGGCGAGAGTGTCCAACTCCCTGATTCACGCAAAGAAAATACGGTACCGGCATAGTTCAACTGATTGCCAAAACGATAGCTATTCGCGTTTTCCGTTTTCACGATATAGTTCACCATGGCGTTTACGCCCCATTTTCGGTAGGTAATCAGGTATTCCGCGGCGAGTGGTACGTCCCAACTTCCGGTACCCAATTGGAATCCGGGGTTGATGCTGCCATTGTTGTCGGATGCATACGTTCCCAACGGCATCTTGACGCCTGCACCCAAACGGAGCTCCTGGGGCAGCCGGGCCAGCGTATCGTGTAGGGTTGAATAGACCGGATAGAGCGCCAATACCGTAACATCGCCAAAGCCTTCAATCGATTGACTGCCGGTTTCTGTGGCCCGCGTGTTGTGGTGATAGGGCGCCATTACGGTGACATTCAGCTTTTTCCCCACGGGGATTCTACCCCACAACTGAATCGTGTGGAACGTTTCGGTTCGCCAGGGTGAGTTGGCGTAGAGTCCGTCGGTCGTTTCATAACGCTGGTACATATAGCGAACCCCTACAAATCGGCTGTTGAGCATCGAGGCAAACCCCATACTGCCGCCGCTGGCCGAGCAACCACAGGCATCACACGGCATTCGGGAGATTGCCAGTTCACTGGGAGGCGGGCCAAAGTTTCGGGTTACCAAGCTGTCATTAACCGCTCCCAGCGCCCAAAACGGCATCATTATTAGTATCAGAAGTCGTTTCATCAGTATTCAGAATAAAGAGGGTTGTTGAGAAAATGGGTGTCTGTAAGCGTTTGGAGAAACGCGATTAGATTCGCCTTTTCGGTCGTACTCAGTCGGATGCCGGGCGTATCACCCGCCAACAACGGATCGAGTGTGGGCGAATCGACCACGCCCGAATTATAGTGCTCCAATACGGCCTCAAGCGAATAGAACCGACCATCGTGCATATACGGCGCCGTCACGGCTACGTTTCGCAGGCTCGGCACCTTAAAGCGATAGCGATCGGCAGGATTTTCGGTCACGCGGTAGCGCCCGACATCGTTCAACTGCGGGTTGACGGGCAGCCCGTTGTTCCGGAAGCTGTTGTCGGTTTGCAGGTCGGTCGCGTGGCACGAAGCGCACTTTGCCTGAAAGGTGGCATAACCTGCCAGTTCCTGTTCCGTAAGTTCGCCGCCTGTTTCATTACGACGGTATTTATCGAAATGGGAATCGGTGCTTCGGAGCATCACCATAAACTGTCCCAATGCTTTCAGCATGTGTTCAGAGTCAATGGCTTCACCCGGGAATGCCTTCGCAAACAATCGCTTGTAGTCGCCGTCACGGTTCATCATAGCCACAATTTCCGTCAGGTCCCCCGCCATTTCCACGTCACTCAGTAGCGGAATGAGCGGCTGGGTGTCGAGGTGTGACGCGGCCCCATCCCACATAAAGGCGCTTTGCCACGCGAAATTCTGCAGGGGAGGTGCGTTACGCGTACCCACCGCATTGTTAACCCCATGACTCAAACTATGACCATGGTGGGTAAAGGCGTTCGCCTGCATGTGGCAAAACGCACACGATACGACGCCATCGGCTGCCAGACGTCCGTCATAAAACAGCTTTTTCCCCAATTCAAAACCGGCCTCGGTGGGCGGATTGACAGTAAAGTCGTATACCGGTTGGGGAAAGTTCGACGGATTCGTGACAGTAAGCGGAACCGGTTCGTAGCCCCCGTCGTCCGAACACGAAACGAGGAAAACGGAGGCTACCAAGCCGGCTGTCCACAGCAGTGACTTAGTCGTTGTGGACATGGTTGACTGTGAACATTCCCTGCAGGTTGGCTGTTATTTGCGGCAAAGCCTCGCCTCCCATGATCATCGCACCCATACCGCCCATATTGTTGGCAGTCAACGAAATTTTGTTGGTGCCATCGATGATTTTCGCCACATCCGCAAAGATGTGTACCTGTGGGGTAATGTTGGTGCGCACAAGTGCGTCGTTGGTCATCGGAAGCGTAATCTCGGCATAATTGTAGGAAGCCCCTGTTTTTCCGGTATGTACCATGAACATAGTGTCGCTTGAAACGGTAGGGGATGTAAACATTCCTTCGAACATCACAAATTTGTAACCGGCACTCCAAGACCACATCATGTCTTCGCTGTCTGCCCACGCCAGGAAATTACCTTGTCCGTCAGCACCAAGGTTGAATTGTGCTTCATCCACTCCGATCCCAAAGGAAATGGATTCGTAATCACCAGCCGGAATACCCGAAAGTTCGAGTTCGTGAGTGGTTTCATCCGTCTCGTCTACAATAAAGTAACTTTCGGCTTTTGGATACGTGAAAACAGTACCGTCTTTGCGGGTCAGTTTGATATTACTGACAATATACTTCACCTGCGAAATCTTCAGGTTCTCGTTCTGCGACGTCGAATAAGACGCGGTATTCAGGATTAAGTCGTTTGCGCCGAATACATTGTCAAACTCTACTATAAGATTACCGGTGCCGGATGGTGTGTTGTTATCGTCGTCTGAACAGGATATGACAGTTGTGCCCATGGCGATACACGCCATGAAAAGGATGATTTTTTTCATGATTGCTTTTAAAAAATTAAATAAAAAATAGGGGAACGCTGCGCGGGCAGCGATCCAAAAAAAAGAAAAGCAATCAGAAACAGGGTGGTTTCAGTATATCCTCGCCTGCTGGCTGCAACAAACGGGGTGTTCCGTGTATAGCAATCAGGCTCGTATCAGAAATAGAATAGGATAGGGCGGTAGCAGATTGTGTCAACAAAAACAGCCAGTCAGGCTCGAAAGTGCCCCCTTTTTTGTCATTCGGCTTATGGCTGTCGCTTTTGTCGGCCTCACTGGCTTTAGCAAGCTCTTTCATGAGGTGACACTTACCGTTACAGTGCATCTCAGGTCGGGCTTTATTCTCGCACAGTACCTTTGAGATATAGTCGTATTGCAACACGTATTCCAGCACCGGGAAGGCCGGTTTGGCCAGTAGGCAGAAGACGGTTAAGGCAATTATTAGGCGCATAAAATCGTTGCTCGCGCAAAGGTACGGCGCATGGGCCGGAAGAAAAACTGACGTTGGTTACTATTTCGCCGTTCCTTCGTGTTTGGTCTTGTTTTTTTTCATTCGCATGTTCAGCATCTCTACAAGTAGGGAGAATGCGATGGCAAAATACAGGTACCCTTTCGGAATCGACGTCACTTCAGTATCGAATAGATGGAAATCGGCATAGTGTGCGGCCTCTACAATCAACATAAAACCGATCAATACCAGAAAGGAAAGTGCCAGGATCTGGATCGTAGGATGCTTGTTCACAAAGGTTCCCACCGGAACGGCAAATTGCATCATGACAATCACCGCTATCACAACGGCCAGGACCATAATAGGAAGCGCTCCCTCAATGCCGCTGGTCATGCCGACGGCTGTCAGGATACTATCGAAGGAAAACACGATGTCAATCAGAATAATCTGGAAGATGACGTTGCCAAAGCTATGCGCAGCAGAACGTTTGAGATCTTTTTCTTCCTGGCCTTTTTCTTCGACCTTTTCGTGTATCTCCTTTGTACTTTTATAAAGCAGAAATAGTCCGCCGAGTAGCAGAATGAGACTTTGGCCCGTAAGACCGCCTGACATCCAGCCGAAGTCAAAGGTGATCCACGGCTTTTTCATGGCGATGAGGAGGGAAATGCCGAAAAGCAGCGCAATCCGCATGAACATGGCCAGAAACATACCGATTTTAGTGGCCTTTTTGCGTTCGGCCGCGGGTAGCTTTCCAGTGGTAATGGAAATAAAGATGATGTTGTCGATGCCTAAGACAATCTCAAGAAAAGTGAGAGTAAATAAGGCGATCCAGGCGTTGGGATTGAGGAAAACGTCGAACATGAGTGGCTTTATGGAATTCGGTAGGCGGTGCCGATACGGGTTTCTTTGTCCCCTACGATACCGTATTCAAAGGTATAGGAATTTTTCGAGGTCGTCAAGATTTTCATCCGAATCGGACGTTTTGGCAACACCGATTTGGGTTGCTGTTCTTGCAGGATGAACTCGCAGTCATTTACCCAACGCACGCTCGCCGTGTCGGTTTTCCCTTCAAAGGTTTCATACTGAAAGTTTTCCGTTCGGTCGAGTACGGTGGTTTTCTTCACGCCGTCTACGTCGAGCTCGAAACGGAAGCGCCCGGTATGATAGGCCTTGCAATCGGCTTCAGGTTGGGGCATACAGCCTGCCAACGTCGCACTTGCGGCCATCAGGAAACAAAGGAAGTAAAGAAGGGAGCGGTGCATTAGCTTAGTTTTTCGAGTTCGTCGTCGGTGAAATTCCGGATGGTTCGCTCCTTTGAGAACTTACCCGCGTTGTAATCTATCGATTTGTTTTTTGGGATTGACAGGCTGTCCCACCCGCTGCGCTTGATCATTTTGGCGAAGAACACCATCTGGCCGATGTGATACGGATAGTGCGCCAGTTGCCGGTTGATCGCTTCCACTACGGTATGGCCTTCGTTTCGGATGTAGATGACGGTGTCAAGGTCGGTATCCGTCAGCGGGTCGATGGCCGCAAACAAGCACGACCAACCTTTTTCCCAGTCCTGCCAGAGGGCCTCGACCGATTCATAGGCATCAACGAACTCGGCGTCGCGGTTCCGCCATTCCTTTTCGCCGTCGGACGTAAGGAAGTCGGTCCAGCGCGACACCATATTGCCCGCCACGTGTTGAACGATCACGGCGATGCTGTTGGTGTCGTCATTCGGCGTGTAGAACAATTGTTCGGGTTCTAGTTGGCGCATGGCTTTTTCGCCTAGCGTTTTGTAATACAGAAACTGCTTGCGCGCACTGTCGAGATAGGCGTTTCCTGCGTTCATTTGATGATGATTTGGTATTTTTCAAGAAGGCCTTCGAGTCCGTCTACGCGGAATTTAGCCTTTTTCAACGAGTTAAAGTCCGGGTCAATCCGATAGTAAAGCGCTTCGGTAAAGTCGGCACCGTCGAGTTTGGTATCGTCAAAAACCGCGTCGGACAGGTCGCAATTAGGGAAAGCAGCCAACGACAGATCGGTTTTCGAAAAGTTGACGCCTTTGAGTGAACTGTCGCGGAAAACGGTTTTGGTCATTTTCTTTCCTGAAAACCAGGAATAATCGAGCGTGCAGCCGGTAAACCCGACTTCAAACAGAAAATCGGCGCACGCATCGAACCGGATACCGAGCAACTTACACGCCACAAAATCGGCTTTTTTCAGTGCCGTCGCGGGCAATTGCGCCATCGACAGGTTGCAGTCGTGAAAAGTGCAGTCGATGAAACTGCAATCCCGGAAAGTGGTTTGGGAAAAGTCGCAATTGCGAAACGTGCAACCATCAAATTCGCGGTTTTGAATGGTCGTACCGATCAGGTTTACCCGGATGAACTCGCGGTCGATATACAGCAACTCTTCCATTAGTTTCCAAAAAGACTTTTAACGACCGTCATAATACCCTTGAACATGAGGAACATCGCTGCCAGGCACATTATCACACCCACCGCTAAAGCCAGGTAGTGCCATGCAGTATGCTGGTTCATGAACGCGTTGTAAATGACCGACGGACCGATAAAGGTCAACGGGAGGGAAAACGCAAGGTACTTAATTCCTTTATTAAGAAGAAGGCGGTTGGACACGGGGTGAGGGGTTGAGGGTTGAGAGTTCAGGGTTGATGGTTAAAGGTTGATGGTTTGTAGTTCACGGTTGAGCGTTCAGGGTTGAAAGTTCAGGGTTGAGGGTTGATGGTTTACAGTTTATAGTTCAGGGTTCTCAGTTCTGGGTAGGCGGTTCATTTTTAGTCGATTTCTTCTCCATCGTTCATTCTATCATTCTCCACTCTCCATCCTTCATCGTTCATTGTTCATTGTTCTCCACGCTTCCACCGCTTTCCGCACGCTGCCATTCACGTGCAGCAAACGACCTGCTTCTTCATAGCTGACAGGTATCTCGCCCATAATCATGCGGGTGCCGCGGTCGACCAGTTTATCGTTGCTGAGTTGCATATCGACCATCTTGTTTCCCTTTACGCGGCCAAGGCGGATCATGGTGGCGGTCGAAATCATGTTTAATACCAGTTTTTGGGCGGTGCCGGCTTTCATGCGGGAACTGCCGGTTACAAACTCCGGACCAACGACTACGACAATAGGAGACTGTGCCGTGAGCGCCAACGGACTCCCTTCGTTACACGTGATACACCCGGTCAGGATGCCGCGCGCGTTGCAGGCTTCGAGTCCACCGATGACGTACGGCGTGGTGCCGGATGCCGCGATGCCAATGACCACGTCGTGTGCGCCGATTCCCGCCGATTCGAGGTCACGCCAGGCCTGTTCGCGGTCGTCTTCCGCGTTTTCTACGGCACGTCGAATGGCGGTGTCGCCCCCGGCGATGATGCCGTTGACCAGGTCATGTGGCACGCCAAAGGTGGGCGGACATTCAGAAGCATCGACGATACCCAGGCGACCGGATGTGCCCGCTCCGATGTAGAAAAGCCGTCCGCCTTTCTGGAGTTGCGATACGATGGTTTCGACCAGTGTGCCAATCTGGGGTAGTGCTTTCTGCACGGCATGTGGAACGGTCTGGTCTTCACGGTTGATGCCGTCGAGCAGTTCGGCCACCGACAGGGTTTCGAGGTGGTCGTAATGGGAAGGTTGTTCGGTGGTTTTGACGAAATCGGCCATATACAAAGCGTTCTTACAAAGGTAATCGGAAATGCCCGTGCGACAAACTACATCGGTTGATATTCCGCCATACGTCAAGGAAGAAGTTGCCCGCGTTAGGGATGGGCGCGACAGCCTTTTTGCCACCTGTCGTGGATCGAAAGACGGAAGCGGGTAGGTGTGTGGCCAGGCGAGACGAACTGAGGCAAAAAGCTATAGCAGACAGCCCGGCCGCGCGATGGAACGTGATGCCGTAGATGATTAGTGAAGCGCGGCAACGCCCAAAATCTCTAAAGGAAAGCAGCCAGGCCGATGCCGAGTAGGATCATGCCGGTTTTGGCGAGGTTGAATTTGTGGTTTTCGCTGGCCTCGAAGATGATGGTCGACGAGATGTGGAACAGCACGCCGATGACGAGTGCCATGAGTGGGCGGTGGAGGTCGCCGAGCCCATCAGGCAATTGGGTGGCGATGAACGTGCCTAGCGGCGTCATGGCTGCAAAGGTGAGCATGAATAGGAAAATGGCGGGTTTGGCCAGATGCGAATTCAGGAAGAATCCAGTCAGGATCAGCGCAATTGGCAGGTGGTGCACGGCGATGCCGATGGCCATCTGGTTGTCGTTGACGGCGAGTCCTTCGAGGAAGGCATGCAGACACAGGCTGGCGAAAAGCGCCCAAGGAATGTGCGCCATCCGACCGTGTCCGTGGGTATGACCGTGTTCAGCACCCTGAGAGAAGAACTCGAGGACAATCTGAAGCAGGATACCACCCATGATGCAGAGTCCGGGAATGAGGTAATTAGTTGCACCGACATATACTTCGGGAACTAAATGTAACACCGTAACAGACAACAAAAAAGAACCACTGAATGCAAGTAGTAGTTTGAGTCCGATCCGGTGCTCGGGGCGAAAGAACAACATGCCCGTATATCCGAGAATAACAGCCAGAAAGGGCAGGAGGTAGCGGATCATTTGAAGACTAAGATGAGGCGTGGACTTTCGGACTTATGATATTTGCGAAGTTTGTAATCGCCGAAGACGTCGAGCAGGTAACTGCCAGTTTCTTCGATCATGGCTTCGAAATCGGCGAGGGTAAACGCGCGCACTTTTTCCGTGAAGGAGTACGACTGGTTGTCGGCCGTGAAGTCGATGTGTTTCAGGATATAGCGCCCGTCAAATGCTTTCCGGATATGGAAATCGATGCCGTCGATGGTTTTGGTCTCTTCGGGCACGAGGTGCGGCAATACGGCTTCGACGTTCATGAAATCGATGACTGCCAACCCCGATTCGGTGAGGTTTTGCTGGATAGCGCGGAGCGTGCGCAGGTTGTCGTTATCATCGTCAAAATACCCAAAGCTGGTGAACAGGTTGAACACGGCATCAAATTGCCCCGGAAAGGGTTCGCGCATGTCGTGCCGCTCGAACCGCAGGGTATCGTTCGCCGACCGGCGGGCCTCCGCAATGTTATTGGCCGAAAGGTCGACGCCGGTAACGTCATAGCCTAACTGATTGAGGTAGATGGAGTGGCGTCCTTTTCCGCAGGCCAGATCAAGCACGCGCGAGCCGGGTTCGAGGTTCAGGTATTGGGTAATGGTATCGATAAAAAGTTGCGCCTCGGTATAATCCCGGTTTTTATAAAGGATGTGGTAATACGGAGTATCGAACCAAGAGGCGAACCAATTTTCTGTTGTTTCTGGCATAGTGCGAAGGTACTAAAAAACGGCGAAGGCGCCACGGGTTCGGCTGCGGCTTCCCGTCTTCGCGCCTTCGCGGCAAAAAAAGTCAACGTGTTCCACTTCCAGTACCTAAACCGCTCCGTCTACATTCCAAGTTCAAATGTTATTCTTCGCGCCTTCGTGGCAAAAAAACGTCAACGTGTTCCACTTCCAGCACCTAAACCGCTCCGTCTACATTCCAAGTTCACACGTTATTCTTCGTGCCTTCGCGCCTTCGCGGCAAGAAACCTTCACTACGCCATTGCTAAAAGGTCAGATTGGTACTTTCAAACAATACGCTATTCTTCGTGTCTTCGCGCCTTCGCGGCACAAAAAAAAATCCCGCCAAACGACGGGATCTTATTTTCACTACAAGGCTTCTTACATCCTTTTGTCCTTAATCTTAGCTTTTTTACCAGTAAGTTCGCGGAAGTAGAAGATACGGGCGCGACGCACGTGACCTTTTTTGTTGATTTCAATTTTCTGCAAAGCCGGCAGGTTTACAGGGAAGATACGCTCTACACCTACAGCACCTGACATTTTACGGATGGTAAACGTTTCGGTCAAACCAGAACCTCTGCGTTGGATTACGACGCCTTTGAAAAACTGCGTACGTGTTTTTTCACCTTCCTTGATTTCGTAGTACACAGTGATCGTGTCACCTGCGCTAAATTCAGGAAAGTCTTTTTTTGCGATAAATTCGTTCTCTACGAACGTCATCAAATCTGCCATGACAATGATGGTTTAAATGTTTAACTCAGCGCAACTTTCACGATTCTCGCCAGAGGTTGGGCCAATGCGGTGGCAAAAGTAAGAATTAGTTTTGAGTTTTGAGTGTTGAGTTTTGAGTTTTTTTCGAGCGTAACGTCGTAATTTCACGATACTTACTCATTTTGGCTTTAAAAAAGTGTACTACCGACAAGATAAAGCTTCGCAGAGTTGATTTTGGGAACACTTCCATCGCGTAGTGACATAACATCCCCAAAAGAGCAGTAACCCAAAATTCAGAAGCCAAAACTCAAAACTCAAAACTCAAAACTCAACCCTTCTCCAGCAGGTCCGGTCGCCGCTCTTTCGTATGCGTATACGCCATTTCCTCCCGCCATTGCTCGATTTTCGCGGCGTGCCCGCTCAACAGCACATCCGGCACTTTCCAACCTTTGTATTCAGCCGGACGCGTATACACCGGTGGCGCCAGTAGGTTGTCCTGGAAACTGTCAGTCAGTGCCGAGGTTTCGTCGCTCAACACACCCGGTATCAGGCGTATCAACGCGTCCGATAGCACCAACGCGCCCAACTCGCCGCCACTCAGCACATAATCGCCAATCGAAATCTCTTTTGTGATAAAGTGGTCGCGCACCCGTTGGTCCACACCTTTATAATGTCCGCACAGGATGATGATGTTTTCATACGACGACATCCGGTTCGCCATTTGCTGGTGCAGCGTTTCCCCGTCCGGTGTCATATAAATGATCTCATCGTACGTACGTTCCGACTTCAGCTTCGTAATGCAATCGTCGATCGGCTGGATCATCATCACCATCCCGGCACCGCCGCCAAACTGGTAATCGTCCACCGATTTCTGTTTCTGGGTGGTATAATCGCGCAAATTATGGATGTGCACCTCCACCAGTCCCTTCTGGATGGCGCGTTTCATGATAGAGCCCTCAAACGGACTCCGAAGCAGTTCCGGTAATACCGTAATAATGTCGATTCGCATAGCGCAAAGGTAATGAATCAACCGAACCCCGCCTACTGCCACTGCCAACTGCCACTGTCACTGCGACTGAGACTGCGACTGAGACTGCCCACCGCCACTGCCTACGGTTCACCGCCTCACGATAATGGTTTGGCCACAACAACGCCATCCGCATTTTCCGCCTGTCCGCAGTTCCCGCGTTCTCTATGTAAACGTCAAACGGACGGCTTCACAGAAAACGCGGGTTAATGGGCCGAAACAAATAACAAAATCGCTATCGCTAAGGTGAAGCTTTTGGCTTTTGCTTGTAATGACATCCCGATTCCGTAATTTTGCGTCCAATTTAAGCAAATATGGAAAACGGCATTTACGCAAAATTCAATACAGCAAAGGGCAGCATCACAGTGAAGCTCACGCCCGAACTCACACCAGGTACCGTCGGTAACTTCGTGGCACTCGCAGAAGGAAACCTCGAGAATACGGCGCGTCCGCAAGGGAAACCGTATTATGACGGACTCAAATTCCACCGGGTTATTCCCGATTTTATGATCCAGGGCGGATGTCCCGATGGCGTGGGCACCGGAGGCCCGGGCTACAAGTTCGATGATGAGTTCCACCCGGACCTGCGTCATGACGGTCCAGGCGTGCTGTCGATGGCAAACGCCGGACCCGGAACGAACGGTTCCCAGTTCTTCATCACCCACGTGGCAACACCCTGGTTGGACGACAAACACACGGTCTTCGGAACTGTCGTAGAAGGGCAGGAGGTCGTCGATAGCATTGCACAGGGCGATTCGCTCGACAGTGTCGAAATCGTCCGTGTAGGCGACGAAGCCGCAAAATGGAACGCCGTAGAGGCCTTCCGCACCTTCGAAGGCTCACGCGAAAAAAGAGTGGCCGCAGAACGTGCTGCTGCCGAAGCCCGCCTGGAAGCACTCGCTGCCGGATTCGAGAAAACGGAAAGCGGTTTGCGCTACCAGTTCATCCAGAAAGGAAACGGAAAACAGGCGGAAAAAGGAAAAACAGTATCCGTACACTATAGCGGCCAACTCGAAAACGGGCGCATCTTCGATAATTCCTACAGCCGCAAAAAGCCAATCGAATTCCCACTGGGTCGCGGTATGGTCATCGAAGGGTGGGATGAAGGCATCGCCCTACTTCACGTAGGCGACAAAGCCCGCTTCGTGATCCCGCCGCACCTCGGATATGGCTCGGCCGGTGCAGGAGGCGTTATCCCGCCGAACGCCGTCCTGATTTTCGACGTCGAGTTGATGGACGTCAAGTAAACGAATCACCAAAAGCATCCAAATCAGGATGCTTTTTTTATATTTACGGAAACCAAACACGATGAAGACACTACGTTTACTCGCCGGATGCGCACTCGCTGCCATGGCCGTTTCCTGCGGCGCCGGTAAAGCGGCTCCACCACCACCGCCACCACCACCTCCGACCGCTGCGGCACCGCTTACGGCACAACAGGAAGAAGGACACCAATTGTATGAAAACAACTGCGGCAAGTGCCACGACCTGTTCGCACCGAACAGTTACTCTAAAAAAGACTGGGTGCCTATTCTGGCTTCCATGCAAAAGAAAGCTAAACTGGAAGACGCTGATATGGTGAAAATCAAGGCGTATGTAGAAGTTTACGCGAAATAACCCTTTTGCCGCTAAAACAAAGGGCTACCGTTCGGTAGCCCTTTGTTATTTTTGAAGGGATGGTTACTCTGGCACACAGAAACCGTCCGGAAGGGTAACACCTTTCTTCACCACGATGATACCGTCTTTGATAGCATACAGTGGCGTGGCCGTATTCGGAAGATGCGGTCCGCCTTCCAGCCGCACATCGTTGCCGATCCGGCAGTTCTTGTCGATGATGGCATTATTGATCTGGCAGCGTTCACCGATACCGATATTGATGACATGCCGTTCGTCGTTATGGGTAATTTCGTCGAGGTTTTGGTAGTAATCGTTACCCATCAGATACGAATTGCGGATCACGCAATCGCGCCCGATTCGGCTTCGGATGCCGATGACCGAGTGCTCGATATGTGCGCCGTTGATGATACATCCTTCTGCCAAAACCGTGCGTTCCAAAGAGGTTTTTCCACCAACTTTCGACGGCGGCAGCACGCGGGCACGGGTATAGATCTTACTCGAATTGTCAAACAGGTTGAACTTCGGAATGTCGTCCGTAAGCCCCAGGTTCGCCTCGAAGAACGAATCGATGTTCCCGATGTCGGTCCAGTAGCCTTCATACGGAAAGCTAAGCACGCGTCGGTTGCCGATGGCCTGCGGAATGATCTCCTTTCCAAAATCCTTGGTGTCTGGGTCCGACATCAATTCCACCAGCAAATCGCGGTTGAAAATATAGATACCCATCGACGCCAGGAAATGACGGTTTTCCGCTTTCATTTCGTCGCTGGTTTCCGACGTCCAATGCGGCAACAAATCGGCATGCGGTTTCTCAACGAATGAGGTGATGAAATTCTGTCCGTCGGTCTTCAAAATACCGAATTCGGGTGCTTCCTTGGCCGTTACCGGTAAGGTGGCAATCGAAATGTCGGCCCCACTGGCAACGTGGGCGGCGATCATATCGTTGAAGTTCATCTGATACAACTGGTCACCCGACAGGATCAACGCGTAGTCGAACTCGTGGTTCAGGAAATGGGTCATGCACTGCCGCACCGCATCTGCCGTCCCCTGGAACCAGCCGGGGTTTTCAACCGTCTGCTCCGCCGCCAGGATATCGACGAAGGCCGTACTGAAATGACTGAAGTGATAGGTGTTTTTGATGTGCTGGTTGAGGGACGCGGAGTTGAACTGCGTCAGGACGAACATCCGCTTGATATCCGAATTGATACAATTCGAAATCGGGATGTCGACCAGTCGGTATTTACCCGCAATCGGTACGGCGGGTTTCGAACGACTTTCCGTCAGGGGCGCCAGACGCGATCCTTGTCCGCCGCCGAGAATAATGGCTAGTGTGCTTTTGCTCATGGTTTATTGTAAAGATTGGTATAGTCGTATATAATCATCGGCCACGGCATCCCAGGAATGGTCGATGCCCATAATATAATCGCGGATCGACGCAAATCGCGCTTCGTCGGCATATAAGCCCATCGCGCGGTCGATTGAGTAATTGATATCAAAAACGCTGGCCTGGTCGTGGCAAATGCCAAATCCCCCGTCGCCGAAGTCGATGACGGTGTCTTTGAGTCCGCCTGTTCGCCGTACGATCGGAACCGTACCATATCGCAGCGCATACATTTGGTTGAGGCCACACGGTTCAACCCGCGAGGGCATCAGGAGGAAGTCGGCACCGGCATACATCAGATGCGACAAGGTTTCATTGTAACCGATATAGGCATTGTAACTGGACGGAAAATACGCCTTCAGCGTTTCGAGTTGTTGTTCGACGGACGGATCACCCGAACCGAGGACCAACACACTAATGTCGTCCTGGTAGTGCGTAAGCGAATGACCAAAGGCCGTGGGCAACAAATCCGCGCCTTTTTCGTGCACCAACCGTCCGATAAAGACGAAAAGGGGCCTTGCAGGGTCAAGCCCGAATTGGGCGCAAAGGTGTTCTTTATTGGCTTTCTTCCCTTCTGCCGCACTCGCTATATCATAGTGAGCCGCCAGCATAGGGTCGGTCGCCGGATTCCACACTTCGGTGTCGATGCCGTTCAAAAGTCCCACTGATTTCGGTCGTTCCCAGCGCAATAGATTCTCAAGTCCGTTGGCCGAACTGGCAATTTCGTCCAGATAGCTAGGCGACACGGTGGTGACTTTCCACGCACATTTGATGGCAGCGGCCAGCGGATTGATCATGCCACCCCATTCAAGGAAACCGGTGCGCGAGCGATCGAAATCCGGAATATAATGCAACTTATCGAACCCAAACCATCCCTGGTATTGTCCATTATGGATCGTCACGACCAGTGGCGTACGTTGGAGCTCATGGTAATTATAGCAGTGCTGCACCATAAACGGGATCAAACCCGTATGATGGTCATGGCAGTGCAGCAGGTCCGGACGCTGCCCGCTTTCGACCAACCAGTTCAAGAAGGCAATCTGGAAGGCGGTAAACCGTTCAGTGTCGTCTTCATAAGAATAGACATTCGGGCGGTCGAACAACTCCGGAATCGCGATGACATAGAGTCCGAAACCCAGTTTATCCGTCGCTTCCCTCAACACCTCATAGCTAAATACAAACCAGCCGAGCCGTACTTTCCCCTTGTGTACAGACAGGAATTCGTTCTCTCTTGTGAACTTATTGTCGTAAGCGGGCATGACGACCCGGGCGTCGTGTCCGAGTTTCTTTTGGTATTTCGGCAGGGCGCCCACAACGTCTGCCAGTCCGCCCACTTTCGCTACGGGATAGCATTCGGCACTGATGTGGTAAAAGGTCATGTCGAGTTTTTTACCAAAGTACGAAAAAAATGACGTTACGATAGAAGTTGACGTAAATTTAAAGGTTATGAAATGACAGCAAGGCGCTTTTGGGTATCGAAACTATCGACGGTTTATGTTAGTTTTACGTTAGACTAACCTTTACGTCCCAAACTGAACGGTATGGCAACCATTGACTGGCATGACTTTGAGAAAATCGAAATGCGGGTAGGCACCGTCTTGGATGCCCAGCCGTTTCCGGAAGCGCGGAAGCCCGCCCTTAAACTCCGCATCGATTTCGGGCCGTTTGGCATTCGGAAGACATCGGCGCAGATCACCACGTTTTACACGCCTGAAGCGTTGGTAGGAAAACAGGTGGTGGCCGTACTCAATTTCCCTCCCAAACAAATTGGCCCGTTCGTAAGTGAGTGCCTCGTGTTGGGTGCGGTGGCCCCCGATGGTGTTACCCTGTTGCAACCCGGCCAGCCGATAGCGAACGGCCTTCGTATTGCATAAAAAAACCCGGCAGGTGCCGGGATAAGATCAAATATCGTCAAAACTGATATCGGTGAAACTTTTGTCTAGCGGAGCCGCATCGGTTTCGTCTTCACCATACTCGCGCTTGAAGTCTTTTTGGTGTCGTTCCGAAATCACTTCTTCGCCTTTGCTGTCGAGTACATACGACGTCATCTCATCTAGGATGTCACGGAATGCAGCGAAGTCTTCCTTGTAGAGGTAAATCTTGTGTTTTTTGAAGTGGAAGGAACCGTCTTCCTCGGTAAACTTTTTACTTTCGGTAATCGTGAGATAGTAGTCTTCTGCCCGGGTGGCACGAACGTCAAAAAAGTAGGTGCGCCGTCCTGCCCGCAATACTTTTGAAAAGATCTCTTCCTTTTCCAGCATGTCGTTTTCTCTCATGTATGCTAATCGTTTGGTGGTTACTGTAGTGTTCCAAAAATGGAAAAAAAATCGCAAACGACCAAGATTTTACACGATTTCTTTTTCGGAAAGCTGCTTCAGGTACAACTCGCGATAATAGCCTTCTTCGCTTAACAGCGCTGTATGAGTGCCTTGCTGCTCGATACGTCCCTGGTCGAGAATCAGGATGCGATCGGCGTCTTTGGCCGATGAAACGCGGTGGCTCACGATAAGCGTCGTGCGGTGCTTGCGGAAGTCGGCGAGGTGGTGCAGGATGCGTTCTTCTGTTTCGGTATCGACGGCCGAAAGCGCATCATCAAGCAGGAGGATTTTGGGATCTTTGATAAAGGCCCGCGCGATCGACACCCGTTGCTTTTGTCCGCCCGATAGGGTAATACCCCTCTCGCCGAGCAGCGTCTGGTATTGCTGGGCAAAGCCGATGATGTTGTCGTGTACGACGGCCATCCGCGCGGCCTCATGCACTTCTTCTTCGGTGGCGTCTTCCCGGCCAAAACGGATGTTGTTCTCAATAGTGTCAGAGAACAGGAACGCGTCCTGTGGTACAAACCCGATGCTGTGGCGTAAGTCGAACAGATTGACTTCGCCGATGGGCTTTCCGTCAATGAGGATATGGCCTTCGGTGCTGTCATACAACCGTCCGATCAGTGATAGTAAGGTAGATTTCCCGGAGCCGGTGCGACCCAATATCGCCAGGGTTTCACCCTTTCGGACACTGAACGAGACGTTTTCCAGTGCCTTGATACCCGTGTCGGCATACGTAAAACTCACATTCTCAAAACGGATTTCACCGGCAATGGCGTCATGTCCGCTTGCTTTATTCTGGATGTCTGGGTTGATGAGTAAAAACTCATTGATCCGCTTTTGCGACGCCGCTGCTTCCTGCACCATCGAGGTTACCCAACCCAACGACGCTACCGGCCAGGTGAGCATATTGACATAGAGGATGAACTCGGCGATGGTGCCCAAGTGGGTGATGCGTCCGTCTAGATACATGACAGAGCCATAGTAAATAACGACGAGGTTACTGACACCAATGAGGGCAATCATCAACGGACCGAAGAGTGCATTGGCCTGCGCGAGGTCCATGCTGCGGGCGCGGCTTTCTTCCGATAACTCGGAAACGTTTTCTGCCTGCTTTTGCTCCAGCGAGTATGCTTTTACGACGCGAATCCCAGAAAAGAGTTCCTGTGAAAAGGTAGAAAGCTTGGAAAGGTTCTGCTGGAAGGCGGTACTCTTCCGATTGATGCTCGTGCTGAGTCGGAAAATCACATACGACAGTAGGGGAAGGGGAAGCACCGTCCAGAGGGTCAGTTCGGGCGATACGCTGCACATAAACGCAATAACGACCACAAACCGCACGAGGGTGTTGATGGTATACATCACGGCTGGACCGACATACATCCGCACTTTACCTACATCCTCGCTGATGCGGTTCATGAGGTCGCCGGTGCGGTTTCGTTTGTAGAAATCCTGGTCGAGTCGCTCATACTGACCAAACACTTCGTTTTTTAAATCGAATTCGATGTGGCGCGACATCACGATAAGGGTTTGTCGCATGAGGAAGGTCAGGATACCGGCTATTAACGCCGTTCCAAAAATCAATAGAATGTTGTCAGCCAGATGCGACTTGAGTATCGGCAAATCGAGTGCATGGCCCGACCGTTTCGACTGGGCAACATACTCTTCCACGACCTTGAATGATTCCCGCACGAAACGCGGGGTGAGTGAGTAAAATATCTGGGCGACAATCGTAGTGACGATTCCGACCAAAAAGTGATATTTATACTTGAAGAAATATTTGTTTAAATACTGAAGTTCTCTCATGATGCGGTGGTAACTACCGTAATTTTTAACAATAAAGTGTTAAAAAGTTAAAAAAAGTAAAATTTCCTTTTTATCCCCCAACGGTCGTTTATGTTAGTGCATTGCCAAAAAAACCGTTTTTAAAGGCGAAGTTTTGATTTAAACCCTACATTTGTACCGTCTTTTTTGACAATGTATCAAAATTATTTGCTGATATGATTACAGAAGTGCTTACCCCAGGCGACGTAAAGAAAATGGATCCCGTATTCGGTCAGATGTCTTTCGACAACCACGAGCAAATCGTTTTTTGTCACGACAAAGATACGGGTTTGAAAGCAATAATAGGTGTCCATAACACCGTGCTCGGCCCTGCCCTGGGTGGTACGCGTATGTGGAACTATGCCAACGAATGGGAGGCATTGAACGATGTATTGCGACTGTCCCGCGGGATGACCTATAAGTCGGCCATTACCGGACTCAACCTCGGTGGAGGTAAAGCCGTGATCATGGGCGATGCCAAGGTGGACAAAACACCGGAGATGATGACCCGTTTCGGTCAGTTCGTACACTCGCTCAGCGGGAAATACATTACAGCGGAAGACGTGGGTACGACAACACAAGACATGGACCTGATCCGTGAAGTGACGCCTTTCGTAACCGGAGTTTCGCAAAGCAAAGGCGGTTCCGGAAATCCTTCGCCGGTAACAGCTTACGGTGTTTATATGGGAATGAAAGCCGCTGCCAAATACCGTTTGGGATCGGATAATCTTGACGGCCGTACGGTTCTCGTCCAGGGCATCGGACACGTAGGCGAGACCCTTGTGAAGCACCTGACAAATGACGGAGCCCGTGTTTTGATTGCTGACATCAGCCAGAGCCGTCTCGAGGAAGTCGCTAAAAAATACAACGCCACCATCTTTACGGACGATGTATATGACGCCGACGTCGACATCTATGCACCATGCGCACTCGGAGCCACGATCAACGATGACACCGTATACCGCATCAAAGCCCAGGTGGTGGCAGGTGCCGCCAATAACCAGCTCGCCAATGAGTCGGTTCACGGTAAAATCCTTCGTGAGAGAGGCATCGCGTATGCGCCTGACTTCCTAATCAACGCAGGCGGCATCATCAATGTATATGGTGAGATCGTGAAATATGCAGAAGGAGAAGCCCTGCGTCGTACGGAAAATATCTACAACACCACACTCGAGATCTTCGCCCTTGCGGATGCAACCAGTATAACGACCCAGCAAGCGGCCATGTCAATTGCACAGAAACGCATCGACGACCGAAAAAAGGAACAAGGCGCGTCGTAAGCATACGATAATATTCTTATTTTTGCGGGCGGATGTATCAATGCATCCGCCTTATTTTTTAAAGTTCTTCAGGTGTTAAACAGGCGACATATCCGCGTAAAAGTGATGCAATCCATTTACGCGATGCATCAAAACGAATCCGATGATCTCGATGCGCAGGAGCGTTTTCTCCGAAACAGCGTCGACATCGTGCAAGACCTCTACCTGATGCTTTTGTCAGCATTGGTCGAAATACGACGTGCGGAGGCTGATTTCCTTGAGCTTTCCAGTCGTAAACACCTTGCGACAGCGGAGGAACGCAATCCAAACCGGAAGTTCGTTGAGAACAAGGTACTTCGCGCATTGGAGGAAAGCACCTCGCTCACCGCGGCACTCGAAGAGCGGAAAATCAACAATTGGAAACTGAACGACGACTACATCCTGTTGTTACTCAAGGAAATCAAGCAGAGCACTTTGTATACCGACTATATGGAACGGAAGAAGTCTTCGTTTGCAGAGGACCGATCGTTCATCGTAGACCTGTACGAAGAGGTAATCGCGCCGAATGATAAACTGTACGATTATCTGGAAGACCATAAACTGACATGGAGCGACGATATTCCGGTGGTCAATACCAATGTGGTCAAGCAGTTACGGAGTATGAAGGAAGGCGTGCCATTTCGGGTGGATCCGTTGTTCAAAGACGAGGATGATCGGGAATTCATCCGCGATTTGTTCCGACGCACCGTACTTAATGAAACCGAGTTGGCCAAAGAATACCTCGACAAAACACCGAACTGGGATACCGACCGTATTGCAGAAGTGGATACAATCATCCTGAAAATGGGCATTTGCGAGTTCCTAAAGTTTCCGTCGATTCCCCTAAAGGTGACCATAAACGAATACGTAGAGATTGCAAAAGAGTATTCGACACCCAAGAGTTCCATCTTTATCAACGGAGTCCTAGATAATCTGGTAAAAGAATTCATGGAGTCGAACCGTTTGAACAAAACGGGTCGCGGACTTCTCTAAATTGACATCATCATGAAAAAAATCGTATTGGGTATGTTGGCCGCTTTTGTGCTTACGACGGCCTGTAAAAATGAAAAGAAAGACAATTCGGCCGCCATCACGTTTGACGAAAAAGAGTACAACTTTGGGGAGATTGCACCGAACTCCATTAGTGTACACGAATTCACCTTCACCAACACAGGCGGCTCTGACCTGATCATCCGGGATGCGAAAGGTTCGTGCGGTTGCACGGTGCCGGAGTTTCCGAAAGGAGAAAAAATCGCGCCAGGACAGAAAGGGAAAATCAAGGTTTCCTTTAACTCAAAAGGCAAGCGGGGCGATATCCGCAAAAGCGTAACCCTGCTCGCGAACATCGACAAGGGTGACGAAACCATTTACATCACGGGCCACATTGCCGACCTGAACGGCGAGGCACCCAAAAACTAACATCCAAAACCAAACGAAATGGAATCATTATTGCCCATCGTTGCCATGGTCGTCGTATTTTACTTCTTTATGATACGGCCCCAACAGCAACGGATGAAGAAAGAAAAAGCATTTGAAAGCAGCCTGAAAGTAGGCGATCGCATCATTACGAAAAGCGGTATTCACGGTAAAATCGCCGAAATGGCTGATACCACAGTCGTGATTGAAACGATGGCAGGAAAAATCAAGATGGAGCGCTCCGCGATTTCGATGGAGATGAGCGCGAAGCTCAACGAGAAGAAGTAGGGAGAGGGGCTGAGTCCCTTAGTCCCTGAGCGCCTGAGCTGGGGAACACTTTGGGAGCTATCTGAAAATAGAAAAGAGAGACATGCCCGTCTCTCTTTTTTTATTTCATCTAAATCAGGAGTAGAAATTTAAGTAGCCCGGTTTTACACACTGTCCACCAACCACCAACCATCAACCACTAACTACTGACTACTAACTACTTTCTACTACTTCTTATACCGATCGTTCAACCCAATACCCTGTAATACCATCGGTTTGATTTTTTCTAGGCGGGCGATCTGCGTTTTTTCTTGTTTGGCATCGCCGATATACTCGAGATAGTCGTTTTGCTTGCCCCGGGTTAGGGCATCGAAGGCCGTTTTGAAGGTAGCGTCTTTCTCGAATTCCGCTGCCAGCGCATCAGGCACCGGAAACGACTTTGGTTCGGGTTTGAGTACCTTGCCCTGTTCTTCAACCGCGATCGCTTCTTCGATGTAGGCGAGCAGTTTCTTTTCGTCGATTTGGTTCGCATCCGTAAACCGCCACTGCCGCAGCGATTTCGTAACGCCTTCGTTGGCATTGACCAATACGTTGGACTCATCCCGCAGGAACACACCATTGAAAAACCATACCGCGAAGAAGTGCTTGAAGCCCCCGAGGCCCACGACATTACGGTTCTTGTAGGTGTAGACGGGCGCGCCCCACTTGACCGTTTGCGTCAATGGCGTTTTGGCAATGATATCGGCCAGGATTCCCAATTCGGTATCCCATCGCCCTACCTTATCCCAAACGTGCCGCTCCTCGGTCATTTTTTCTTGGCTTTTCGGACGACTTTCTTCATGTAGGACGGATCCGCTGTCAACTCGGCAATCCGCACGATGACATCCACCGCTTTTTGCATGCTTTCGACTGGTACATATTCATACTTACCGTGAAAGTTGTGTCCGCCCGCGAAGATATTCGGGCAGGGCAATCCCATATAACTCAAACGGCAACCGTCGGTACCACCGCGGATGGGCTTGATGAGTGGTTCGATTCCGAGGTCACGCATGGCTTTCTCGGCGACGTCCACAATATACTTCACCGGTTCGACCTTCTCACGCATGTTGTAGTATTGGTCGGTCATTTCCAACGTGGCGATGTCGCCTCCGAATTGCTTGGCGAATTTCTTGTTGATCTTCGATACGATCTTCCGCACGAACTTTTTCCGCTCTTTGAACAGTTTCATATCGTGATCACGGATAATCAATTCCACTTTGGTTTCCTCAATACTGCCCGTCAAGCCCGTAACGTGGAAAAAGCCATCATATCCTTTGGTTTCCTGGGGCACTTCTTTTTTCGGAAGTTGCGAAATGAAATCGTTGGCAATCAGCATCGAATTAATCATCTTTCCTTTTGCATAACCCGGGTGGACGCTTTTTCCGTGGAAGACGACCTTTACGCCGGCGGCGTTGAAGTTCTCGTATTCGAGTTCACCAACCTGGCTTCCGTCCATGGTATACGCCCATTCGGCACCGAACTTCGCGACGTCGAAAAGATCGGCCCCGCGACCGATTTCTTCGTCAGGTGTAAAGCCAACGCGGATGGTACCGTGTGGTATTTCAGGATGCTGTATCAGGTATTCCATCGCAGACACGATTTCAGTCAACCCGGCTTTGTCGTCGGCCCCGAGTAGCGTCGTTCCATCGGTCGTGATGAGGGTTTGCCCGCGGTAAAGCAACAAATCCTTGAAGTAGGAAGGGGAAAGGACGATGTCGAGGTCTTTATTCAATACGATATCACCGCCGTCGTAATCGGGCACGATCTGTGGCTTGACGTTAGCACCCGTAAAGTCGGGCGAGGTATCATAATGGGATACAAAGCCTATCACAGGAGCGTCGTGCGATACGTTTGACGGAAGGGTGCCCATGACGTAGCCGTTTTCGTCACGGGTTACATCGGTCAGGCCTATTTGGATGAGTTCTTTTTCGAGCAATTCGGCGAGTACCAATTGTTTTTCTGTACTCGGTACGGTTTTGGAGTTTGCGTCCGATTCGGTGTCGATCGTCACATAACTGACGAAGCGATCGATAAGGTGTTGCATGATGTTATTGTTTTTGCGAAGGTACGAAGGAGTACGTTTTGGTTGGATGGAAATCCGGCTTTCGAATGCGAAATTGAACGGCCGGATGCTGGAAGCAGTCGACTTCCTTCTCAAAAACCATCCCGCATTTCAGCAGCACACTACGGGAAGCGGTATTTTCCGCTACCACGCGACCGATGATGCTCTCCAGTTTAAGGCGGTGAAATCCGTGTTCCAGGCACGCCATGGCAGCTTCCGTGGCATATCCCTGTCCCCAGAAACGGCGGTGCAGCCGATAGCCCAAATCAACCTCGTTGTGTTCGGATTTGAGTCCACACCAACCCAAAACCACGCCGTCTGACAAGCGCGTCACCATCCAGCGGCCCATTCCGGTCAGGCGATAGGCATCATATTGTTCGAGGAATGCACGTGCGGCGTCTATCGACTCGAAAGGTGGATCACCGGTGTAGCGAATCACCTCCGGATCGGCGTTCAGTTCGAACAATGCCTCGGCATCGTCCGGGGTAAATTCCCGTAGGAGCAAGCGTTCTGTCTGGAAGAGTACTGACACGCCTCTCTATTTATAATGTCACAGGTGCTTTCAGACGGATGTCTTCTGAAGATGCCCCAACGCGAATCTCAAAGTTGCCCTTATCAAAGCTGAAACGATGCAGGTCGGTTCGGTAATAGGAAAAGGCATCCGCGCGAAGGAATACGGTAACGGTTTTGCTTTCTCCTTTGGCCAGGAAGACTTTGGTAAAGCCTTTCAGTTCTTTATCCGGACGGTCGATGGTAGATTTATCCTGGTGCACATATACCTGGGCCGACTCGGCACCGTCACGTCCGCCAACATTCTTAATCGTAAAGGTTACCTCAAATCCTTGTTCCGCATCGCCGGTCACCCTTAGGTTGGAGTATTCGAAACGGGTATACGACAACCCGTATCCGAACGGGAATTGCGGCTTGACTTTGGCAGTGTCAAAGTAGCGATACCCTACGGCAAGGCGTTCGCCATAGGATACTTTCTTGTTTCCGTCAGGGTCATAGTAAAACGCGTTTACCGGGTTGTCTTCCCATCGTTTTTCAAAACTAACCGGCAATTTTCCGCTAGGGTTTACGTCGCCAAACAGAATTTCAGCCAGCGCCCGGCCGCCTTTCTCTCCCGGATACCAGGCGTGGACCAGTCCCTTGACACGTGGCAACCACGAACGCATGTCGACATTTCCTCCGGCATTAAGCACGACCACCGTATTCGGGTTTACCTGAGCGACGATGCGGGCCAGTTGTTCTTGTTCCTGAGGCAGTTCAAACGTTCGGTCGAACCCTTCTCCTTCTGAAGACGCATCGAATCCCAACGCCAGGATGACGGCGTCGGCACGGGCGGCCATTTCCTCCGCTCCTTTATAATCGATCACTTCTTCGTAGGCGGCAAATGCAATCACCGCATCCCCGCCATTTTCATAATATTCAAGGCGGATGTCATACTCCTTACCAGCCTCAAGCGGCATTTTCACGGTGCGCAACATCGCGGCATGATCGCCCCACAAATCGATGACATTTTTACCGTCGATGAAGAGACGGAAGCCGTCGTCACCTCGTACTGCCAGCGTGTAGGTCGCTGATTTAGCAGGACGCAATACGCCGGTAAATCGAATCGAGAAATGATCAGGACCAAGTCCTTTCACACCCGGAACATCCGCCCAGTCGTGGCTGATGTTGGTGTCGGTTTTGGTAGCCACCACCGGGCCCGAAAGGTCGGTTGTATTGAAATAGGAGGCTTTTAATCCTTTTTCTTTTGAACCCTTTGCAGTATAGAAAGGAGACGTCGCGGTGAAATCTTCCGGGCGGGGCATGGCCGCTGCGATATATTCCACGCGGGCATTCGGCAGTGCTTTCTGGATGCCTTCAAAAAGGGTAGTAGATGCGAACGGGCGGGTGAACGAACTTCCGCCACCGGCCACATATCGGTTGCCATTGGGCCCGATGACCGCTACGGTGCGAATGGATTTTGACAGCGGAAGGATGTTGCCTTCGTTCTTCAGCAACACAATGCCATTGCGGGCCAAATCAAGCGCCACCTCTGCGCTTTCGGGCAGTTCTTTCCTATTGGGTGTCTCTTTATAGAGCGTATCATAAAAACCGAATCGGAATATTATGCGGAGTATGCGGCGTACTTTATCGTTCAGTACTTCTTCAGACAAACGGCCATCTTTTAGGGCCGGTAAAAGGTTTTGTCGGTTCATGAACGCACCGGAAGGCATCTCGAGATCGAGTCCGCCTTTTGCGGCCGCTAGACCGTCATACGTCGCAACCCAATCCGACATCACAATCCCGTCAAAGCCCCACATCGTCTTCAACACCTGGTTGTTCAGGTAGTCGTTTTGGGTGGCATGGATGCCGTTGATCAGGTTGTAACTATCCATAACAGCGCCGACTTCGCCTTCCTGCACGGCCATGCGGAATGCCGGGAGATAGAGTTCATGCAGCGTCCGCTCGTCGATATCGGAACTCACATTATTCCGATCCCACTCCTGGTTGTTGGCGGCAAAGTGCTTCACCGTCGCCACCACTTTCTGGCTTTGTACGCCCCGGATGTAGGCGGCGGCTATTTTCCCGGCTAAAAACGGGTCTTCTCCGAGGTATTCAAAATTACGCCCGTTCATCGGCGCCCGATACAGGTTCACGCCGGGTCCTAAGAGGATGTGTACACCCCGTTGGCGGGCGTCTTTGCCGAGGGCCTCTCCCAAACGTCGCGATAGTTCAGTATCCCACGTCGCCGCAGTCAGGATGGAAGCCGGGTAGGCTGTTGTAGGACCGTAGTTGCGCACCCCGACCGGACCGTCGCTCATCTTGATTTTAGGCAGGCCGAGTCGCTCGATACCGCGTATATAAAAATCGTCCTGGCCGCCGATGTAGTCGATTTTTTCTTCAAGCGTCATTCGCGATAACAGGTCGTTTACGCGATCGTCGACGGGTGCTTTCGGATTTTTATAGGTTTGGGCGAACGACACCGAAACGGCGCCAAAAAACAGGAACGGTAAAAAGAGACGTGTCATGTACGGAAGTTGTTTCCGTAAAGATACTAAAGTCGTCGATGTGGGAAAATGCTATCGCTCTTCAATAAGGAAATAGGTCGTGGTCATCTTTACGACTTTCAATACGGCCAGCAGCAATAAGGAAAGCAACGTGAAAGCGATCAGCGGAATGTTGGGCGCCCACACATCGGTAATGGCCTGTCCGGTAAGGTCAAAGATGAGGAAGACGACGAAGATAGACGCCAATCCGTTCTTTTCGTTGATGAACACTTTCTTCCAACTGAACAATACGGTATTCGGACGGAACTGTGACAGGGCGGGTATGAAAGCAGGCGTTTTAGCGGCCCAGTCGGTGAAGGTAGTGCCAAACTTCGCACGAAGGAACTGTTCTTCCGTAAACATGATCCGTTCATAATACAACCAGTAAAACAGGCAAAACGAAGCAACAAACCAGAAATGAGCGGTGAGTAAGGCGGGCCCAAGCCAAATCAGGAAGTTTCCCAGGTAAAGTGGGTGCCGCACGGTGGCGTAAATACCGGATGTATTCAGGGTGTCGGCAATCTGTTCTTCGCGGTTACGTCCGGAGGTGCGTACGGGTGTGTGCCCGACGGTGTAAATCCGAACGAAGAGTCCCAACAGGCTAATCACGACGCATCCCCAGAAGTAGGGGCGTGCCGCTTCCGCTCCGAGAAAAAAAGGAACGTCATACGCGAGGTCGTAGAGGTAAAGTCCGAGCCCGATCAACAGAAACAGCATCGGGAATTGCCCGCGACGCCTGAACAACCAATTTCCCTGCTGTTCGAATTCTTCCAGTAAAGCCATGCCAATAATTTGGGGCCAAAAATACGGTATTCTGTCCAAACGCCGACGCGTATCCCGGATTATGTCGCCGACCCAGTCGTCGTTTTTGCTTCCAAAGCACTATTTTTGCAGCACAACACAACACCATGTACAAACTACTGCTTCGGCCGGTCTTCTTCTGGTTTGACCCGGAAAAAATCCATTATTTCACCTTCTCGCTGATTCGTTTTATGTGCCGTATTCCCGGCATGCCGGCCTTGTTCCGGATGCTATACAAAGTAAATGACAAGCGACTGGAACGGCAGGTGTTCGGACTCACGTTCCCCAATCCCGTGGGTTTGGCCGCGGGTTTTGATAAGGATGCGAAGTGTTTTCAGGAATTATCGCATTTTGGGTTTGGCTTCATCGAAATCGGAACACTTACCCCCAAACCACAGGACGGCAATCCAAAACCGCGGTTGTTCCGTTTGCCGGATGACGGCGGACTCATCAACCGGATGGGTTTCAATAATGGTGGGGTGGAGGCGGCTGTCGTCCGTCTTCGCAAAAACAAAGGCGTTTTGATTGGCGGAAATATCGGCAAGAATAAGGTAACCCCAAACGAAGAAGCGGTTTCCGATTATCGTTATTGTTTTGACGCGCTGGTCGATTACGTTGACTATTTCGTGGTGAACGTCAGCTCGCCCAATACACCGAACCTTCGTGCATTGCAAGAGAAAGAACCTTTGACGGCTTTATTGGCGGCGTTGCAGGAAAAGAACAATGCCCGTTCGTCGCGCAAGCCCATCTTATTGAAAATCGCCCCGGATCTGACCGATGAGCAGTTGCTGGATATCATCGACATTGTCCGCGTGACCCAAATCGACGGAGTGATTGCGACCAATACCACCATTTCACGCGACGGACTCCAGTCGGCTAACCGCGTTGAAACAGGCGGCTTATCGGGCCAACCCCTTCGGGAGCGTGCCACCGAGGTAATACGGTTTCTATCAGAAAAGAGTGGGAACGCGTTTCCGATCATCGGCGTAGGAGGTATCCATAGCGCGGCCGATGCCATCGAGAAATTGCAGGCAGGCGCGGCGTTGGTGCAACTTTACACGGGATTTATCTATGAAGGTCCGGCGTTAGTGGCCTCGATCAACCGAGAAGTCCTACGGCAGCTTCCATAGCGAGGTACTGCACGGCGAGTCCGGCGAGAATGGCGATCCCGAAACTCAGTAGGGTTCCGATCAACACATATTCGGTCAACTTCCGATCGTTGGCGCGGGTAAGGTCGCCGAAGCGAAAAATGGATTTTGCCCCCAACAGGAATCCGATGGCTTCAAAGTGGCCGGTTAGGATAAAGCCGAAAACGAACAACCTTTCCAGTATCCCAATATAGTTTCCGGCATTCGACAACGAGCCATCCCCCGGTTTATCGTCGGGTGTCCAGCCGGAAATGATGACTTTAATTAACAACGACGTTGGTTTGGTCAGTAAAATGGCCCCGGTCATCAGGATTAGGAACGAGTCGTCGAGTTGCCAGTCGAGGTCGGTGGGTTCGTTCCACATCACAATCAGGCAGATCGAGGCGATGTGCAGCAGTTGGTCGATGATGAACCATTGCCTTTTGGTAGCGTCACGCTGCAGAACCAACTTAGCGGCATCAATCCCTCCGTGCACCACGGCCAACACAATCGCATATACCAAAAAACCTTCCTTGCCCGCCACGGCAAACGCGAGTACGCCATGTAAAAGGGTGTGGAGGTAGAGATACGGACTCCGAAGCTTCTTTTCTTCTTTGTTGCGCACCCATGAATTGGGCTGTAAGAGGAAGTCACCCAGCAAATGGGCGAGGAACAGTTTTACGAAAAGGATCATGGCATGTAGTGTTTAAGGTGGCTGCGGTAGTAGGCGTCAAGTTCCCTGAGCAGTTCAAATTGGGAACGTTTGCGGCGTCCGCTGACGGCGGCTTGGTTGATGTCAAGGCGTTGTCCGAGTTCTTCCTGCGAAAGATCGGGGTATTGCAAAGCGGCGAGGGCATAGGTCGCCTGGGGTGGCAGCCAGGATGCAATGATGGGCGTCGCGAGTCGCAGCATGAGGTTGAGGGGTTCGTCGAAAGCCGGGATGCCCGAGTTGATGCCGAGGGTCATCTTTTGCTGTTTCAACCGCTCGAACAGTTCGCCCGAACGCACAAATGCGCTGCCATTGCTTTGGCTGATTTTATCGCCGGAATAGGTTTTCTCGCCGATGCCGATGCTGATACGGGCGTCAAGACCCATGGTGCGAAGCAACGCACGTATTTCAATCGCAGCGGACAAGGCATCAGCCGGGTCGGCAATCTCCACCTGAAATTCATCGCCTCGGTAGATGTCCCATTGAAGGGCGTCTTTCCCTTTTCGTGACAATAGTTCACGCAGGGCTTCCAGCCAGGTTTCAGGGCCTTTCTGGCGGGAGTGGATGACGTCGCCGGTGAGGATACTGTGGTAGTTCATATCACAAATATACACGATATTTTGAAATATCACGGTTTTCTGTAATATTTTAAAATATCACGATTTTCCGTGATATGAGGAGATATCACAAGTGCTTGTGATAAAAAGGGGAAGTCGTATATTTGGAAGGTGAGACCTATTAAGATTATCGAATGCCCGCGGGATGCGATGCAGGGCATCCGTACCTTCATCCCGACCGAACGGAAAGTCTATTACCTGCAATCCCTGTTAAGGGTGGGGTTTGATACCCTCGATTTCGGGAGTTTCGTTTCCCCGAAGGCCATCCCGCAGATGCAGGACACGGCAGAAGTGCTCGCTTCACTGGATCTTTCCGCTACCAAAAGCAAACTGCTCGCCATCATCGCGAATACACAAGGGGCCGAAACGGCGGCCTTACATCCGGAGATTACCTATTTGGGTTTTCCCTTTTCGATTTCCGAGAATTTCCAGATGCGGAACACCCATAAAACCATCGCACAATCGTTGGTGACCCTACAGGAAATCCTAAACATCGCGGAACGATCAGGGAAGGAAGTCGTCGCCTATCTTTCGATGGGATTCGGTAACCCGTATGGCGATCCGTGGAATGTCGACATCGTGGCGGAATGGACCGAGACCCTGGCTAATATGGGTATCCGGATACTGTCGCTGTCGGATACCGTCGGAAGTTCTACACCGGATGTCATTACCTACCTGTTTTCCAACCTGATCCCAAAATATCCCGACATTGAATTCGGGGCGCATCTCCATACCGTACCCGATCGATGGTTCGAGAAAATCGACGCGGCCTACAACGCCGGTTGTCGTCGTTTCGATGGTGCGATCCAGGGGTTTGGCGGTTGCCCGATGGCGAAAGACGAACTCACCGGCAACATGCCCACCGAGAAACTGCTGTCATATTTCACCACGCAGAAAGAAGACACTGGCACGAGTCCGATGGGTTTTGAAAGTTCGTATAACGAAGCGACGAAACTCTTTGGGGAGTTCCACTAGCGTAAAATCTTTTATACTCGGAACTTCCTGAAAGCCCGTTTTTTTTTCGCTATATTTGCACGCAATTTAACTACAACCTTTAAATTGCAATGATCGCACACAACTCTAAGATCATCGGCGAGGGATTGACGTACGACGACGTCCTGCTGGTACCCAACTTTTCCAGTGTTCTCCCCCGCGAAGTCAGCATACAATCGCGTTTTTCCCGCAACATTTCCCTGAACGTACCGGTCGTTTCGGCCGCTATGGACACGGTCACCGAAAGCGCCATGGCCATTGCGATGGCCCGCGAAGGTGGCATCGGGGTGTTGCACAAAAACATGACTATCGAGCAACAGGCTATGGAGGTCCGAAAAGTGAAACGCGCCGAATCGGGCATGATCATCGATCCCGTCACCTTACCGCTCACCGCCCGTGTGGCCGATGCGAAGGCCGCTATGCGGGAATACGGTATCGGAGGCATCCCGATTGTGGACGAAAATCAAATACTGAAAGGCATCGTCACCAACCGGGATTTGCGGTTTGAAAAAGACAATGCCCGGCCTATTATAGAGGTGATGACACATGAAAACCTCATTACCGTGGCAGAAGGCACCTCGCTTCAGGAAGCCGAAGTTATCCTGCAATCCAACAAAGTGGAAAAATTGCCGGTAGTGGATGCTTCGAACAAACTCGTCGGACTCATTACGTTCCGTGACATCACCAAACTCGCGCAAAAACCGATTGCCAACAAAGATTCGTACGGACGTCTTCGCGTGGCCGCCGCTATCGGCGTAACCGGTGATGCGGTGCAACGGGCCGAAGCGCTTGTCAATGCAGGTGTGGATGCCATCATCATCGATACGGCACACGGACACACCCTGGGCGTGGTAACAGTCTTGAAGGAAGTAAAATCAAAATTCCCTACTATTGATGTTGTGGTCGGAAATATTGCCACACCAGAAGCCGCACGCTACCTTGTAGAGAATGGCGCCGATGCGGTGAAAGTCGGTATTGGTCCGGGTTCGATTTGTACCACACGTGTTGTAGCCGGAGTCGGCTTCCCGCAATTTTCCGCGGTTCTTGAAGTGGCGGCTGCAATCAAAGGCAGTGGCGTTCCGGTTATTGCCGACGGAGGTGTACGTTATACTGGCGATATCCCAAAAGCAATTGCGGCAGGTGCCGACTGCGTAATGTTAGGATCTTTGCTGGCGGGAACAAAAGAGTCGCCGGGCGAAACCATTATCTTCGAAGGACGTAAATTCAAGTCGTATCGCGGCATGGGCTCTGTGGAAGCGATGCAGGAAGGCTCGAAAGACCGCTATTTCCAGGATGTGGAAGACGATGTGAAGAAACTCGTACCGGAAGGTATCGTCGGGCGTGTACCGTATAAAGGGGAACTCAATGAGAGCATGCAGCAGTTTGTGGGCGGCCTGCGCGCCGGTATGGGCTATTGCGGTGCAGAAGATATTCCGACCTTACAGGAAACCGGCCGTTTCGTGCGCATCACCTCAAGCGGTATTACTGAGAGCCATCCGCATAACGTTACGATCACGAAGGAAGCACCGAATTATTCGAGATAGTTTGTAGGTGTGAGTCGCAGTCGCAGTCTCAGTCTCAGGAGTGGGCAGTCGCAGTCTCAGTCGCAGGAGTGGGCAGTGGGCAGTCGCAGTAGGCAGTTGTAGGTTCTCGGTTTGACGTTTTTTCGTTATGCGATTGCTGCATACGCGCACGATGTCATCCCGACGCAGGAGGGATCCCATTCAGTGGGCAGTCTCAGTCGCGGTCGCAGTCGCAGTCGCAATCACTTTCTAGTCAACGGGTTCCACTTGTGCAACGTCGGAGGCTTCCAGCAAGTTGCGCTCGCCTACGATCCACAGGATATCGTGTTCTTCCAACACCACGTTTGATTCCGGGTTGAGTACGCGACGTCCGCGACGTTCGAGTCCGACGATGAGTCCATGTGTTTTTTCCCGCAAAGCCGACTCCTTTATCGTTACTCCGATATAGGCGGGGTTCAATACGATCAGGCTCAACAGAATGATATCGTGCTCTTTCTCATCCGGTGCGGGCTCATGTTCGTTGTGTTCAAGGTAGTCCCGAAACGCCTCCACCTGTGTGTCATTTCCCATGATGCAGATTTCATCACCCGGAAACAAACGTTCGTTTCGACTGGGGATCGTGATTGTGATATGGCCACGTTTGATGAAAACGATGTTGATGCCGAACTGTTCCCGCAGTTGTAGTTCGCGCAGCAGCAAACCGGCCAGGTTCGACTCTTTCCCGATTTTGAAGACCTCCATGTGCCCATCCCACGGCGTTAGGTCGCTGCGTTTCCATTTGGCCTGGATGATCTCGCGGGCATTGAGGTTCTTGAGAAAACGTTCTTCTAGTCGGTGGTAGCGCGCATTGAGTTTTTTAGGGAAGAGCCAATACAAAACCACGGCCGCCCCCAGCACGACAAAGGCCGTTTGTGCTGAGAAGAACTTATCGACCAGGAAGCCAACGTAAAACAACGTCAATAAAAACCGGAACAGGATCATAAGGATGAGAGGGCCCCGGTAGCGTCGTTCCTGCAACAGGACGTTCACCTGTTCGGTCGCCACCCGCCGCATCGACAGTGCCCATAGAAAAGGCGCGATCAAAAGCAACGTCAGGACGGCTACCAACAAAGTTCCTGTAATCGAGCCTTCGCCAAGTGGAAGCAGGTAGCGTCCAGCCAGCAGAATAAAGGAAATAATGATGACCGAGTGTACCAGCACCTGCACGAGGTAGGCCCGGATGACGATTTGCCAATTGCTGGCGGACTTCCCCGAATGGGTGCGCTCGGCATATCGTTCGATCCTTCTCAACCATTTCCGCGGCAATTTGCGCTGGAGGAAACCGGCAAAAGGAGCGGAATACCGCACCATAAAAGGCGTTGTAAAGGTGGTGATAGCCGAAACTGCTACTATAATGGGATAAAGAAACGCGCTGGTGACCTTTAAGCTGGCGCCCATTGTGGCGATGATAAACGAAAATTCTCCTATCTGCGACAGGCTCATGCCGGTCTGTACTGATTGCGTCAGCGGCCGACCGGATAGCAGCGCACCACCCGCCGCACTCAACGACTGTCCGATAATGACAACCAGCGTCAGCACCAACACCGGCTTCCAGTGCTCGACCAGGGCGGTGGGGTCAATCAGCATTCCCACGGAAACGAAGAATACGGCGCCGAAGAGATCTTTTACCGGCTTCATAAGGTGCTCGATGTGCTCCGCCTGCGTGGTCTCGGCAATGATGGATCCCATCATAAAGGCCCCAAGGGCGGGTGAAAAACCAACGTCAGCGGCCAGCATCACCATCATCAGGCACAGCGCAATGGCGAGGATGAGCGTGGTTTCGTCGTTCAACAGTTTCTGCGATCGTTTGAGTAAGGTAGGGATAAAGAAAATCCCGCTTACAAACCAAAGGATCAGGAAGAAGACGAGTTTCAGCACGGTCATGACAAGTTCCATGCCTTCTACCTGACGGGAGACGGCAATGGTCGACAGCATGACCATCATAAGGATGGCCAGCAAATCCTGCACGATCAGCGCCCCGATGACATTGCCGACGAATTTTTGGGCCTTCAGCGCCAGTTCCTCGAAGGTCTTGAGGATGATGGTAGTAGACGAAATCGACAGCATTACGCCCAGGAAGACGCAATCCATCGGTTCCCAACCCAGGGCGCGACCGGCGAAGTAGCCGCCGATTACCATGCACACGATTTGTACGAGGGCCGTGACCGATGCCGTGCCCCCAACGTGCATCAGTTTCCGGAAAGAAAATTCGAGTCCGAGATTGAACAACAGGAAGATAATCCCAATCTCCGCCCATACTTCTACACTGTGGATTTCCTGTACCGACGGGAAGAAATCAAAGTGGTTCCCCGCCAAAAACCCGGCGATCAAATACCCCAATACCAACGGCTGCCGGATCTTGCGGAAAAGCAAAACCGCCGCGCCTGCTGTGAGGAGGATAAGGCCGAGATCGGATATGAGGGGGGAAAGCATAGGTTAATCGGGAAATGAGAATTAGAAATTGATAATTGATAATTGGGATGAACGATTAACAATGAACGATGAACAATGGAGAAAAGGAGCGAGAGGCGAGAAGCAAGAGCTACTAAGTACCCTAAACTCTGAACCCTGAACCCTGAACTCTCAACCCTGAACTCTCAACTCTTCCTAAAATACGAATTTATTCCCATACGGCACAAAAAAGGGCGGAAACCCTGTCCGCCCGTTTGGAATTATCGATTGAATCCTCAGATACCGAGGTAGTTACCGGGTGTAATGGCGCGCAGTTCTGATTTTATTTCATCGGATACGTCAAGCGTGTCGATAAAGTCGCGGATGGCTTTTTGGTCGATGCGGGTGTTCGTGCGTGTTAAGCCTTTCAGGGCTTCGTACGGATTCGGATACGCTTCACGTCGCAAAATCGTCTGGATGGCCTCGGCGACTACGGCCCAGTTGTTTTCGAGATCGGCGGCAAATTTCACTTCGTTCAGCAGCAGCTTGTCGAGTCCTTTCAGCGTCGCTTCGAATGCAATCAGCGTATGGCCGAACGGTACGCCAATGTTTCGAAGTACGGTGCTGTCGGTCAGGTCGCGCTGCAGGCGTGAAATCGGCAGCTTCGACGACAAGTGCTCGAAAAGGGCGTTGGCGATGCCTAAATTGCCTTCCGAATTTTCGAAGTCGATAGGGTTGACTTTATGCGGCATGGCGGAAGATCCAATCTCACCTGCCTTGATTTTCTGTTTGAAGTAGTCCATCGACACATACGTCCAGATGTCGCGGTCGAGGTCGATGAGAATGGTGTTGATTCGTTTCAATGCATCGAAAAACGCAGCGAAATGGTCGTAATGCTCGATTTGCGTGGTAGGGAAGGAGTGGTGTAATCCTAACGTTCCCTCTACAAAATCGTTGCCGAATTTGCGCCAGTCAACTGTCGGATAGGCGACGTGGTGGGCATTGTAATTTCCCGTCGCGCCCCCAAATTTCGCCGCGAACGGCACGTTGAAAAGCAAACGCATCTGTTCTTCGAGGCGTTCGACAAACACGCCGATTTCCTTGCCTAGTCGGGTGGGCGACGCGGGTTGGCCGTGCGTACGGGCGAGCATGGCCACATCCGCCCATTCCACGCTTAGCGACTTCAGTTTCGCCACTACGGCCACCAATGACTTGAGATAGACGTCTTCGAAGGCCTGTTTGGTCGACAGCGGAATGGCGGTATTGTTGATGTCCTGTGACGTCAATCCGAAATGGATGAACTCTTTGAACGCCGACAGTCCGAGTCCATCGAAGCGATCTTTTATGAAATATTCCACCGCCTTCACGTCGTGGTTCGTCGTCTTCTCGGTTTGTTTGATCCACAGGGCATCTTCGGTTGAGAACGTCTCGTAGATCGCACGTAGTTTCGGGAACACGGCTTTGTCGACGCCCGCCAGTTGCGGAAGCGGCAGGTTACAAAGCGCGATGAAGTATTCGATTTCGACCAGCACGCGGTAGCGGATCAGCGCCTCTTCCGAAAAATACGGGGAAAGTGCGGCAGTCTTATTGCGGTAACGGCCGTCGATGGGCGAAATGGCGTTGAGTTCGTTGAGCATGTTGTGTTGTTGTTGGAAGGCGCAAAGATAGGAAAAGTTGGCGGTAGGCAGTAGTTAGTAGTCAGTAGTTAGTAGTCAGTAGTTGGGAGTCAGCAGTTGGGAGTTTGGGCTGCTGGCCGAGAATCGGGACAAGACCGTTATAGTCCCATTTCGGTTACTACGGACGCTGTGACTGAGACTGCGACTAAAATCTAACGCAATACTTCTCGCTTCCACTTTTTGTTACAGCCCGAACGTATCACGGAGTTTGCGCTCCAACAAACGTACGCCTTCGGATCCGCCCCTTGCGATGACGTCGATTTTATTTTTAAAGAAAGGGATGTCCGCCGGTTTCGGGTCAATATAATAAAGCGGAATGCCCAGCGGCGCGTATTCAATCAAACTAGCAGCCGGGTACACCTGCATAGACGTACCAATCACGACAAAAGCATCCGCCTGTGTGGTGATGTCAACGGCTGCTGCCAGGGCGGGGACTTCCTCGCCGAACCAGACGATGTGCGGTCGTAGTTGATGACCCTGCGGATCGGTATCGCCCCAGTTCAGGTCGTGTTCCCAGTGGAGGATATGGTTGGGGTTGCGGGTGCTTCGGACCTTGAACAATTCTCCATGTAGGTGGAGTATTTTGGTGCTGCCGGCACGTTCGTGGAGGTTGTCGACATTCTGGGTAATCACGTGCACATCGAAGTCAGATTCCAGGGCCGAGAGTCGAAGATGACCTTCATTGGGTTTTACGTTGTGTAGTTGCCGCCGCCGTTTGTTATAGAAATCGAGTACGAGTTTGGGGTTGCGCTGCCAGCCCTGTGGACTCGCGACTTCCATGATATCGTGCCCTTCCCAGAGTCCGCCCGCGTCGCGGAAGGTGCTAATGCCGCTTTCCGCGCTCATGCCGGCGCCGGTGAGGACGACTATTTTGGGTTTATGTGCCATATCCGATAAAAGTCGGGAAAATTCATGAAATTCGCAGCATTAAGTAGCGCTATGGCCGACCTTGATTATCTCGCTTATCTCGAAACCCTGATCACGGAAGAACGCCGGAACAAATTCATTGAGATTTTGAAGTTCCGTACGAACCATCTCATGTTCGCAATGGAAGACGTGTTCCAGATGCACAACACGAGCGCGGTGATGCGGAGTTGTGAAGTGTTTGGTATCCAGAACCTTAGCGTAATTGAAGAGCGGTTCGGCAAGAAACTCGACCGCAAGATCGCAATGGGTGCCCAAAAGTGGGTCGATATCAAAAAATTCGATACCGTGCAGGATTGCCTTGACGATACCCGCGCCCGTGGCTATCGCATCATTGCCACTACACCCCATGAAAACGACTGCCTGTTGGAAGATTTCGATATATCGCAGCGTTCGGCGATCTTTTTTGGTACCGAACTGACGGGCTTGTCGCAGGAGATCATCGACAATGCCGATGGATTCCTGAAGATTCCGATGGTCGGATTCACGGAAAGCCTCAACATCTCGGTTTCGGCGGCGATCATCGCACAGAATCTGACGCAGCGGTTGCGTGCTTCCGATCTTCCGTGGCAATTGACGGAAAAGGAGACGCTGCAAAAACGGATCGATTGGGCGAAAGCCTCCATCCGAAGTATTTCGGAGATTGAGAAGCGGTATTTTGCGGATCGCCCCGACGCGTGAAGCGTGATGGTTAGAACGGTATTCTGGGTAAGACTATAATTTAGTATATTTGGTCATATGCAACCTCTCCAGCTTTATTTGGATGACGTAAGGTCGCTTTGTCAAAAGCACAAAGTCGATACCTGCTACCTTTTTGGGTCGGCAACCAACGGACGTTTTACCGACGCAAGTGACGTGGATTTTTTGGTGCGTTTTAAAGTGTCTGAAATCACAGACTATTTTAGCAATTATCTGCGACTAAAAGAGGGTCTTTCTGACTTATTGGGTCGCGACGTTGATTTGATCGAAGAACAGTCGCTACGTAATCCAGTTTTGATACGGTCTATTGATCGTTCCAAGTCACTTGTGTATGGATGAACGGATACTAAAATGGTTGTACGATATTAAGATTGCTATTGAGGAACTCGATACGTTCTTTGGAGGAAAGCTACCGTCTGTTGACGATTATAAAAATAACCTCCTTCTGCGTCGTGGGGTAGAGCGAAACTTAGAGATTATTGGGGAGGCAATGAACAGGATCCGTCAAAGAGATCCTGAGTATCTGCGTTATATTACAGAAGCTCACGCGATAATTGGCCTTCGAAACCACATCATCCATTCGTATGATAACGTTTCTGACGAAAGTCTTTGGTCTATTGTGAAAGACCATCTCCCAAAGTTGAAGGAGGAAGTCGAAGTTCTTATCGGAGACCTATAGTTTCAGGTTAGCAATCGCCGCGTGAGGGATGGAAGCGGCAGCCTTTTTGCCGGGAATAAACGACAAGGAACCCACAGTTGTTGGCAAAAAGCTATAGCGGACAGCCCGACGGCGCCGACTGAAAACTGCGACTGAGACTGCGACTGGCAAACGGCGCCGGCACGCCCTAACAATCCGCCATATTCACTGCAATCGCGAGTCCGCCTTCGGAAGTCTCTTTGTATTTGGAGTTCATGTCGATAGCGGTATTCCACATGGTATCCACGACTTTGTCTAGCGGCACTTTGGCGTTTTTGGCATCGGTTTCGAGCGCCAGTTCCGCGGCATTAATCGCCTTGATGGCGCCCATGGTGTTGCGTTCGATGCACGGCACCTGCACGAGTCCACCGATGGGATCGCAGGTGAGTCCGAGGTGGTGCTCCATCGCAATTTCCGCCGCCATCAGCACCTGTTCGGGTGTGCCGCCCATGAGTTCGCACAGCGCCGCCGCCGCCATGGCTGACGACACGCCGATTTCGGCCTGGCAGCCGCCCATTGCAGCAGAGATGGTGGAGCCTTTTTTGAAGATACTGCCGATTTCGCCCGCTACCATCAGGAACTTGCGGATATGTTCGTCGTTGGCCTCGTGGTTTTCAATGACCATATAATACATGAGGACGGCGGGTATGACGCCGGCGCTTCCGTTGGTCGGTGCGGTGACGACGCGACCCAAGGCAGCATTTACTTCGTTGACGGCCAGCGCGAAACAACTCACCCATTTTAGGATTTGGCGGAACTTTACTTCCGTTTTGCGGATGACTTCAAGCCATTCCTGCGGCGACGAATAGGGGAGTTCGCCAATGAGGTTTTGGTGCATGTCAAAGGCACGACGGTGCACATTGAGTCCGCCCGGCAGCGTTCCTTCGGTATGACAGCCGATATACATGCATTCGAGCATGGTGTTCCAGATGCGAATCAGTTCGGCGTCGACGACTTCGGGTGGGCGCATCGAAATTTCGTTTTGGTAGACGATTTCTGAGATCGATTTGCCCTGTTCGCGGGTGTAGGTAAGCAGTTCATCGGCTTTGTTGATTGGGAAGGGGAAGGCACACTTGATGGTGTGTTTCTTCTTTGCATTGACCCGTTCTTCTTTGACGACGAAGCCGCCGCCGATGGAGTAAAAAGTGGAGGCGTAGTGGCTGTCATCGTCGAAATAGGCCGTGAAGGTGAGTCCGTTCGCGTGGAACGGCAGGAAATTCTTGTTGAAGACGATATCAACCAGGAAGGAAAACGGAATGGTGTGTTCGTTGCCCAGGTGCAGTTGCTGGTTGTCTTCAATGGTTTTGATGATACCCGAGATGTCGTCTACGGGGATGTATTCAGGATCCTGGCCGCTGAGTCCGAGCATCACGGCAAGGTCGGTGGCGTGGCCTTTTCCGGTCAGGGACAGCGATCCGTAGAGGTCGACTTTCACACGCTCAACCTTCGTGAGCCGCTGTTGGTCACGCAGTTCGGTGAGGAAACGTTCAGCCGCACGCCATGGGCCGAGGGTATGGGAGCTCGAGGGGCCTACGCCGATCTTGAGCATATCGAAAACGGAGATACATTCTTCCATGGTCGTCATTTAGGAGCCCGTAGTTTAGGTGCGCACTTTGCATTCACAGGCGGGTCTACCTGCAAATATAGTAACCATTAGCGTTGCGGGAGCGTCCTTTTTACGGAATTCGCAAAAAAGAGGTTTTGAAGCCCGCCAATGGCAGATCGGCGGAAGCGTCGCCTAATTAACGGGAGTTTGATATAGGTGTTTTGTCAGACCTATTTTAACGAACTCCAAAAGGTCTTTTCTAAAAATACATCGAGGATATCGAAAGAGCCATTGTCTTTTGAGTTGTTGTCGATGCTGATAGCGGAAACTGCCCGTCTGTAGTGGTTGCATTTCCTCGTGATGGCTCCGGTATTGCGGCGGCTTAGGCCTTGTTTGAGGCACTTTACGCCATGCTGACTTTACGCGATATCACTCACGTTAATTAACAAAATAGGTGGTTTTCCCGTAAAATGCTGTCGTCGGGAATGTGTAGTTTGCGTTAGGGGAGGGGCGGATGCGTCCCTTACAAAATGGCGCGGAAAGTGGGATACGGGAAAACCGTAGTTTTTGTTAAAGTTGGGGTGGAAGGAGGAAGTCGGAAAGACAGAAATGCCGCTCAACTTTTTGTCGTGTTTTTGTTGCAAGTTCACGTTAACATAAATACGTGCAAAGCGAATTACCGTCACTTTTCCCCTACGAATACCGTGCAGGCATAGAAAAGCGTCCTTCCCAGAGCGCTAGGGCAGTAGGTATGGTTCGGTGTTCGAAACGATATTTAACGTGAGTTCGATATAAGCATTTTGTCAGACGCGTTGTAACTAACTCAAAAACAACACCTGCCTTACTCAAGATTTGCAAAATGCTTGTTAGCGGAGTAATTTTCGGCTACTTTTCC
>JAIXYI010000085.1 GCA_027490305.1 Flavobacteriaceae bacterium
AGCAGGCGCAGGTTGGGGGAGGTAGGCGTTTCGGGCGTGGTGGGCGTTCCCGGATCCGGAATGACGGGTATCCCGCCGGAGGTATCGGTATCGTTGGCCGAACAGGCTAGCAACAGCAACGTCACGACGACGACCGAAAGTAATTGAAAAAGACGGGACATTACGTTCATGGCATTTTTTTCGACAGAGCCTATTCGTTTTTGCAGCCTGTATGTTGCCTAAATATACGCAGGATTCGTTTGGACGGATGTTAATACCGCCAAAATTGCTGTCCGACTACCGTAAGCTAGGGCTTATTTAAACGCCGCGAAGCCCGTGATATCCATGCCGGTGATCAGCAAGTGGATGTCATGTGTGCCTTCGTATGTGATGACCGATTCGAGGTTCATCATGTGGCGCATGATCGAATATTCACCCGTGATGCCCATTCCGCCGAGTATTTGGCGTGCCTCACGTGCGATTTCAATTGCCATGTTCACGTTGTTGCGTTTTGCCATTGAAATCTGGGCCGTTGTGGCTTTACCTTCGTTGCGAAGCACACCAAGTCGCCAGGTCAGGAGCTGCGCTTTCGTGATCTCGGTGATCATCTCGGCGAGTTTCTTTTGCTGAAGTTGTGTGGCCCCGATTGGTTTGTCAAATTGGATGCGCTCTTGTGAGTAGCGAAGCGCGGTGTCGTAGCAATCCATAGCGGCACCGATGGCACCCCATGCAATGCCGTAGCGGGCCGAATCGAGGCAGCCCAGTGGCGCGCCCAATCCGGATTTATTCGGAAGAAGGTTCTCTTTCGGCACCTTCACGTTGTCAAAAATCAATTCACCGGTAGCCGACGCACGCAGCGACCATTTGTTGTGGGTTTCAGGCGTAGAGAAACCCTCCATGCCGCGCTCGACGATCAAACCGTGGATACGGCCTTCTTCGTTCTTCGCCCATACCACAGCCACCTGTGCGAATGGTGCGTTCGAAATCCACATTTTGGCGCCGTTCAGGAGGTAGTGGTCGCCCATATCCTTGAAGTTGGTGACCATACCGCCCGGGTTGGATCCGTAATCGGGTTCGGTGAGACCGAAGCAACCCATCCATTCGCCTGAGGCCAATTTTGGGAGGTATTTGCGACGTTGTTCTTCGTTGCCGTATTTCCAGATTGGATACATCACCAAGGAGGACTGTACCGATGCGGTGGAACGTACGCCCGAGTCACCCCGCTCGATTTCCTGCATGATCAGGCCGTAGGAGATCTGGTCAAGTCCGGCGCCACCATATTCTTCCGGAATATACGGACCGAATGCTCCGATATCTGCCAATCCCTGGATGATTTGCGTCGGAAATTCGGCGCGCTGGGCGTAGTCTTCGATGATCGGAGATACATCGCGTTTGACCCACTCACGGGCTGCGTCGCGCACTAATTTGTGCTCGTCGGTCAGCAATTCATCGAGAAGGTAGTAGTCAGGAGCCTGGAACAGATCGGGTTTCATGCGTTGTCTTTTTTTGAGCTTCGCAAAATTAGCGAACGGATGTAACAAATTCCTAATTTTTTGTGGTGAAATAGTCCTGAAACCCGAAAAATTCGCAATTGCTTATCGATCGGATGATTGCGCGAAAAGTCTACGTAATGGAAAACCAACAAAATGTTGCAGAAACACACTTTTTGTTAGCTATGTTGCTACATCTTCAGGAAAAAGTCTTGGGTCAGGGCGATGTAGTCAGATGTATATTGGTGGCGGGCAGTTTCGAGGATCAGCTCGTCTGTCGCCACACCAGAATGTATCGACCTAAAGGCCAGCAGCGTGCGCTTGATGTCGCTTGTCGGCGTGCCCTTTACGCGTGTGATGCGGAAGGGAAACAGGTCATTTTCGACGGCCGTTGCCACAAAAGACGGCTCTTCGGTATAGGGAATGACCACGCAAAATACGCCGTCTTCTGCCAGTAGGAGGGAAGCCGCTTCACAGAGGTCGGCGAAGGGGAGCGACGCGTTTTGTCGGGCCGTATCGCGTTTTTCATCGCCCGATCCGAATCCGGCGGAATAGAAGGGTGGGTTGGAGACGATGAGGTCATACGTTTCGTCTTCCAGCTCGTCCATGAAGTCGTCGAGGCTGGTATGGTAGCAGAACAGGCGGTCGTTCCAGGGGGAATTCTCAAAATTACCGACACATTCTTCATAGGCGTCAGCGTCGATCTCGAGGGCGTCGATCTGGTCGGCTGCGCTGCGCTGCGCGAGCATTAATGCGATGAGTCCGGTGCCGGCACCGATATCAAGAATGGTTCGCGGGCGGTGGTCGACCGGTGCCCATGCCCCGAGCAACACGCCGTCAGTGCCCACTTTCATGGCCGTTTTTTCCTGTGAAATGGCGAATTGCTTGAATTGAAATGGCATTTTCGGGTTGTTTAAAGCAAAGGTCGGCCATTCGCCTGGGTTGGGCAAGTTTTGAAAGTGGGTACTTGCCAGTAGCGGGTTGAATATTTGGCCACGAAGGCACGAAGACGCCAGTAGAGAATTGAGGTGAGAATGGCTGTAACTCACGCCGTCTTTCGTAATTACGATCTGCTTGTTGCACTACTGTCAAATGCCTACATCGGTTTTATGTATGTATTACGCCACGAAGGCAGGAAGACGCCAATAGAGAATTGAGGTGAGAAGGACTGTAACTCACGCCGTCTTTCGTAATTACGATCTGCTTACAGCACTACTGTCAAATGCCTACATCGGTTTTATGTATGTATTACGCCACGAAGGCACGAAGGCGCCAATAGAGAATTGAGGTGAGAATGGCTGCAACTCATGCCGTCTTTCGTAATTACGATCTGCTTGTTGCACTACTTTCAAATACCTATATCGGTTTTATGTATGTATTACGCCACGAAGGCACGAAGACACCAATAGAGAATTGAGGTGAGAATGGCTGTAACTCACGCCGTCTTTCGTAATTACGATCTGCTTACTGCACTACTGTCAAATGCCTACATCGGTTTTATGTATGTATTATGCCACCAAGGCACGAAGACACCAATAGAAAAATTACCGTTAGAATGACTGTAGCACGCCGTCGTTTGTAGTGAAAATCTGCCTACTGCCACTGCCTACTGCCCACTGAGACTACTGCCCACTCTCTAGCCCGGATTGCAGCGGAAAGCCTTTTGAACGGAAGCGCGTGCTTTTTCGCTTTTCGCGGCGGCGACCAACGGAAGCCGTTCGCGGAAGCTGAAAAAGCAGCGGTTTCGGAAAAAGCTTGCAGCGGAAAGCCGGATCAGCTTCCTCTAAAAACAAAAAAAGAGCCGCAGGGCCCTAATTATCAATTGTCAATTCCCCAAATACATGTCAATCAACCCCGCCGGCAGGTTCATCACCACGCGTTTTTTCGCCCGGTCGATTTTGACGAGGAAGGCATCGATGAGGGGAATGAGCAATTCGACCTCGCCGTTTTTCACCTCGAACAGGGGTTGGGCGGTGGTGTCGTTTATGGCTTCGATGATGCCGAAGACACCTCGTGTGACATCCTCGATTTCGAAACCGATGACTTCGTGGAAATAGAATTTGTTGCCTGACAATTTCGGAAGCATCGAAAGCGGCAGGTAGAGGGCCGATCCGAGAATGGCGTCGGCTTCTGCTTCCGTTTTGACGTCTTCGAAACGCACTCGTAAAAGGTCGTTCTTGTGCAGGCTGCTTTGTTCAATAAAAAATGGAACCAGATGTTTGCCCTGTTCGACAAACACTGATTCCATATTTTCGTAGCGTTCGGGCTCGTCAGTGTCTAACCAACATAAGACTTCGCCTTTGAAACTGAACTTTTTCGCAATGCGACCCAGATAGAAACATTCTTCTTTGCGCACGCGATCCGGTGTTACGCTTCTGTTTCTTCGCTTGCTTCAGCAGCAGGAGCCTCGTCAGCAGCAGCTTCTTCAGCCGGAGCTTCTTCAACCGCCGGAGCTTCTTCGACTGCTGGTGCTTCTTCCGCAACCGCTTCTACTGTTTCTTCTTCGGCAGTGGCAGCAGCCTCTTCTGCCTGTGCAGCAGCAATCAGTTCGGCTTCCGCCTGCTTGGCAGCAGCGGCGCGTTTCTCATTAGCTTCCTGCTCCGCTTTCAGTGCTTTTGCTCTTGCGTCGGCTTTCGCGTCGGAAAGACCGGCTTTCTTCGCGTCTACCTTAGCTGTTTTTTCTTCGAGCCATTTTGCCAGCTTCGCGTCGGCAGCATCCTGTGTCAGCGCGCCTTTCGCTACGCCACCGTCGAGGTGGTGCTTCAAAAGTGCTCCTTTATATGACAGGATGGCACGGGCCGTATCGGTAGGCTGTGCCCCGTTGTGCAGCCATTGAACGGCAGCGTCGAGGTTCAGGTCGATAGTGGCAGGATTGGTGTTTGGATTGTAGACACCTAGTTTTTCAAGGTATTTACCATCTCTTTTTGACCGCGAGTCGGCGGCCACGACCCAGTAGAAAGGTTTCCCTTTTTTACCGTGTCTCTGAAGTCTGATTCGTACAGGCATAATCTATTAGATTAATTGTGGGGTACACGACCCCGGTTAAATAAGGGTGCAAATATAGGTATTTTTTTGATTGACCGGTGTTTGGAAGTAAAAAGTCGAAAAATGAGAGGGGAGAGAGGAGAGGGGCAGGTGTCGCGGCGCTCGGGCGTGTTCAACGAACTATAAACCCTTCGCTATTAACTCCCCACCCTGAACCGTAACATCTGAAAAGTGTCACGAACTATAGACTATACATACTTTTGGTATACAGTTGAGGGGGGTGAGGAGAGAGGACAGATTGAAAAACGGATACAGTTCGTTGAACACTCCCCTAAAACTCCGATCCGCCAGGACGGAAGGTCGCTTCCTCTTTCTTTTGCCCCCTCTCCTCTCTCCCCTCTTTCCTCTTCTTTCGCCTCCAAACTTTCGCCTCCCGCCTAACATTCCCGTTAAAATTTGTGGTAAAACCCAAATAAACCGATTTTCGCTAGCGTATTTCGTTTTAAAACCTATTTTTGTAATCGAAAAATTCATTTCAACCGAATTAAGTTGTGTCCTTGATGAAAAAGGTGTTTGCTTTACTGCTTATGATCACGGCCCTGGTTTCCTGTGAGTCGGATGTTAAATTCAACGATCCTGGCTTTCAGGGGCGCAAGGATAATTTTATCTGGAAGGCAGACGTGGCAAGCGCCTACACCCAGGATGGATACACATATGTCAACGCCTATCGCGGGCTCGAATCGGTGATACTTCGTTTCCCGACACCGCCAACGGAAATCACCTCTCTCAATCCAATCACGTATACGTTTCGTGACACCGATGGTGACGACAGCAATGATGATCTAGATGACGTCTCCGCTTTTTATCAATTCACCGAGCAAGGTTCAGCCATTAGTTATTACACAGGTCTGAATTCAGAACTCGAAGATCCGGGCAATGTAGAGGTAACCATCAACAAGTGCCTCTTTACGCAGGGGATCATCTCCGGAGAATTCAAGTTCAACGCGAAGTATGACGGTGAATCCGACCTCGTCCCCGCGAATGTCAATTTCCAGCAAGGCGTATTCTACAACGTACCGCTCACACAACAATAATGACACAGCCGACCTTCGGTTGGCGTAACACAGGCTATGGAGGCCGCCCCAATTCCCCATAACGAGTCCCAGCGGATTCAAGCCCTGAACGAGTATTCTATCCTCGACACCTTACCCGAAGCAGAATACGACGACATCACCAAACTCGCTTCACAAATCTGTGGCACGCCTATTTCGTCCATTACCCTTATTGACCAGAACCGGCAGTGGTTCAAGTCGAAGGTCGGACTAAAGGAAAATGAAACCGCACGCGACATCTCGTTCTGCGGCCACGCCATTCTGGAGCCCCGAAATGTTTTCACCGTAAACGACGCCCGCCGGGACCCGCGTTTTGAAGACAATCCGTTGGTACACGGCTCACCACACGTCATTTTTTATGCCGGCGTACCGCTGGTAACACCCGACGGATTGCCGGTCGGAACGCTCTGCGTCATCGACAATACTCCCAAAGACCTGTCGCCTGATCAGGTCGAGGCACTCCGGTCACTTTCCCATCAGGTGGTCACCCTTTTTGAGTTACGGAAAAGCAAAATCCTGCTCGAAAAAATGGCCGCTGATCTCCGTGTCCATAACGACGAACTGGAACGCTTCGCACAGGTCGCTGCCCACGACATCAAATCGCCCCTCGCTAATATATCGGCGCTGGCCCAAATCGTACTGGCCGACTACGGTGCTATATTGCCGGGTAACGCGCAGGAACTGCTCAAAATGCTCGACCAGTCAAGCGATACCCTGCGGCGCCTCGTCGACGGGATACTCGCACACAGCAAAGTTGACGCCGTCTTGTCGTCGTCGCAATCGTTGGTTCACGTCCGCGATATCATGCAGAAAACCACCGACCTGCTCAATACCAAAGGCGAAGTCGAGGTCACCTATGATATCGACGGAGACGAAATTTACGTCAATCCCGTCGCGCTTCAGCAAATCCTGCTTAACCTTGTCGGAAACGCCATCAAATACAACGACAAGCCCGTCATCCAACTCTCAATGGGCTTTTTCGAAACGTCTGACGACTATAGTTTTTATGTCGCCGACAACGGATCCGGCATCCGTCCCGACGCCGTTGATCGCATCTTCCGCATTTTCGAAGTGGTGGCCTCAGAAGACCGTTTCGGCCAGCGCGGCACCGGTATCGGCTTGTCAACCGTAAAAAAACTCGTAGAAGGAATGGGCGGCACCATCACCGTAAAATCGGTGGTGGGCGAGGGCAGTCGCTTCGACTTCACGCTCTCCAAGTTTAATTTTTCGTAAACACACCGTTTTTCAGGTCGCCGCGTGATTAATTCGCTATCTTTGTGGCGTATACTAATTTTTTACTTATGAATATTTTTGTTGGAAGTCTTCCGTTTAGTACCGGGGAAGCAGAATTACAAGAGGTTTTTGAAGCCTATGGTACAGTCGATTCTGCTAAGATCATCAAGGACAAATTCACCGGGAAAAGCAGAGGCTTTGGCTTTGTGGAAATGCCGAATGATGTCGAAGGCGAAAGAGCCATCGAGGAATTGAATGGCTATGAACTACGAGGCCGCCAGATCGTGGTCAACAAGTCAGAACCGAAACCTGAAGGCGACCGTCGCGGCGGTGGCGGTGGATTCAACCGCGGTGGCGGAGGCGGTGGTTACCGTCGGGATTATTAATCCACGCTAAAATGAATAAAAGCTATCTTCGGATGGCTTTTTTTTTGGCGTGCGGCGCCTTTCCAGTAGGCAGTGGGCAGTCGCAGTGGGCAGTAGTATGCTCCTAGTTGAACCTTCCGTCTTTACATAGCACGTACCTACACAGCCACCGTCATTCCGAGCGCAGCGAAGGAATCCCGTTTAGTCGACAGCCGCAATCCGTGATGGATTTTGGCGTGCCGGCGCCCACTGCCTACTGCGACTGCGACTGCCTACTGGATAAGGCACCGTCGGGCTGTCTGCTATAGCCCCTCGGCCTCAGGCGGTGTTGCACGGCTGCCGGCAGCTTCCTGTGGTCGCGGCCGCCAACCGGCGCCACCAGCCTTCGGCCAGCGGCGCTGCCGCGCCCATCCCTCACGCCCCGCCGGGCGCCTTAGTCCTCGCCTGACACGCCTCGCCGGCGGGTAAGGACTTTCCGTCGCACTTCGCACCCCAACCGGATAGCAGTGAAAATTCCGACTTTCAGACTACCTTTGTAGCATGATTCTCATCACCGGTGCCACCGGACTCGTTGGTTCGCATCTCCTGCTCCGCCTTCTCGAAGACGGTCATGTTGTGCGTGCGCTCTATCGTTCGCCAGCCAAACGCGAAGCCGTGCGGAGGTTATTCGCTTTTTACGAAAAAGAGTCTCTTTACGCCGCAATCGATTGGCAGCAGGCAGACATCACCGATATCCCGTCGCTTGAAGAAGCTTTTGTGGGAATCCGGCAGGTCTACCACTGCGCGGCACTTATCTCGTTTCTACCGCAAGACGAAGCCCGTCTGCGAAAAGTCAATATCGAAGGGACAGCCAATATCGTCAACCTTTGCCTGCACCATCAGGTGCGGAAACTGTGCCACGTAAGTTCCATCGCGGCCCTCGGCGATCTTCGCGAAGGCGAAACGGTCAACACCGAAGTATCGGAGTGGAATCCGGAACACCACCACAGCGATTATGCCATCTCCAAATACGGTGCCGAAATGGAGGTCTGGCGCGGCGTCCAGGAAGGCCTGCCTGCCGTTGTCGTCAGCCCGGGCATCATCATTGGCCCAATGGTCGACCGAAATTCCGGCACCGCAACGCTATTCACGAATGTAAGCACAGGAATGGCCTATTACACCGAAGGCACAACCGCCGTGGTCGATGTGGCCGATGTCGTTGATGCGATGCGCCTATTGATGCAATCGGATAGCAGCGGAGAAAAATTCATCCTTTCGGGCGCCACATACACCTTTCGTCAGCTTGCCACCGAAACGGCACAGGCGCTTGGCGTAAAACCGCCCCACAAACGCGCCTCGCGAATGCTATTGTCGCTGGCTTGGCGGGTTGATGCGCTTTTGGCCTTCTTGGGAGTAAAGAAACGGGCATTGTCACGCGCTTCGGCCGAGGCACTCCACCACACCGAAGCCATCAGCGCAGAAAAAATAGAAACGCAGTTCGGATTTCGTTTTCGGCCGGTCGCCGACGCTATTCTTTTGGCGGCGCGCTATTGGCGGCACGGTTAGCTTCGCGTACCCTTCTTTTTAGGGCCTTGAGTTTTTCGATTTCCGTAGGTTGGGTCGCACTGGTCGAAGGAGCAGGTGCTATGGGGCCATTTTTCTTTTTCGCATCCTGCACTTTGTCAAGCACCTTTTTATACAGGTTTTTATACCGGTCGGTGTCGGCAGCATACCAGTGGTCGCTTTCTACGAACTGCAAGCTGTCTACACCATATTTCTTGAGTACATACGTCGACGGTTCCAGATGGCGCTCCAAAAACGACGACGGGTTACTCTGCCGGATTCCTTCGATCACATAAAGGTCATAGAGAATCGTCGCCATCTTGTCTTCTTCGATGAAGCGGTCGGGTTTCGAGGCGGTATCACGGCAGGCAGCGAGTAGCAGCCCGGCCATGGCTATGAGGAGGTTTTTTTTCATCGGTCGAAGGCTAAACGTTGTGCGGCCCGCTCCGGATGTACGGCACCGTTTTCATATACCACCTGTCCGTTGACCAACGTATGGGTGACCGACGCCCGGAAGCGTTGTCCTTCAAAAGGCGACCAGCCACACTTATATAAAAGGTTGGAACGGTCTACCGTCCATGCAGCGTTCGGATCTACCAACACCAGGTCAGCAAAGTAACCCTCGCGCAGGAAACCGCGTTTCGCAATCTGGAAGAGCAGGGCAGGGTTATGACACGCTTTCTGTACGATTTTTTCAAGGCTGATTTTGCCATCGAAGTAGGTCTCGAACCAAGCCACCAGCGCATGCTGCACCAGCGGTCCGCCTGACGGTGCCTGCAAATACGGATTTGCTTTCTCTTCGAGCGTGTGCGGCGCATGGTCGGTGGCAAACACATCAATGCGGTCATCCAGCACGGCTTGCCAAATGGCCTCGCGGTCGGCAGCGGTTTTCACAGCCGGGTTCCACTTGATGAAGTTGCCTTTGGTGGCATAATCGGCGTCGCTGAACCACAAGTGGTGCAAACAGACTTCCGCCGTAATTTTCTTTTCCGCCAACGGGATATCGTTGCGAAAGAGTTCCGTCTCGATACCCGTCGAAACGTGAAAGATGTGTAGGCGCGCGCCGGTTTTTTTAGCCAGTTCGATGGCCCTGGAAGACGATAGGTAGCAGGCTTCCGCGCTGCGTATCAACGGGTGCGCACTGACCGGGATGTCGTCGCCGTATTGTGCTTTATACTGCTCCAGGTTCCGTCGGATGGTCGCTTCGTCTTCGCAATGCGTCGAAATGAGAAGGGGAGTCGAACGGAAGATGCGTTCCAACACCTGTTCGTCGTCGACCAGCATATTTCCGGTTGACGAACCCAGAAACAGTTTGAGTCCGGGCACCGTCTTCAAATCCGTTTTCAGGATTTCCTCGAGGTTGTCATTCGTGCCGCCCATCATGAATCCGTAATTGGCAAACGATGAGGCAGTCGCAATCGCGTATTTTTCCGCCAATCGTTCCTGCGTAACCGCATTCGGCACCGTGTTAGGCTGTTCGATATACGACGTGATGCCACCGGCCACCGCCGCGCGCGATTCGGTCGCGATGGTACCTTTGTGGGTGAGTCCGGGTTCGCGGAAATGCACCTGGTCGTCGATGAGTCCGGGCAGCAGGAAGTTTCCCCCTGCATCGATAACCCTGGCGGTAGCATCCGACAGGTCGCGGCCAATTTGGGCGATATAGGCGCCCTCCACCAAAAGATCCCCTTCGAAGACAGTGCCTTCGTTTACGAGACGTGCATTTTTGATAAGTATCCGTTCCATTACAATCTCCTGAACATTTTACGAAGCCGCAGCGAGATGACACCGACGATCGCTTCCTTTATGATAGAACCGCTCATCTTCGATTGTCCTTTCGCCCGGTCTGTAAAGATAATAGGTACTTCCGTGATTCGGAAGCCGGCGGCAAAAGCCCGGTATTTCATTTCGATCTGGAAGGCGTAGCCGATGAACCGGATCCGCTCCAGGCGTATTTTTTCAAGTACTTCCCTACGGTAACACATGAATCCGGCCGTCGCATCGCGTATCTCGACACCCGTTATCATCCGTACATAAACCGAAGCGAAATACGACATCAGCACCCGATTAAGCGGCCAGTTGACCACGTTGACCCCGGTGATGTAGCGGGATCCGATGGCGACATCCGCGCCGTCTTCATGACAGGCCTTATACAGACGTTCGAGGTCATTTGGGTTATGGGAAAAATCGGCGTCCATCTCAAAGATGTAGCTGTATTGGTGCTGAATGGCCCAACGGAAACCATGCACATAAGCAGTGCCGAGTCCCGACTTCTCCTTTCGGTTTTCCATAAAGAGACGGTCAGGGAAGACCGACTGCAGTTCCCGCACTTTCTCGGCAGTCCCGTCAGGAGAATTGTCGTCTACGATCAGGATGTCGAAACGCTGTTCAAGCGCGAACACGGCCCGAATGATGGCCTCAATGTTGTCAATCTCGTTGTAGGTGGGAATGATGACGATGCTATCGTGCATTCTACAAGGTTTACGGGCAAAAATACTGTTTTTCCGACAAGGCTTCCTTAATTAATTGATAATAAATGGAAGCGTTGAAAAATTAGTATTTTTGCGCCATGATGACGGATGTTACCCTTCACGAACGCGCGGCCATGAGTGCCGACTGGGCAACGGTCGTCTTCGTGGTCGGGCTTGCCCTGCTCACCGTAACGCGGGTGGCCTTTGAGAACCGGTTCCTCGAGTTTTCACGGCTCGCTATCTCCGACAAATACATCAAAATCTACCGCGACAGTGGTCAGTTGGTCGGATGGTTTACGATTGCCCTTTTTCTAGTGCAGGTCATTTCGTTCGCCTTCCTCATCCAACTTGCCATGGACCACTTCGGGTATGCCAACCGGCACGACTGGATGCTGTTCATCCGCCTGTCAACGTTTGTATCGGTTTTTATCCTGGCAAAGTTCCTGATAGAGAAGATTATCGCCACTTCGTTCCATATCGAAGAGTTTGTAGAACAGTTCAATTTGTACAAAATTAGCTACAGAACCTATCTGGGGATGATTTTGCTTCCAATCGACGCCGTTCTCTTCTACCACGAAGCATTGCCTTCATTTATGATTTACGCATTGTTTGTTGTAATAATTGCAATAAACGGCATTACTTATCTCAGTTCATTGAAGACTTATCAAAATCTGATAGTGTCTCACTTGTTTTATTTTATTTTGTATCTTTGCGCACTTGAAATTGCGCCCTATTATTTCTTGTATTACTGGTTTACAAAAAGTTAGGATTCAGAGTTACCATCCGTATATGAAAGTGAAGACTATCCTGGTGTCACAGCCGGAGCCGAAAGTGGATAATTCGCCTTACCACGAACTCCAGCAGAAACACAAAGTTAAGATCGATTTCCGGCCTTTCATCCACGTCGAGGGCGTAAGCGCGAAAGACGTCCGGCTGCAGAAAATCGACTTGAACCACTACACCGCCATTATCCTGACCAGTAAGAATGCCGTCGACCATTTCTTTCGGGTGGCAGAGGAGATGCGGTATAAAATCCCGGAGACCCTGAAGTATTTCTGCCAGTCAGAGGCGATAGCGTTCTACCTCCAAAAGTATGTGGTCTACCGCAAGCGGAAAATATATGTCGGACAAAAAGATTTTGCCGATCTCGCGCCCCTCATCAAGAAATATAAAGATGAGAAGTTCCTGTTGCCGGCGTCTGATCAGTTGAATGCCGATGCGCCGCAGGTACTCAACAACCTGAAAGTCGACTGGACGCAGGCCACGTTCTATAAAACCGTGATGAGTGACCTTTCGGATCTCGCCGATGTTTACTACGATGTCCTGGCGTTTTTCAGTCCGACCGGTATCAAGTCGCTGTTCAAGAACTTCCCTGACTTCGAACAAAACAATACCCGTATCGCGGTTTTTGGCAGCACAACGCAGAAAGAAGCCCTCGAACACGGACTCCGTGTCGATATCATGGCGCCGGCCCCGGAGGCCCCGTCTATGACGATGGCGCTTGACAAGTATATTGCGAAAGTCAACAAAGAAAAATAGTTTCCAACAAAACATAAGAAAAGGCCTTCCGTTCAGGAGGGCCTTTTTTGTTCTCGACTACCCACAAAAAAAGCTGTCACGTGACAGCTTTTTTTCGAATCAATAACCAACCTTATGCCGTGGGGCCGCCTGCCAGTATTTCCTCATTGGCGAACGCCTCAAACTTGGCGAAATTCTGCCGGAAGCGAGCGGCAAGCTCAACTGCCTTTACGTCATACAGATATTTGTCTGTCCAGGTGTTACGCGGATTCAGCACGTCAGCCGGAACGTCCGGACACGATTGTGGTACGGCAACTCCGAATACTTTGTGTTTCGCGTAAATCACATGGTCAAGCTCGCCTTTGAGGGCGGCGGTGATCATCGCGCGGGTGTATTTCAATTTCATCCGGTTACCGGTGCCATAAGGGCCACCCGTCCACCCGGTGTTGATCAGCCATACTTTTACGCCGTTGGCCTTCATTTTCTCGCTCAACATTTCGGCGTAGCGCGTCGGATGCAGCGGCATGAACGGCGCACCGAAACAAGCTGAGAAGTTCGGTTGCGGTTCGTTGACGCCCGCTTCCGTTCCCGCTACTTTCGCGGTGTAGCCTGAAATGAAGTGGTAGGCAGCCTGTCCCGGAGTCAGTTTCGAGATAGGAGGCAGGATCCCAAAGGAATCCGCGGTAAGGAAAAAGATGTTCCGCACATCCTTTCCAACCGAACCCGGTTGTACGTTGTCGATATGGAAAATCGGATAACTCACCCGAGTGTTCGGCGTGATTGAGATGTCGGTATAGTCCACCTCGCCTGTGCCGTCCTTAAAAATCACATTCTCCAGCAGGGCACCTTTCTTGATGGCGCGGAAGATATCCGGTTCATTCTCCTCCGTCAGGTTGACCACTTTTGCGTAGCAACCTCCTTCGAAGTTAAACACGGTGTTAGCCGGCGTCCATCCGTGCTCGTCATCACCAATCAGTTTGCGACCCGGGTCAGCAGAAAGCGTCGTTTTGCCGGTTCCGGAAAGTCCGAAGAACAAAGCGGTATCCTGTTCGTCGCCCACGTTCGCACTACAGTGCATCGGCAACGTATTCTTTTGTGTGGGAAGGATAAAGTTCAGGGCAGAGAAAATGCCTTTCTTCATTTCTCCGGTGTAACCCGTGCCCCCTACCAACGCAATTTTGCGAGTAAAGTTCAGGATGGCGAAGTTCGGCTGCCGCGTTCCATCGACCGCAGGGTCCGCCTCGAAGCCAGGAGCACATACGACATGCCATTCCGGCGTGAATCCATCCAGTTCACTTTCGCTCGGACGCAGGAACATATTGTAGCAGAAAAGATTCGACCACGCTGTTTCCGTCACGACGCGCACATTCATCCGATAGGCCGGATCCGCGCATACATAGCTTTCACGTACAAACACCTCTTTACCCGAAAGGTACTTGGTTACTTTGTCGTACAAACGGTCGAACGCCTCCGGGGAAAACGGAATGTTCACATCACCCCACCATACATCCTGCTCCGTAATGGCATCTTTTACGATGAAACGGTCTTTAGGTGAACGTCCGGTAAACGCACCGGTATTGATGGCGAGCGCACCCGTCGACGACTCGACTCCCTCGCCCGACGCAATCGTGATGGCATGCAGCTCATCCGGCGATAACTGGTAACGGACGCTGGCATCAGTAATTCCAAGGCTTTCCAGCGAAATCGATTTCGTAAATAGGGCGTTTGTATCCATAAAAATAGGTGTTTTGCGAGTTGTTGTTGCGCAGCAAAGGTACGCAATATCGGTTATGATGTTATGTAATATGCAAAATTTATGACTTTTTTCGGGCAAAATCGAGAAATAGCCAAGCCCATGCGCATATTAATAAGAATCCTCCAATAGGCGTTACGGGTCCCAAAAACGACAAACCGACCTTCCAGGCTTCGTCCAAAGCGAGTAAATAGAGCGAGCCGCTAAAAAGCACGACACCCAGTAAAGTGAGCGCCGAAATACCCTTCCGGGCCTTGTCCGAAACCGGAGCCAGGGCCACGAACAAAAGAAAAAGCGCGTGGTACATCTGATAGCGTACCCCGATCTCGAAAGCGTTTAGAAAAGGAGGAGTCAGGAGGTTCCGAAGGGCATGCGCACCAAACGCTCCCAGTATGATAGAAGTACCTCCGAATGCAGCGGCAATAAGTATAAGGCTACGACGCATCTTTTTTTTGCTAAAGATACGGCATATTACCCGTTTGGGAAATTACCCCACGACCCATTACCTTTGCCGCCATGAGACACATCCTGATTATCGGTGCCGGCCGTTCCGCCTCTTCACTCATTCGTTACCTCCTTGAACGGTCGGAAGCCGAACAACTACACCTGGTAATAGGCGATTTGTCTGAAGCTTTGGCAACGGCTAAGACCGGCGGACACCCGAATGCGACGCCCATCGCCTTTGACGTGACGAACACCGACCAACGCCAGGCTGAAATCCGGAAAGCCGATCTGGTCATTTCGATGCTCCCCGCCCACATGCACGTTGACGTAGCCCGCGATTGCCTCAGCCTAGGCAAACACATGGTGACGGCGTCGTATGTCAGTGAGGCGATGCTGGCGCTTGATGAAGAAGCTAGGGCACGTGGACTCGTATTCATGAACGAAATCGGACTCGATCCGGGTATCGACCACATGAGTGCCATGAAATTGCTCGATGAAATCCGGTCGGAAGGCGGTCGGATCACGGCATTCGAATCGCACTGTGGTGGACTCGTTGCCCCCGAATCCGATGACAACCTGTGGAAGTACAAATTTAGCTGGGCACCCCGCAACGTCGTATTGGCCGGACAGGGGGGCGCGGCAAAGTTCCTCGAGAATGGCAGCTATAAATATATTCCCTACCAACAACTCTTCCGGCGCACATTGCCACTGTCTGTCGAAGGCTATGGCGATTTCGAGGTCTACGCCAACCGCGATTCGCTGAAATACCGCGAGGCTTATCGCCTTGACGGAGTCGAAACGCTCTTACGTGGCACCGTTCGCCGCGCCGGCTATTGTGCCGCCTGGGATGTGTTGGTGCAACTCGGTATGACCGACGACACCTATACGGTTGATAATTCCGAAACCCTCACGCATCGTGAATTCCTGAACCTTTTTCTGCCATACCATCCGTCCCGATCCGTAGAGGAGAAACTCCGCGCCCAATTCATCATCAATGACGACTCCTGGCGCAAGCTCGAAGAACTTGAACTGTTCAGCGCAGAAAAAAGGGCTGGCCTGCCACACGCCACGCCTGCCCAATGGCTTGAGACAGTATTGGCGGAGAAGTGGGCCCTGCAGCCGTCTGACAAAGACATGATCGTCATGTACCACAAAATCGGCTACGAGCGCAACGGCAAGCACCACCAGCGGCATTCGCAAATGGTCGTCATAGGCGATGATCGTACTTACACGGCCATGGCCAAAACCGTCGGCCTTCCGGTCGCCATCGCGGCACTGATGATCTTAAACGGCACCATCCGCACACCCGGCGTCCAACTGCCCCTTCGCCCAGATGTCTACGAGCCGATACTCGCGGAACTGGCGACCTATGGTGTCCGATTTGTAGAAAAAGACATCACGCTCTAAACGTTTATCTAATAATTAATCATTAGGGCGGACATTCCCCGCTGTTCGCGTCAAGTCCTCGCGGCATCCGCGGGTGTGGCAACCGCGCCGCCGAGCTTCCGTTGGTCGCTGCCGCCTGCGGGCCCCACCACACGGCTGCCGTTTCGGCCTTTCTGCTGCCATCGGGGCCGCAAAAGTGGATATCTCGGCGAATCTGTTTCAAAAGAGTGTGGATTGATAATTTAACATTTTAGGGGGTTTTTCCGTATCCACCGCTTCACCACAGTTTTTACCTTTAGACCTCAAAGGTTTTCAAAACCTTTGAGGTCTAAGCCGACCGAAATCGCGATTGAAATCTGTCGCATAAAGTTCATTTTGTGAATGTTAGCATGATCTTATGGATATCCAACACTATTTCGACTACTGCCTCGCCAAGAAAGCCGTCACCGAACATTTCCCCTTTGATGAAGATACCCTCGTCTTCAAAGTAGGTGGTAAAATGTTTGCCCTCGCCTCGCTCTCAGAGTGGGAGAAAGGAAGTCCAGCCGTCAACCTCAAATGCGATCCCGACCGTGCCGCCGAACTCCGTGCCGAATACGAAGGCATACAACCCGGCTATCACATGAGCAAGATCCACTGGAATACGGTGGCCGTCAACGCCGACGTGCCCGATAGCATGGTGCGCGCGCTCATCGACCATTCCTACGAACTGGTGCTGAAAAGTTTACCCAAAAAAGCGCAGGCGGAAATCGCCGAATCAGCCGATTGAGTTATTTTTGCAGCCGTAACCACACGCCCACAACATGAAAGAACAGATCCGGAAATTCCTCAACGAAGAACAAGACCCGAAAGCGGTCGAGAAAGTGACCCACAAACTCAACGATCTGTTGATGCGGGGCGAAGAAATCGGTTACATCGGAGTGCAGAAAAATCCGGTGCTGACGGTGTTCCCCGATAGCATCGTCCTGACCAACAAACGAATCATTATCTGCAAGCCAAAAAACCTGGGCCTGTCGATGGACTTCACCGATTACACCTGGGACGATATCGATACAACGTTCGTAAAAGAAGGCATCCTCGGCTCCGAGTTCACCTTTACCACCCATACCGAACTGGTCATTTCCATCGACAACCTGCCGAAAATACAGGCGCGTAAAATCTATACCTTTGCCAAAGAGCAACTCGATATTCTGAAAACAGGATCAGAGCCGGCAGCGGCAGCACCCGTCGAAACGATACCAGCGCCAGTGGCCGCTCCGGTTGCCGAAATCGAAGAGGCCGAAACCGAAGAGGTCACGAACTTCGCCGAAATACTTCCGGCCACGACGACCGAAACACCGCCCGCAAGCCACGGCGGAGAACGCAGCCTTTCCGAATTGTCAAAAGAAGAATTGTTCGAGAAATTACAGAACTACAAAAAACTCCTTGACAACGGACTCATCCTGCAAGGTGAATACGACAATCTGAAAAAGGAGATACTGGCGTATTTATAAGAGACAATCCCCAAAAAAAGAATCCCAAATTCCAGTCTATACGATACCGGAATTTGGGATTTTTCTTTTTATAAATGCCCGGATTACATCGTCTCCCGCTGCTTCTCGACAAACCGGTGCGCCTGCAACTCCAGCAATTCTTTCGCCTTGCTTCGCTGTAATCCGAACAGGCCTTTGTCCTGGGCGATGTCGGCGTATACCCGGTCGTGCATTTCGGCGCTCGTCGCCACCAGCAACTGCCGTTGGTGCTTGTCTTGCGCCAGCGTTGCCTGCAAGGCCGTTTCGATGTCTTCGAGTTTAAAATCGTATTCTCCTTTCGGCGACAGCAATTTCGCAATGATCGGCGCGGTTTCGATGGCCAGGAACAGCAACATGATGAACAACGACGGCAGCAGCGGCAACGATCCCAGCGCGTTGATCCGCGCCATGAGACCGTCAAACCCTTCGATTACAGGCTGTCCATCGCCAATTTTTTTGTCGAGGTCGGCCTGCACGTCTTTATTTTTAGCTTCCAATGCCGCGATTTTCGCCAGATTCGCCTTTCGCAGCGTATCCAGTTCGGTGCGGGCCAGGTCGTGCTTCGCGATCTTCTCCTTGAAAACCGGTCCTTTCCCGATTTTCAGTGTGCCCTTACGTCCTTCTGCTTCCGCAATATAGGTGTCGTACAACGTATTCACTTCTTTTTCTTTATCCGCAATCTCCGTCTTCAGGCGCTTGATATCCGACGCGTTCCGGTCAAGGTCGGTCTTGAAATAATCCGATACTTCCTTCTTGTTGCGCAGCGCCATCGCGTTTTTCTCTTTCAGCAGCACCGTATTGATCTCTTTTTCAAAGATTTTGATCTCAAGCGGTTTAGAGATAACTACCGCAATGATGACCGCCAACACGATACGCGGCGCCGCCTGAAGCAGTTCCTGCCCAAAACGGTCGCGTTTGCGGATGGTCGACACAATAAAACGGTCGAGGTTGAAAATCAGCAGTCCCCAGATAAGGCCAAAGAACACCGCGGGCCACACGTTGTCGAAAACGGTGTAAAGTGCGTAGGAAGCGGCCACCCAGGCCATGACGGCCGTGAAAAAGACGGTGGCGCCGATGCCGGCGAACTTGGTTTGTTCGCCCTCCGAGCAAGTGCCAAGCAACTTGCGGTCTGCGCCAGAGCACAGCACGAAAAAAGATTTCAGCATAGGGATGATTTAGCTCCGGGCTGCGAAAAACGATAACCCGGATTTGATTGATGATGATACCTGCAAAAGTAACGCCAAAAGAACGCCAATCGTCTCCTGACACGAAATATTTTTTCGTAAGATGCTGTAAAACAGCGTTTTTTTTGTTTAACTTTTTTTGGGCGTTCCCCGGCATTACGCCCGTTCACACCTTCCAATGCCTCCGCCGGGTCGCGTGCTCTGCTTTATCCCGCCCTCCTGCGTCGGGTCGGGGATACCGCTGCCGCCCGCTAACGCAACCCCCTCTTCTTTCGACCTGCCGTCGTTACGGAAGTGGCTTTTCGCCCAGCAGATTACCTTCTTTATACGTCCGGATCAGGATGGGTGTTCCCTGCTCATCAAAATACGTCCAGTCGCCCGAGTAGAACCAATGCCGCTCTTTGTCGGTCACCACCACCCGGGTCACACCCTTCGACGCGACCTTTCCGTTCGGATGGTAGAAGGTCACATCGCATACCGAGTCGCGGTAGCGCTCTACTTTAGAAAGTTTCCCATTGGTATAGTGCCGCCAGCGCTTTACCTCGTCGCCATGGCGATAGCGCCCAACACTTTTGTAACGCTGTTTTTCGTCGGCGTATACCTCTTTCCAGCGACCTTCCCGTTGGCCGTTTACCGTCCGGTTCGGGGCACATGCCATCAGCAGTACCAGAAAAAAAAATGCGATGTATTTCATAGTTATGAATGGCGTTCGAAAAAGAAAATGGACATACATACCGCCACAATCACAATGACCAACAGCAGCAATACAATCAGGAACAACCGCGACGACTGCGGTCGGAACCACGGCCGCCTAACCGATTTTCGCCGGATCTTTTGCCACAGTTCGTCCGACGGCGTTTCGTCGAAACCGGCACTTTTCGCTTTGAAGAGTTCGAAGAGTTCCTTATCGTTCATGGCTGCATTTTTTTGGATTGGGCCTCTGCCAATAACTTTTTCAACTTTTCCTTCGCATAGTTCAGTTGCGATTTCGACGTGCCTTCCGATATGTTCAGCATCTCGGCGATCTCGTGGTGCTTATACCCTTCGATTGCAAACAGGTTGAACACCAATCGGGCGCCTTCTGGCAATACCAGCAGCATCTTCGATACGTCGTCTGTTTCAAAATCCCGCATCACCGCTGCCTCCACCGAAACATGCACGTCTTCGATTTCGGCCCCGAAGCGGAACGGATTTTTCTTTCGCAACTCCATCAGGCAGTGGTTCACCGCAATCTTTAGGATCCATCCCGAAAAATTCCCATCTCCTTTGAACTGCCCGATCTTGGCAAAGACCGTCACAAAAGTATTCATCGCCATTTCTTCGGCCCGCTCCCGGTCTTTCATATAGCGCTTGCAGATACCCAGCACACGCGCACCATACAGCTTATACAACTGGTGCTGTGAAAGCGGATCCTGGCGCAGGCATCCAGAGATGAGGTCTTTTTCAGACATGAACAGGGCTTTTCGGATGCGATGCGTACGTGCGCATAAAGGGTTGTAAAGCGCTCGTGCGAATTCCGTTTATCGCGTTTGTCCCACTATCAAGGGGAATCCAACACTTACACGAACGCGTTTGTTGTCATTATAACCGGGTGTCCAGTGTGGCGACCGTGCGAGGACATCATTAATTGCCTGGGTTACGGAAGGAGACGGACTTCTCAACACGTTAATCCCGCTTAGTGTGCCATCTTTTTCAACTACGAAAGTCACCACTACAGTCGTAGGCGGCACTTTGTCCCGCGGCATTTTGATGTTGTTCGTAAAAAATCGGCGAAAAGCCTCATCGCCTCCCGGAAATTCCGGGCGACGTTCTACCCTTTTATAGATGGAATCGTCGACAATTTCCTGTGCCTGTATTTTCGGCATTGCAACAAAACAAGCGAACAGGCAGAAGTAAAAAAGGTATTTCATGCCAGTACTACTTTGTTGCCAACTCCGTAAAATACTTGTAAAACAACGGAATCGTCTCAATTCCTTTCAGGTAATTGAAAATCCCGAAATGCTCGTTCGGCGAGTGGATGGCGTCGCTGTCAAGTCCGAATCCCATCAAAATGGTCTTGCTTTTCAGTTCTTTCTCAAACAGCGCGACAATCGGAATACTACCGCCGGAACGCACCGGAATCGCCGGCACACCAAACGTTTCCGTATACGCCTTGTTTGCGGCCTGGTAACCGATGCTGTCGATCGGTGTCACATAACCCTGGCCCCCGTGGTGCGGTGTCACTTTTACCCGCACACCTGCAGGCGCGATGCTTTCGAAGTGCCGTCTAAACAGTTCGGTGATCTCTTCCCAATCCTGGTGGGGCACGAGGCGCATGGAAATTTTGGCATAGGCTTTCGAAGCAATGACGGTCTTGGCACCTTCACCCGTATACCCGCCCCAGATGCCGTTGACATCCAACGTCGGGCGGATCGAGTTGCGTTCGTTCGTCACATAGCCTTTCTCTCCGTATACGTCGTCAATATCCAGCGCCTTTTTGTAGGCATCAAGCGAGAACGGCGCCTTTGCCATTTCGTCGCGTTCCGCCCGTGACAATTCCTCTACTTTGTCATAAAAACCCGGAATGGTGATATGGTTGTTCTCGTCGTGCAGAGAGGCAATCATCTTCGCCAGCACGTTGATGGGGTTGGCCACGGCGCCGCCGTAAAGTCCGGAGTGAAGGTCGCGGTTCGGGCCGGTCACTTCCACCTCTACGTAGCTGAGTCCACGCAAGCCGGTCGTGATCGACGGCTGTTGGTTCGAAATCATACCCGTATCCGAAATCAGGATGACGTCGCATTTCAATTTGTCCTGATTGCGTTCCACAAACCAGCCGAGGCTCTTCGATCCGACTTCTTCCTCGCCCTCAATCATGAATTTTACATTGCAGGGAAGGGCGTTGTTTCGCATCATATATTCAAACGCCTTGACGTGCATATACATCTGGCCTTTGTCATCGCAGGCACCGCGGGCGAAGATCGCGCCATCGGGGTGCAACTCCGTTTTTTTGATTACCGGCTCGAAAGGCGGGGAAGTCCAGAGGTCGATCGGATCGGGTGGCTGCACGTCGTAATGTCCGTATACCAATACGGTCGGTAACTTCGGGTCAAGGGTCTTTTCACCGTATACGATCGGATAGCCAGGTGTTTCGCAAATTTCCACGACATCGCAGCCGGCTTCGACAAGGCTTTTTCGAACGGCTTCGGCCATGTCAATGACATCCTGTGAGTAGGCGCTGTCGGCACTGACCGACGGTATTCTCAAAATCGAAATTAGTTCTTCTATAAAGCGGTCTTTGTGTTCCGCTACGTAAGATGTAATCGTGTGCATCAGGGTTAGGTTTGACCCAAATGTACGAAAAAGGGAGAGATGGGGAATTAGCGAATGAGCCAATTAGCGGATTAGCGAATGGGATAATGGGAAAATGAGATAATGAGAAAATGGGTAGAAGGATATGCTTTATTTTCCCAATGTAAGCAATAGATTTGGCACTGATAATTTGCGGTGGATTGACAGGCACATTCGCGAATCCGCCAGTCTTCGAATTCGGGACTTCACTTATGAAGATTTTAAAATCGTCGTGTTTTTCGATGTGGCAATGGGAAGATGTTCAAGAAGTATGAATGCCTCATTGGCGATTATAGATGTATCATTTATCAGATGATAACTAATGCCGAAAACAACGTTCACGATGAATTTTTTGATTGAGAATAAGCTCGTTCTATCTCGTCTGATTTAAGCCCATTCCAACCCTCATAGGTAGAGAAGGGTACATTGTCGTGTAGTAATGGTCTTAAGAGGTCTATTTTCTCTGCAATTCTAATGATATATGAGTTAGAGTCAGATGAAAAACAATAGAGGAAGAACAAAATTAAGTCATCTGAGCTAAGTTGATTTTGGAGATAATCAGAGTAGTATTCATTTGATTCTGTTTTTTCGATAAAAAGTAAAATGTTAGATAAGTACTGAATATATCGTTTAACATATGGTGGATGATAGTTCAGTATATCATCAAATACCGCTTCGTAAATTTCTTTTCTAATCTCAAAACTGGCATTAAAAAAAAATTGATCAAGTATCTCTGCATTGGCATATAAATGCTTCCCCCATAACGTTCCGATATTTTTATTTCCTCCAGAAAGTCTTCCGTAGACAGTGAGAAAAGGTTTATTTTTTTCTTTAGAACCTGTTCGTGAACTGAATTTATATCTTTCCTGCTTTTAGAGTCAATACTTTTCTTATAATTCTTGAATTGATATACAAAAAATGTTTTCGCCTTGCTTAAAATTGAATGAGATATTTTATCCCGGTAAAGATGGAGTATTTTCCCTCCAAAAAGGCGTTTACTATCGTCCGTAATCTCGTAATCGTTAAGGAGTTTTTCTAAAACGTCCATTTGCCGAAAGAAGATAACTTCCTGCCCTTGTTTTTCTATTTGGCTTTGGATTTTATTGTTCGCTTTTACCTGTTCTCTAAAAGCCAAATAAACTAATACTGCCGATATAAAACTAATTACGGGTGCGAGCGAATTTGCGAGATGGTCTGCTTGTTCAAGCATATTACGCCTGACTCCAAAAAAACAGATGGATACAAAAAGTATAGAATACGAGCAAATGAATAAAATTTCAAATCCTTTCAAGTCTGGCTCCTTTTTCATGCTAAAAAGTTTTGGTTTAAAATTAATAAACCCTCTCGAATCAGAACGGTTTCGTCAATACTCCTAATATCCTACATTAAGTCCCAAGCGGCTCTAGTTAGGTGGATTTAGACGAAGAGCAATTAAAAATTCTTAATACATTTCAATCAGAGTTTTAGTAACATATCTTTCATTTTATTAAGCTTTTATGTTACACATATTGCCTGAAAGTCTTTTGTTATCCTTGACCGTTCTTTAGGTTTTGGTTTCTCGTGGCGTCATGCAAGAACTTAAAATTTCTCATCATTTTCCTTTAACATATAAAGGATTTATTTGTTTGTACCGGTTTAATTCATAAGTTTGAATTCAAACCCCTGAGTAGCTGCAATGTTTTGTGGCTCTCGGGGTTTTCTATTTAACCAATCAAACTAAAGATGGAATTACAAAAAATGATTATCCATGAATTAAGGAAGGAGAGTGGTACTACTATCGTAGAACCTGTTTTTTCTGACGAGTTAATGCCAAATGACGAGAACTCTGTAGCCTTAATAACCGCATTGGCAGAAAGCTATCGTGGGGATAAAATCCTTTATGCGGTTTTTGATATGGCTGAGGGAAGATATTTCCCTGAACAGTTTACTATCTATCGTAATAGTCATCGCACTGACGATGATTACGTAGATTTTAGTCGGCACGTACTTGGTAATTTGCAAGTAATGATTCAGCCTATCCCATTTGCTACGGGTGGGTATTTCATTTTCGCTGAATATGTTGCGAATGGGCAGCTATTCAATTCAGTTTTTCTAATTCGAGATGTGGAAGGTAAGATTCTGCAAAGAACAGCTCATTCGTATAATATTGGCACTGTCGAATATGTTGATACAAAGAACCTCGCAATGGCTTGCAGAATAAATGAAAATCGATTAGACGGAGGCGAAGGAAATTATTTGTCTTTAACGCAGTTGCGTCAACAGGTTATTTCCGAGTATTTCAAAAACTGGATTTCCATTGAGCAGGTTGAAAGTAGTGGTCAATATACAAAGACACTATACAACATCGTAAATAATATCGAGCTGCCCTTTGATGAAGAAACAGGAGAGCAATTGAGTCTGCAAACCTTTCGCAATAGAATCTACACCTACGCTACCGAAAGTGTAAATGGCATGTTGAATATTCGCGATTTGAGTGAACGGTTTTATGGAACGCCTGATGTCTTGTCGGACTATGCAAATGAGCATGATATTTCTATTGACACCGAATTTAAATATCACAAAAGGGAAATGAAAAGGTTTGTCAAACTTGAAGTCACTAAAGACGGTATTAGCCTCAAATTGTCAAGAGGGACTGCCGATGACAAAATTCGATTCTCCGATGCAGAGCCAAATCTTGTCATTATTGATTCTGAAGCCCTTGCTAATGCCCTCAGAAATGAATTAAATGACAATTAATGAACGACATTTTCGAAGATCTAATTGGAATTTTTAAGCCAGGCACGTTTCAATTTGTTGATGGAGGTATTGAGTTCGAATTTTCCGAAGAGTGTAAGGGAATCCTCGATAAATGTCAAATCCAATATGCTCAAATTAAACATGGCGCATATTTAAGGATAGAACTTGATGACCTACAGTTCGGGATTTACGAAACGTATAGCGATTATTTGAAGGTTGAGGAGGTAAATAAGAATAGGGATAACATTGTCTTTGAAAAAGGCAAGGTTTCATATTCGTTAATTGGGGATAAAACTTACGTGGATTTTCAACTTAAAGAAGATAGTTACTTCTTTACTAATGCTAGATGCTACTTCGACCTAATAAGTTTCATCGATAGTAAAAAATCGGAAACTGAAGACGCTTTCCATTTCGTCGATTATGTGAATGAAGGTGCGAGAAAATTTGTTTTTACAAGTCTAAGTGACAGGGGGCGTGTTATTGTGGAATATGCGAAAAACGTCCCGCTGATGAATGCTGATTTTGACTACAGAACTACAGTAGATGAGTTTAAAGCATGTTTCAATGAAGAAGGAACACATCTTCCGAAATTTTTGAAGAGTTCAATTATAGACAACGGTTCAAGATTCGGAAAAGATGAGCGAATGTATAAAATATTTGAAGGGCTAAAGGATATTCTTTACTCTGCTAAAGTTAAATTTGAGATTTACATAAATAACCTTTCAATCGATAAAATTGTAAAGGAATACGAAGAATATAAGTCCAAATACTTCAAAGAACTGACGGAGATTCTGAGTAATCTTACTCAAAAAATTATTGGACTCCCATTGCTTATAGCGGGGACATTATTCGCAATAGAAAAGGTTAAAGATTCAGTTGAGTTTTTGTGGGTTTTGATAGTGGTAACGTTAGTGACAAATATCTATTTGGTCACCTTGCTCAAAATTAATTTTAAAGAACTATATCACATCGAGGCATCCGTTGAAAGAGATTTTAGAAAACTTATGGAGAATAAGTTCTTCGACAAATTCAAGAGCGAGAAAAAACCTTTTGAAAGGATACGTGTGCGTATAACAGATAAATCTCGTGCGCTAAGAACGATTTGCGAGTCTTACTATTGGATTTTGAGTGTGTCAAATGTTGTAACAATTGACCTCATACTTTCTTATCTCAAAATTGAAACGGGTGTAATAGTGTTATTATCCTTTATCGCAGGTGTCTTCATACTTCATTTCAAAAATGAGGTTACTTTGAATAGTGAAGATTAAGTACAATTCAATTAGGGTATTTTACGACACGGTTTTAGAAAGAGGGTATAAATTGGAGGTATTTTCTAAAAAGGGAAAAGGCTCATTCGCTTTGTTATCAAGCAAATAAGCCTTTTTGATTGTGCGGGCGATAGGACTCGAACCTACACACCGTGAGGCACCAGATCCTAAGTCTGGCGTGTCTACCAATTTCACCACGCCCGCTTGGAGGCGCAAATATAAGGATACTTCCGGATTTACAAGGTAAGTATCGTTATTTTTTCGAGGCTTCCTTTACAAAGGGCTGCGTATCGATGCCTGCGTCGTGCAACGCAGTTTTGATGCGCTCCAGTACTTCCGATACCATCAAACCGTAGTCCTCGTTCTTCGCCCATGGTCGGATGGCGAGGCGTACCGCATTGTCTAACAACTCCGTGACGACAACCGCCGGTGCCGGGTCTTTGAGCACCCGCGTATTTTGTTCCAGTATCGAATAGATGAGGTCTTTTACTAGTTTAAGGTCGGCATCATACGCAATCGAAAACAGCAGTTCCGCCCGTCGTGTGCCGCCCATCGAGAAGTTAATGATGGTGCCGTTCGACAGCGCGCCGTTCGGCACAAAAATCGTTTGGTTGTTGCCGGTCACGAGTTTGGTGACGAAGATCTGGATCTCCAACACGGTTCCGGTTACGCCCTGAGCTTCGATCGTATCGCCTACGCGGAACGGTTTGAACATAATGATGAGCATCCCACCCGCAAAATTGGAAAGCGAGCCCTGCAACGAGAGTCCGACTGCGAGTCCGGCGGCACCCAAAATCGCTACGAACGACGAGGTTTCGACCCCGAGTTTCGAAATAAACGTAACGAAAAGGAGTATCCGTAAGGCCCACAAAAGGATGTCGGCAAAGAAACGCGAAAGGGTCGGATCAAGGTCGCGCTTCACCATCACACGGCGCACCAGCCGGTTCACAATCCGGATGACGTAAAGCCCAATGAATAAGACGATAAGCGCCGACAAAACGCGGGGCACATAATCCTCAAAAAAAACAAGTAAACGGTCGGTGTAACGCGACAATAAGTCCGGACCCGGAATAAGGTCGTTTATCATAGAATGCCTTCTTTTTTGGAACGCAAAGGTATGATTTTAGGAGGTTGGAAAGCGTGAACAGGTTCTTAAATCAAGAGCCTGATGCCGTATCGTCTGATGGGTTTCGCGGTTTTGGTTTCCGCTTTCTGGGTTTGGGTTTCGCGTCAACGGGGGTGGTGGGCGCGTCTGGTTTTATCGGGGTATCCGTTTTGCGGGGCGGCGTTTGCTTGCGCTTTTTGGGCTTTGGTCGTGCGACGGTTTCATTCTGTTCTTCCTCACGCACATCGACCGTTTTTTTCGCCGCATGACGCATTGAGGTGGACTTAATCTGTTGGCGGGTTCGTGCGGTAATTTCCGCCACTTCGTCTGCCGGCGTTGGTTTGGTTCGGGTTTTTGGCGCGGTAGCCGCCTTCGAACGAAACATACCGCCGAAAAGATCACTGAAAAAGGAAAGGATACCCATATGTGTAGCGATTGGTTCTACACTCTAAGGTACGCCAAAAGGCCCGGTTCTCGCAACGCGATACGGCTAATATTCTGTTAAATAGTCGCGTTATTCGACGATTAAGCGTGATCGTACGGCTGTGGCTCCGGCTTTGCCCGTCAGGAGGTATACGCCCGATGACAATTCCGACACATTCAATACCGCTTCGGTAGCAGTGGGTTTCCACGTCTGTATCAACCTCCCCGACAAATCATAAAGGCTTAGTTCCTGTAAGGGCAACGAAGTGGTTACCGTGACGAAATCATGTGCCGGATTGGGTGTTACCGCGTACACCGCCATCGCTTCGGTTTCCACCCTGAGCGTCGTGTCGCTTACCGCTTCCCAACTCGACGCAAGGGCGTTATCGTAGCTGTCGTTGATCAGGCGAAGGTAGTTGCCATTGCCGTCTGCATCGGGCCAGGGGGCGGAATCGTAATAATGGACTTCATCGATGACATTTCCAAAGGCATCGGCTAAAATGAGGTCTTTGTCGCTGTTCGAAAGGTTGCGCGTGAAAGCACCAAAGGGTGCAAAACCATATTTACTTTGGAAAACCGCCGGCTTACTGGCAAGATACACGGTTGCGCCTGCGGCGAGCGTTTGGTTGGCCGGAAATTGGTAGACGAAACCCGTTCCGCGGAAGTAAATCCCCGTTAGGTTCACGGTTGTCGTGCCGGTATTCCGGATGGAAAGAAATTCTTGGTCGTCGTTGTTAGGATACGTCGAATTGGTGTCGGGATGATAGTGGATACGGTTGATCACAAGCGACGGAAGGGCAACATTGCTGCACGGGGTCGTAGCCGGCATTTGCGCCGAAATCCAGTCGACGCGATCGGCCAGCCAGCTTTTCATGTTGATAATTTCCCCCGAAAGGTCGGGAACAGTGCCCCATCGTTCTTCTTCACGCGCCGCAGCATCTGAGATCTCAGCCACGATATTGTCGATAAATGCATCGAGTTGGTCGGGATGCAGCGGGCCATTCGGCTGCGTTAACTCGGCCCAACGTCGGGCAAAGTAGCACTTATAGGTGGTGTTGTTGAACAATGTCTGCCAGAACGAGGCGCCCTGGTTGTCACCATTACCGAACTGCCAGACATCATAATGGCTGCGGTCGTAACCCCAGAAAAACAAGTCGTTGCCATAGGTGAGGTTGTAGTCCCAAATAGGCCCGGCCCTCAGCTTGCCGTTCCGGTCTTTGTGGAAGTAGGTGCTGAATTGGTAGGAATCGGCGTTGCTCGACAATTCCGCCAGGATCATATAGTCGATGAACGACGGAATGTCGATCACGGACGGGTAGCCTGTGGTAATGGACGTGCTATTCGACACGGCTTGCAAATACGTGAATTGGGACTGGATGTAGGCGTTCTGCTCGGCGGTCACATTCTCGGGTTTCGGAAGTTCGTGTATAAAATCAACCCAATCACCCGGAATCGACGACTGCATCGACCACGCTACCGGATCGCCTCCCGTGGTTTTGTCGGCCTTTGTGATGTAGCCTCCTGACAAATTCGGAAGGGTGTTGCTTGAGGACGATATCTTTATGACGTTCACGCGATTGGAGTCGGCTTTGATTTTCTCCTGCAACACATACAACCCAATGTAATCGCCGTTCAGGATGATTTCGCAATACTGGGTGCGTGTGGCGTAGTCGCCCAACTGGCGGGCCAGGTTATACGACAGGTAATCGCGGATTAGCGACGGATCGAACGCGAGTCCGTTGAAAATCCAGTCGCTTTCTTCCGGCATACCCAGAAGGTCTGCGTCAAGGTCATCGGAATCATCCGTAAGTTTGGTGGTAAAGCTGTATTGTTTTTTGGGAAGTGCCTGTGAACTCGAGCCTCGGACCTCAATCGCGATGCGCCCGTTATAATCGATATAGTCGGGGTTAGTGGCATCGGAAACATACGTCGTCTGCCCGGCACCGCGGTATACGATTTTCATGCTGGCCGGAATCTTGGGTTCATCCGGAATTTCCTGTCCGCCATCTGTCGTAATCCATACAATGGGTAAATTGCTTTCCGTCAGTATTTGCGCGTACGTCCAGAGGGAACAACAAAGAAGAAAGGAAACGAAAAGATGTCGCATGACCGGGCATTTCCGACAAAGCTACGAAATCAACGCCATTGCGCCCGTGCATCTTCCAGATTATCAACCGGTAAACCACAGGTGTTGTTTTGACAGACATACAACTGCAGGCGGTTTTCGACGAATCGCCCGTTGAGAAAGGGCAGGTTCGACGCCGTTTCCGACGCCGCGATGATGAGTTGTGGATGCCATTCTGACTGGAGTAAACGGGTCGCTTCGAGGGCGCCTTCACCCACGATGGCGAGTTCAATGACCTGCTCACCCGATAGCAGTTCAAGCCGCATCCAATTGGCAAAGGCCGACGGGTAATCGATTCCGGGGATGATACCGGCTACCATCCGCGTAGCTACTTTTCGGTAATGCGGATTGACGAAGTAGACGCCCAGTCGAAACAGGTTGTCGGCCATGATCGAATTAGACGCCGGGATAACGTTGTCTTCGATTTCATAATGGCCGGCCACCAGCACATCACCTGAAAGCGGTCGAAACGAGAAGAATCCGGACGCCGGATCGTAGAAGCGGTCGAGGGTTTCGTCGGCGAGGGCTTTTGCGTGGTGCAGCCACGACTCATCAAAGCTCACGGTGTAGAGTGCAAGGAAGGCGTCGATAGTGCCCGCATAGTCTTCGAGAAAGCCGCCGACGGAGGACGTTCCGTTTTTGTAGGTACGCCAGAGGGAACCCTCAGCAGACATGAGTTTCGAGAGGATAAAGTGACCGGCCCGCACTGCATTTTCCGCGTAAGATGGTACGCCCGTGGCGCCGAAGGCATCGGCAAAACCACGGATTATCAACGCGTTCCATCCGGTGAGGGTTTTGTCGTCAAGCGAGGGCCGCGCACGGTTCTCCCGCCATTCAAAGAGCCGCTGCTCCCACTGGCTTTTGCGTGTCGCCAGTACGCTTTCTTCCAGTCCGGCCTCAGCAGCGATGTCGGAGAGAGGCCGATTCTGTATCAAGACATACTGCCCGTGCTCCCAGTGTCCGAAATCGTCTAGGTGGAATACCTGTGAAAAAAGCGGCAGTTCGGCGCCGAGGCAGGCTTCTAATTCGGGTTTTGTCCAGGTGTAGAAGGCGCCCTCTTCGCTTTTCCCCGCAGCATTCAGGCTGTCGGCGTCGAGCGCACTGAAGAAGCCGCCTTCGCCGTTGGCCAGTTCGCGGGAAACGAACGAAAGGGTTTTGTCGATGACCTCACGGTATAAAGGTGAGTCCGTTCGGCGGAAGGCTTCGGCATAGAGCGACACCAGTTGTGCGTTGTCGTAAAGCATCTTTTCAAAATGCGGCACGTGCCAGCGCATGTCGACCGAGTAGCGGGAGAAACCGCCGCCGACGGTGTCGAAGAGGCCACCCCAGGCCATTCGCGTAAGTGTCAGGTCGACGAAATCGGCCAGCGCGGTGTCGGATTTTGCCGTTGCGTAGGCTATCAGGAAACGGTAATTGCACGGCATCATGAATTTCGGGGCCCGGGCCATGCCGCCGTATTCGTGGTCAAAACTGCGTTTCCATTTGGCGACGAGGGGATCGAGTGCGGCCGGGACTTCCGGCGTCGGATTGAGCGGAAGTGCCAGGGCATCGACGGCTTCGAGGAGTTTGTCGGCATACTCGGTCATGCGACCCGGTTCCGTTTGCCACATATGGGCCAGGTGGGCAAGCGATTCCATCCATTCCTCCTTTCGGAAGTAGGTACCGCCCCACACAGGCCGCCCGTCGGGAAGCGCGACGACGTTCAGGGGCCAGCCGCCGCGACCGGTCATGATCTGTACGGCTTTCATGTAGACGGCATCGACGTCCGGACGTTCTTCACGGTCGACCTTGATGCACACAAAATCAGCGTTCATAACGGAAGCTGCCGTCGCGTCTTCAAAGGTTTCATGCTCCATGACGTGGCACCAGTGACAGGCCGAATAGCCTACGCTGATGATGAGCAGTTTCTGTTGCGCTTTCGCGGATGCCAGGGCCTCATCGTTCCACGCTTTCCAAAAGACGGGGTTGTGGGCGTGTTGCAGGAGGTAGGGACTCGTCTCTTTTGACAATTCGTTCATGGGGAGAAGGTATCTAGCCCGGATGGCAGCGGAAAGCCTTTGGAACGGAAAACCCGATTTTGCCCGGTGGCGACGGCGACCAACGGAAGCCGGGAGGCCCGGATGCAAAAGCGGTTTTGCGGGACAAAGCTTGCAGCGTACAGCCGGATCGGCTTCAAAAAATAAAAAAGCGCCCGTTTTAGCGGACGCTTAAAGGTACGTTTTTAGCTTATGCGTTCAGCGCTTCGACGCGAATCTGTTCGTCTTTGAGCATGTCTTTGAGCATGTTCTCGATGCCGCTTTTCAGGGTGAAAGTCGACGACGGACAGCCGCTGCACGCCCCTTGCAGGATCACTTTTACGCGCTTGTCAGCCGGGTCATACGAGTCGAAAAGGATGTTGCCCCCGTCGGCCTGAACCGCGGGTTTCACGTATTCTTCGAGGATGTTGACGATCTGCTGCGAGGTCGTATCAAGCGTGTCGAAATGCTCGATTTTCTGTTTTTGCGTCTTCTCGCTTTGGGCCAGGAGGCTTTCGTCTACGACCGTCCCGCCGTTTTGGATGAAGTCGCGGATGAACGAGCGGATTTCGACGGTGATGTCGTTCCAGTCGTAGGCCTCGTATTTCGTGACCGACACGTAGTTTTCGTCGATGAAGACCTCTTTCACGCTCGGTATTTTGAACAGTTCCTGTGCGAGCGGTGAGGCTTTTGCCTGGTCGATGTTATGGAATTCGCAGGCCACTCCGGTCAGGCGGCTGTTGGCTACGAATTTGAGTACGGCCGGGTTGGGTGTGGTTTCGCCATAGATCGTGGTGGCCTTTTTTTCCCACGGCTTGACTTCTTCTTCCTCTTCGATCACCGTTCCGCCTTTGGCCACGAAGGCGTCGATTTGTTCGGCTACGGCTTCCTGCACATCGTCCCATTCGACGATGTTGTAGCGTTCGATGGCGACGAAATTCTGCGAGATGTAGACCGTTTTCACGAACGGCAGGTAGAACAATTGACGGGCAAGGGGAGACGAAGTGGCTTCGTCTATATTGCGAAATTCATAACCTTTGCCCTTTACTGCCAAATTTTTTACCTCAAATTTCAGTATAGCAGGGCTTTGGGTTGTTTTTATTGTAACATTTTCCATGGAATTTGTTTTAGCGTACAAATTTAACGAACAAAATTTAGGGTTTCTTTATATTTGGCTGTTTATCTCAACTATAACATTCCATTAGCATTTGTTGCGCACGCGCGCCTGAAAAAAAGCGACTATGAAAAGAATTTTACTAATACTGGCCTTTTTTATCGGTTTCCATGCCTACTCACAGGCCGACATCCAGGTCACCTACTCCGATTTTACGGATTATTACGAACCGGGAGGCACCAATACGTATGTGCTTACGGTTCGAAATACGGGTCCATCCGTTGCGACAAATGTTGTCATTACGGGCGGAATTCCGGCTGGCATCGATGAATATTCCTGGACAGGGCCCAATGACAGCTCAGATGCGGATGATGCGCTGAACCAGACGATTGCGACACTGGCTTCGGGAGAAACCGCTACTTATCTGATCACGATGAAGGCCAGTGTGTCCTTTCTTGGCAACATAACCAGCACCGTTTCAGCGACGAGTGCCGTATCGGACCCCAATCCGTCTAACAATACGGCCACAGACGTCGACATTCGTTATGCGGGGGCTGATTTGGTGGTAACCAACACGAACGGGCAGTCTTTTTACACACCTGGAACTACCGTCAATTACACCGTGACTATCCTCAATGCAGGCCCTTATACCACGACCAATGTGCAGTTGGTGTATCCTATACCGGCGAATGTGCAGAATTTCACGTGGACAGGTCCGAACGGTTCGGGCGGGAGTGGCGCGGGTATCAACACTGTGGTATCGGGCCAACTCAATGAAGGCGCTTCTTATGTGTTCAATGTGAGTTTTACGATTCCGGTCGACTTTACAGGCCCGTTGGTTACGCAGGCGTCTGCCTCGAGCTACTACGCAGATCCGGTGCCGGCCTGTAGCGGCTGTATCGATACCGATTTGCGGGGAACGAACCTAACGTATAGCATAACCGACAATAAGACAAATTTTACGCCTGGAGATACGAATACGTATGTCGTGACGGTGTCGAACCAGGGGGATTTTCAGGCAGACAATGTCGTCGTGTCATTACCGCTTCCTCTTGGAGTGATATCTATGACCTGGACCGGAACGGACGGGTCAAGCGGCTCAGGAGCCCTGTCGGCGACCCTTGCCACGCTGGCGCCGGGTGCGACGGTTACGTACACCGTTACAGCGATCACGGCCAATGATTTCTATGCCAATATCATAGCGCAGTTGACTGTGACAAGTGCGACGCCTGATACCACTCCGGGATGCACGGCGTGTACGGACACAGATAGCGTGATTATATCGTCACAGGCGAACATCGCAGTGACGAATACCGACAACCAAAACGCCTATTTTCCGGGCCAGCCGTTGACCTACACGGTCAAAGTCACGAATAACGGTCCTGATACGGCAACGGATATTCGCGTAATCGATGCGGTTCCGGCAGGCATTACGTCTTTCACCTGGACGGGTTCGAACGGAACGAGCGGCACGGGTACGTTGAACGATTTGATCGCGTCGCTGGCCGCGAACCAAAGTGTTACCTACACGATCACCCTACAGGTACCGGCGGGCTACACCGGATCGTTGGCCAACACCGCGACTGCCAATGCCCACGAGTTTGATCCCGTACCGGCTAATAACAAGGCGACCGATACCGATTCTCAGATCACCGTAGGGGCTGATATTATCGTGACAAACACCAATGGCCAAACGACGTATACGCCCGGGCAAACAGGGGTAACCTATACGATTACTGTTACAAACAAAGGGCCTCAGAACGCGTCCAACGTTTTGGTAACCAATCCGATTCCGGCGGGTGTGACCAACTTTGGCTGGAGCGGTAACGCCCAAAACGGCACCAACACCGCCCTGAGCAGCATTATCGTGACCCTGAATGCCGGCACGAGTGTCACGTTCACGGTCACTTTCGACGTGCCTGCCGGCTTTACGGGGAACCTTACGAGCACGGCAAACGTGTCGAGTCCGACCGGGGATCCGAATCCGGCCAATAACCAAAATATTTCAGACACAGACACACAGGCGGGTGCCGGCACTACTGCCGAAGTGGCGCTGACGATAGCCGACAATCAAACAACGTATACGGCGCCTGGCACACGTGTTTACACCGTGACGGTATCCAACGCGGGTCCCATCGCGGCAACGGGCATACAGGTAAATGTGCCGATTCCCGCCGGGATCGCGTCGTTTTCGTGGACAGGCAATAGCCAAAGCGGAACGAATACGGCACTGAGCAACACTATTGCCACTTTAGCACCAGGTGCCTCTGTCATTTACACCGTGACGCTGCAGGTGCCTTCCGGTTTCACAGGCGATCTTGTGGTGGCGGGCACGATTACTCCGGTGACGACTGATCCGAACACGGCCAATAATGCGGCGGCTGATAAAGACGTTCCGGACGGGGGGGCTGATATTGTCGTAGTGAACAGCGACAACACTACGAACTTTATAGCGGGTCAAACCCGTACGTACACGGTAACCGTAACGAATTACGGTCCGCAGGCGGCGACAAATGTCGTCGTGCAAGGAAACATTCCTTCCGGAATCACGGCCTCCCAGATGTTCTGGAGCGGGCCGACGGGATCGGGTTCGGGAGCCCTGACGACCACGGTACCTTCACTTGCTGTGGGAGAGACCGTCACCTATACAGTAGGAGTTTCAGTTCCAGCCAGCTATGCGGGTGCGACCTTGATTCATGATGTTTCCGTTTTGGCTGACCAGCCAGACCCTAACCCTGGTTGTGCACAATGTTCAGATTCAGATACGGCTACCCCTTACGCCGATTTACAGGTTGTAAAGACCGATAACCAGGCGCAGTATTTGTTCAACTCTACGGTCATTTATACGATTACCATGTATAATGCCGGGCCTAGTGATGCCACTAACATCGTAATGACCGATTTGGTGCCGAACGGTATTACAAATGCCAATAGTATGACTTGGATTTCATCAACGGGGGCCACCGGAACGGGGAATATGACGTTGAACATTCCGTATCTGGCGGTGGGAGAATCCATTTTCGTGAAAGTTACCGTCCGGATTCCGCAGAGCTGGTCAACGCAAACACCATCACCGAACCTTACCAATACCGTGACGGTGGCGAGTTCGACCCCGGACCCGAATCCGGGTTGTACGACTTGTACGGACATTGATACACCCCGGTCGAAGTTTGTGACTGTCAATACTACCATACCAACGTATGACTTAGTTCGCGATGTGTTGATCGCCTCGCCATGTGCCAATTTTTCAAACGTAATTACATCCAGCAATACTGGGGCTGGGAATATAGGTTGGGGTTACTTCAATCGGAACAACTCGGATTTCCCTTTGAAGGATGGGGTCGTCATCCGTTCAGGACAGGCGGCACAATCTGCAGGCCCCATCAACGGTACGACAACTACCATCGGAAGTGACTCCAATGACCCTGACATCGATTGGATAATTGACGATATGGGCCTGACCGGCGCGTCTGATGACGCCTCTTTTATCCAGTTTAAGTTTATTCCTTACACTAATGAGTTTAGTTTTAATTTCGTATTCGCGTCCAATGAATATGGGTTCTGGCAGTGTCAGTATTTTGACGTTTTCGGATTTGTGCTTACCAACCTGAATACGGGGGAGAAGAAGAACCTCGCGGTCGTTCCGGTAGCCAATACACCACCAATTTCAGTTGCGACCATACGTGATACTGCGAACAACTCTGGTTGTGGTAGCGTAAATCCGCAATTCTTTGGTGAGTATTACGAAGCGGACCAACCAAATGCCGACATTAATTTCCGCGGGCGTACCGTTAAGATGACCGCGTTTTCGGAGGTCACACCGGGAGACCCGTACACCATTAAACTTGTCGTTGCGGATTATAATGACCAGGCTTTTGATATCGGGGTGTTCATTGAAGGAGGTAGTTTCAACATCGGTAATCCGGATTTTCGCTTCACCGACCCCATCACCGGTATCGAAGATTCGCTTACAGCCGGCGGCGCCACTATTTGTGGTGGAAGCGGCCTGCAGTTTACACTTAAGGCGGGTACTGCGCCTATTCCCGGAGCCGCCTATGCGTGGACCCGCGTCGTTGACGGGGTAGTAGAGAATCTTCCCGATACGACATATGATATACAATATGCGGAACCCGGGGAGTACTATGTCACAATCACCTTCGGGACCTCATCCTGCTCGCAAACCTATCGTGCCGAGATCAAAGACTTTACCGATCCGAACATTCCTCCAACAAATGCGCCAAACGACATCTTACTCTGTCAGGCTGTAGCACCTTATATATATAATATCAACCAAGACACGCTCATCGCAAATGGTGCGACACCGGGGACCTATGACATTCGTTATTACGAGAGTCAAACCGATGCGCAGTATGCTACGCCTAACTACATCACAAATATTGCGACGTACGAACCCGCCACGTTGCCTTATACCGTATGGGCCTCTGCCTACAACAATGTAACGGGGTGTATTGATGTGTATCCGATTGTATTGGATGCGGAGATTCCAGGTGGTACCTTCTCCTATCCGGGAGGGCCGTTTAACTTCTATACCACCACTACTGTTACGCCGACACTTGCGGGCCTTACGCCGGGAGGTACTTTTTCCGCCAGCCCCGCGACACTCGACATCGACCCTGTGACAGGTGTTATTACGCCTGCAACGAGTACGTATGAACCGACTTATACCATCACATACGAGATTGTGGCATCGCCTACTGCCTGTCCGTATGTAACGACTACTACTATAGAGTTTGACCTGACCTGTGCCACCGCTGCGACGTCAAGCGCTCCGGCAGTCTGTGTAGGTGGTTCGGTTGATTTGTTTGCGGCAGGGACAGAGCCTAATACCACTTACGCCTGGACGGGCCCGAATGGCTTTACATCGGCTGTTCAGAATCCAACTGGTGTGGCTTTGCCCCTCACACCGGGTGATTATACGTACACGGTTGTCAAAACCCGAAACGGACTCGACTGTGCAACTGCCAGCGTGACCATCTCCGTCTACGAAATCCCGACGGCTGCTTTTGCGGTTTCGACGTTCCCGGCCTGTGTGGGCGATACGCCGAGTGTGACGGTAACGGGCACGCCGAATGCGGTGGTTACGGTGTATGAACAAGGCACTACGACGCCTATTTCGGTCACGCTCGACGCCGCGGGTATTGGGTCATTCACGACCCTTGCGGTGCCTTCGACAGGCCTTTTGTACGAACTGACGCGTGCTGAATCGACTACGACGCCGGTCTGTGCCACGGATTATACCCCGGGTACGGTGACGGTTACCATCACGACAACGCCTCCTACAGCTACTGTCGCGGCGCCGCCGACGGCTGTTTGTTCGGGCGATGCGGCTACTTTTACCGTTACGGGCACACCGAATGGTGTAGTAAATTATACGCTGGGTGCCGCGGGAGGTTCCGTGACCCTCGACGGAGCAGGTACGGCCCCGGTAACGACCGGCCCGATTACGGCTGCGGTTACCATCACCCTTAACAGCATCGTGTCGGGTAG
>JAIXYI010000015.1 GCA_027490305.1 Flavobacteriaceae bacterium
AGTATGTCGCTGCCTTTTTTTTGAAAGCCTGTCCAAATCGGACAGGCTTTTTTGTTTATGGCCACCAAGAACGAAAGCCACAAAGCCACAAAGACACAAAGACGCGAAGCCAGAACCAACTACTGACAACTGACTACTAACCACTGACTACTGTCAAAGAAGTGTAGCGCCGTTTCCTTCGGGTATGTAAAATCTGTCCAAATCCAACCGATACTAAGACCTAAAGCCACAAAGACGCAAAGCCAGAACCAATCACTGACTACCAACCACTAACCACTGACTACTCTCCACTATTTGTCAACACGAAATCGTTTGCGTAACTCCCTCGCGACTTATAAGTAGTACATATTGTGTACATTCCAACGCTAAATGTCACATAATGAAGAACCTTCTACCCGTCGTTGCGTTGTGCATACTCACTTTTTCACTACAGGCACAGGTGCAGACCTCCTACCTTTGGCACCTGCATCAACCCACATATTGGGGTGACGTCAGCCTCAGTAATCCCAACCGGTCGCAGTTGTTGAAGGAGTCACAGGATTTGAAAATGAGTGGACAGAACACCTATTCCGACGGACTGGCGCATCCCCTCAACGATCTCGAACAAATCTTCAGTCTGCCAGATCGCGTTCAGGCCTATCAATATAAACCCAAGAACGCGGTGCAATCTATTATGGGTTATCCCAAAGCGGGTGCTCAGATTACCTACGGAGGTTCGCTGCTGGAAAGCATCAATAGCCTCGCACCTACTGGTCAATGGGGCTATCAACCCACCTGGAAAAACAACATCATTACCGCTAAAAGCTGGATGACCTCCGGGAATAAGCCGCGTTTCGATATCCTGAATTTTACGATGCACCACACGCTCTCGCCACTCGTTAGCGACCAAGTGCTCAGAAAGGAAATACAGGCCTTCCGCTATTACGCGGCCCTGATGTTCAATAGCCAAACCTCAAAAGGCTACTGGCCTGCCGAATGCGCCTTCTCCGAACGGATCATCAAGACGCTGGTGGAAGAAGGTATCGAATGGTCGGTCGTGGCTAACAGCCATCTGGCCCGTACACTCAGTGATTATCCGCTCGTCTTCGGAACCAACGGATGCAATATCGATCCGCCCAATCGCGCAGACAAAATTGCAACGGCCGGAGTGAATTGGCACAACGGACAGATTGACGGTCGGGGCGGCCAGTTCGCAGCGCCCTATTGCTTCACGCCACACAAGGCCCGATACGTAGATCCGGCTACCGGAACGGCCTACATCCTTGACATCGTCCCTATGGCCGAACTCGACAGTTACCGCGATGGATATTCCCCGCAAGGTATCTCCAATCTCCAAAATAATATCGCACCCTATGCCCTTGCCAACCGCCCTTCACTGGTGCTACTGGCACACGACGGCGACAATGCGTGGGGAGGAGGGTCCAGTTACTACGACGAAGCCGTTCCCGGGTTTACCAACGCAGCAGCGGGGGCGGGATACACACCTACCACCATCCAACAGTACCTCTCCGATTATCCGGTGCCCGCTGACGACATCGTACACGTTGAAGACGGCTCTTGGTTCAACGCGGCGAACGACTGGGGATCGCCCCAATTCATCAACTGGCTGTGGCCCTTCTACGACACCAACCAGGAATTCAACCCGAATGGATGGACGGAAGACGTTCGGAACCAAGCGGTCATAATCGCTGCCGAAAACCACTGCGTCATGGCAGAAGAATTGGAAGGTGGTGTCCAGATCGCGGATATCGTCAATCCGACCGCCAACTCTTCGCCCGCTGAGAAAGCCTGGCACTTCCTGATGCCCGGACTCGACAGCGGAAACGCCTACTACGGTGATGCTATCGATCTCGAAATAAAGGCGACCATCGCCGCGAACAACGCCGTCATCCGGGCGCAGCCAACGCTCGATGCGAATGCCGGCGTCGATACGACCAAGCCAACGGTGTTCATCCCACAGCGGTATCCCTACAATCCGGGTGAAATCGGATTCGGGCCGAATTACGGCTACCAACAGAAATTGAATACCGCCGATTTTACCGTTTGGACCTTGGCATACGATGTGAATGACGTCGCAGAAGCCGTCGTAAAATACCGCATCGACAGTGACGGCACCAACAACCCGGCATCCGACGAAAACGAAACGTATCTCGGTGGTAATGAGGTTGGCGCCTGGCAATCCCTTCCGATGACCGAACGGATTTTTCCAACAGGCAACATCACCAACAACCCGAATATCAGCTTTTTCATCCTTCCCAATAAAATCGCCAACCAGTACAGCGCCAAGATCGTGGGCATCTCTAACAAACTGGTCGATTATTACGTGGAAGTGACGGATACCTTCGGCAACGTAACCAAAACGGCCATCCAGCACGTATGGGTGGGCACGAACCTAAATGTCAATCCTACCGTAGCGTTTACGCCTGAGAACCCCTATTCCGCAACGCCGATGACCGTCACGATGACCGCATCCGATTCGACCGATCCCACGCCCGTACTGTATTATACGGTCGACGGTTCCGAGCCAACCGTTTCGTCTCCATCGGCCGTAGGCAGCGTACAGGTTCCGATCACACAAACGACCACCTTCAAAGCGTTCGCGAAGGATGTGGATGGAAATGTGTCACCGGTTACGACCAAAACCTACTTTATCGGCGAGACACCGTCGTTCACCGTCCATGTGAAGGCACCGGCTTCCTGGTCAACGGTGCGGGTGCACTACTGGAACGCCATACCCACCGGTGTCCTGGCAGATACTACCTGGCCGGGTGCGCTCATGACAGCCGATTGCGACGGTTGGTACCACTATACGTTTATGGGCGTTACATCGGTCAACGTCGTATTCAACAACGGCTCTGGCGGAAGCGGAAACCAGACGGCTGATCTGGTTGTGCAAACGGATGCCTGGTACGATGTCACATCGGCCTCGTGGGTGAGCGGACCCACATCCGGTGCGCCGTGTCTCACCATCGCACCTCCGGGAGGGACATTCTCTATCGGCGATACCGTGAACGTGACCCTTACCGCTACCGACAACGACAGCCAGCCGCTGATTTACTATACGGTGGATGGCTCGACACCCACAGACGCGTCGACAGCGATCGCGAGTGGATTCCAATTGCCGATCTCGACGACCACTACGCTCAAAGCGTTTGCAAAAGATACGGGAGGAAACGCCTCGCTGGTAAAGACGGAAACGTATCAGTTTACCCAACAAACCGGTTTCACCGTTTACTTCAAACCGCCTGCGGGTTGGCCGACGCCGAAAATTTACTATTGGAATGCGCAGCCATCCAATGCCATGCCATCGGTCACCTGGCCGGGCGTGAACATGACGGCTGCCACCGGCGGATGGTACTCGTTTACCTTCTCTGGCGTAACCTCTGTAAACCTCATTTTTAACAATGGGAATGGAGGCGTGGGCGTAAACCAAACGGTTGACATAACGGGCATTACCTCCGAGTTATGGTACGACTGGACGCTCGGTCCGCTCGGTAATCCGGAATTTACGTCTTCGCCCCGCATCACACTTTTTCCCAATCCGTCGAATGGCACGGTCGGAATTCAATCAGACCGAATTATTTCAAGGGTGACGCTGTATGACCTACAGGGACGGAAGGTATCGGAACAACAACCGGAGGCAGGCACCTTCAATATCCAATCGCTGGCGGAAGGTACCTACATCGCACGGTTACAGGTAGCGGATGGAGCGGCCGTAAGTCGATATGTAATCCGTCGAAACTAAACGGCAATTCTAGAAAAAGAGATGGGGGAAGCGCTGTTGTAAAGCAATGATGCGAGCCTCCAATCCCTCACGAAAACGGCGATGCGTGTCACTTTCCGGATGGAATGGTCGGTGCGCGAGTCCCTTCCGTATAGCATCCACTTCCTCCATGATGGAAAGCGATTCCGGAGTGATCCAGGCGTCGGCAAACCGCTCCCATATATAGGATAGCGCCAGTTCGTTGGGATGCAACAGATCCGAGGCGTAAAAACGATAGTCGCGCAGCTCATCCATCATCAATTCATACGATGGAAAATACGACGCATTCGTTGCGTCGGATAATGCCTCATGGAGTCCGGTAATGAGATGGGCTTTGCTCCGCTGGTTTTCCACAAAACCGTCCTTAATATGGCGTACCGGGGAGATGGTGAAAAGGATGTGGGCTTCGGGGCACAACTGCCGGATATGGGCCATCATTGCCCCAATCGATGTGGCGACGTCTTCAACCGAGCGCAGCTCTTTCGTGAAGTCACGCTGGGGTACCTTGTGGCAATTCGCTACCAACGCGTCCGTCGCCGTATGGCGGTAAACCCACGCCGTGCCCAGGGTGATGATAATATGTGACGCGTCTGCAACGCGGTTCCTAAGTAGGGAAACGGCATCATTCAAGGCCGAAATGACCACTTCTTTAGTGCCGCTCAAATCAGAGTGGGCATCAAAACAATGCCACCGTTCGTCATGGAAAAAAAGGTCGGCGTCGGTGAACGTCTTGTGGGAAACGGCAAAATGAAGGACTTTTTCAATTGCATCCGGACTGAACAGTATCCCAAACGGGTTGACCGTGTGCCGAAACCCGAAATAGTCGAACTTCTCTGCCATGTGGACGGCAAAACACGAACCCAACGAAACCATCCGTGCATCATAGTCGATCCGCGGCTCACCTGCGAGTTTCGGGAGACGTGTCAGCAGTTCCATTTACGGAAGGAATCCGGCCGCGGCTTCCAGCGCCTGTGGAATACCCAATATGTCTTTTCCTCCCGCGGTTGCGAAGAACGGTTGTCCGCCGCCACCGCCTTGTATGTGCTTCGCCAATTCGCGCACGATGGTACCGGCATTCAGGTTCTTTTCAGTCGCTACATCCTTTGAAATATAGACGGTAAGCATCGGCTTGTCATCGGCCACTGTGGCCAACACAAGGAAAAGATTATTCCCGAGTTGTCCGAGTTCATACGCCAGGTCTTTCGCACCCGCCGGGTCAAGATCCACCTGCTTCGCCAGAAAGCGCACGCCGTTGACCGTTTTCAGTTCGGTGGTAAGTTCGCCTTTTAGGTTCCGGGCTTTCTCTTTCAGGAGTTGCTCAACCTGTTTTTTCAATTTGGCATTTTCGTCTTGCAGCGAAACGACCGCTTTCAGGCTGTCCTGCGGATGTTTCAGCGCTTCGCGGATGTTTTCCAGCGCCCGTTCCTGATCCGCAAAATAGGTACGGACGGCGTCATTGGTAATCGCCTCAATACGGCGAATACCTGCCGCTACGGCGCTTTCCGATACAATCTTGAAATACCAGATGTCAGCGGTATTGCGCACGTGGGTACCACCGCACAATTCCATACTCGTACCAAACCGGATGGCGCGCACGTTGTCGCCATACTTTTCACCAAACAGTGCCATGGCACCTTCCGATACCGCTTGTGCAAACGGGATGCTGCGGCGTTCTTCGAGGGCCAGATGATCGGAAATCCGTGCGTTGACGAAGGCTTCCACCTCGGCCAGTTGGGCGTCGGTTACTTTGGCAAAATGGGAAAAGTCGAAGCGCAGGTAGTCAGGCGCTACAAGGGATCCTTTTTGCTCAACATGGGTGCCGAGAAGCGTACGCAACGCCTGGTGCAGCAAATGCGTGGCGGTATGGTTGCATTCGGTTCGGGCACGCAGGCCACCGTCTACGCTGGCGATAAACGTCTCCTTCAGGTTATTCGGTATTTTCCTGACAAAATGAAGAATCAGGTTATTTTCTTTTCGGGTATCGATGATTTCAATCGCTTCGTCTCCCGATGAAAGCGTACCGCGGTCGCCCACTTGTCCGCCGCCTTCCGGATAAAAAGGCGTGGCGTCAAGCACGAGTTGATACAGGATACCATCTTTCTTACTGTCAATTTTGCGGTAACGGGTGATACGCACCTCATTCTCAAGTTGGTCGTATCCCACAAACGTTTCCACATTGCCCTCGATCAAAACGTTCCAGTCGTCGGTGGCGACTTCCGAAGCGGCACGCGAACGGGTCTTTTGCACCTGCATGGCTTTATCGAAATCTGTTTCGCTGAATGACATCCCTTTCTCTTTCAGGATCAACGCTGTAAGGTCTTTTGGGAACCCAAAGGTATCATACAGTTCAAAGGCTTTGTCGCCGGAGATCTCTTTTCCATCGGAGTCTTTCACAAGATTCTCGAGGAGCTGGAGTCCTTGGTCAAGTGTTTTAAGGAACGACGCTTCTTCTTCGCGGATAACATTGGCCACCAACTGTTCCTGGGCTTTGATTTCCGGGAAAAAGTCACCCATTTGTTGTGCAAGGACGGCAACCAGTTCGAATATAAAAGGTTCTTTTTTGTTGAGGAAGGTGAAACCATAGCGTATCGCACGACGCAGGATGCGACGGATAACATAACCCGCTCCGGTGTTCGACGGCAATTGTCCATCGGCAATAGCGAAAGCGACGGCCCGAACGTGGTCAGCTACTACACGGATGGCGATGTTGACTTTCTCTGCTTCCGCGGATGGAGCCTTAGAGTAGTAACGGGTGCCCGTAAGCCCTTCTATTTTCTGGATAATCGGGGTGAATACATCCGTGTCATAATTCGACTGTACGCCTTGCAACACCATACACAAACGCTCGAATCCCATACCTGTGTCGACGTGTTGAGCTGGCAGTTTCTCAAGCGATCCGTCGGCTTTGCGGTTGAATTCCATGAACACGTTGTTCCAGATTTCCACTACCTGTTGGTGGTCGGCATTCACGAGATCACGACCCGGAATCAAGGCTTTTTCTTCTGGAGATCGAAGGTCGACATGGATTTCCGAACAGGGCCCACACGGTCCTTGGTCGCCCATTTCCCAAAAATTATCCTTTTTGTTCCCCATGATGATGCGATCTTCCGGAACGAGCGCGCGCCAAATATCAAACGCCTCCTGGTCAAATGGGACATTCTCTTCTTTGCTTCCTTCGAAAATGGTGATATAAAGGATATCTTTCGACACGCCATAGACCTCTGTCAATAGCTCCCATGCCCAATGAATGGCCTCTTTCTTGAAGTAATTGCCAAACGACCAATTGCCCAACATCTCAAACATGGTGTGGTGGTAGGTATCAAACCCTACGTCCTCCAGGTCATTGTGTTTACCCGACACCCGAAGGCATTTTTGGGTGTCAGCGATACGTTTACTCTTCGGCGTGCCGTTGCCCAGGAAGAACTCCTTGAACTGCGCCATGCCCGAATTGTTGAACATGAGCGTCGGATCGTCTTTCAATACGATGGGAGCAGACGGTACAATCAGGTGGCCTTTGCTTTCGAAATAGTCGAGGAATTGGCGGCGGATGTCTTGTGATTTCATTTTAGACGGCGTGGGAAACAAAAAAGAAAGGCGTCATACGCCTCACATCCAAACCGTTAACGGGCTGTTCGATATGACTTTCGGTTTCCCCTTGAAACATTTTATAAATTTGTGCGTATAAACAAAGGTTGCCCTTTGGTAAGCCACAAAAATAGGAAGTTTCCGAAACATGGCGAAAGTAAAATACTACTATGATTCCGAAAACCTTGCGTACAGGAAAATCACCGTCCGCAAGCGCAAAAAGTTCGGGTATGCCATTCTTTTTCTCCTGTCGTCGGCACTCTTTGGTGTACTGGCATTTGTCGTACTGCTTAACACCTCTTTTCTCGATACACCAAAAGACCGTTTGCAGGAGCGTGAACTCCAGAATATGAAGGTGCGCTACGCCATCCTCAATAAACGGATGGACGAACTCGACGAGGTCATTGGTGACATTGAAGAACGCGACAACGGCATCTACCGGAATTATTTCAATACGTCCCCGATTCCGGCGGCCCAGCGCAAAGCCGGTCTCGGCGGAGTAAACCGATATAAGGAACTGGAAGGATTCGACAATTCCGAATTAGTAATCAATACCTCCAAACGGATCGACATACTGTCAAAGGAACTCGCTGTGCAGTCGAAATCGCTCGATGAGATCGCGAAACTGGCAAAGGAAAAAGAGAAGCTGTTGGCGGCGATCCCGGCCATTCAACCCGTCCGGAACGAAAACCTGCGGGCCGTGGCATCGGGCTTTGGATATCGAAGCGACCCGTTTACCAAGGTACGGAAGTTCCATGCAGGGATGGATTTTTCTGCCCGCACCGGTACCCCAATTTTTGCGACGGGCGATGGTGTGGTGGAACGGGCCGACAATACCGCATCCGGTTACGGCAACCATATCGTCATCCGGCACGGTTATGGCTATGAGACGCTTTACGGTCACCTCAGTCGCTATAAGGCGAAACGCGGTCAACGCGTCAAAAGAGGCGAGATCATCGGATATGTTGGAAGCACGGGCCGTTCGGAAGCGCCGCACTTGCATTATGAAGTACACAAAAACGGGGAAGTTGTGAACCCCATCAATTTCTATTACGGAAATATCTCGGCGGCCGAATACGTCTTGATTTCCAAATTGGCCAACCAGGAAAACCAATCTCTCGACTGATGCATATAGAACTAACGCCGGGTAAACGGTATTACAGTATAGGGGAAGTGGCAAAGGCATTTCAGGTGAATGCGTCGCTGATCCGTTTTTGGGACAAGGAATTCGATGTCCTCAAACCCAAAAAGAACGCCAAAGGCAACCGGATGTTCACCCCAGAGGACGTGAAGAACCTCCAGATGATCTACCACCTCGTCAAAGAGCGGGGTTTCACCCTCGAAGGCGCTCGCACGCATCTGAAGGAAAATCAAAAGAAAACGCTTGATACATTTGAGATCATCAGTCGTCTTGAGGCGGTCAAAGCACAATTAGTAAATATTAAAAATCAACTTTAAATACAATCAGACATGAAAAAAGGAACCATTATTATCCTGGCTATCGTTGGCGTTTTGCTACTGGGTATCTTCTATTTCTTCAGCGTGAAGAATGAGGCGTTGCGGAAAAGCCAGGCGGTTAATAAAGAATGGGGTAACGTACAGACGGCCTATCAGCGTCGGAATGACCTTATTGGCAATTTGGTGAATACCGTAAAAGGCGCCGCCGATTTCGAAAAATCAACCCTTACTGCCGTTGTAGAGGCACGCGCCAAAGCGACGTCGGTTACGGTAGATCCCACCAACCTGACGGCCGCACAACTATCGTCGTTCAATACGGCGCAAAGCGGACTGACCAGTTCACTCGGACGCCTTTTGGTTTCGGTCGAGAAATATCCGGATCTTAAAGCAAATGCGAACTTCCTGAAACTGCAGGACGAATTGTCAAGCACTGAGAATCAGATATTGACAGCGCGTACCCGTTTCAACGAAGCCGTACAGTTGTATAACGGCTATGTATTGGCGGCCCCTCAAAGCCTGTTCCTTGGCGGCTATACAGAAAAACCGTATTTCGAATCGGTAGCCGGTGCTGACAAGCCCGTAGAAGTGAAATTCTAATGGCAGGCGATTTCCTGACAAAAGACGACGAACTCGAGATCGTAGCCGCCATACAGGCTGCCGAGAAGGAGACGTCGGGTGAGATACGGGTGCACATCGAAGCCTCGTGTGACAAAGAGCCATTTGACCGGGCCCGCGAGGTATTCGCCCAGTTGGGTATGGATGCAACCAAACTCAAAAATGGGGTTTTAATCTACGTTGCCGTAAACGATCGCCGTTTTGTTATCTGCGGCGACCAAGGCATTGATGCCGTCGTGCCGGCTGATTTTTGGGATACGACCAAAGAAGCCATGCAGGCGTTCTTCCGCAACGGTGATTTCAAATCAGGTCTGCTGACGGGTATTACGTTGGCAGGTGAGAAACTCCGCTCGTTCTTTCCTTGCGAGGAAGACGATACCAATGAATTGTCTAACGAAATCTCCCGCGGCTAATGAGAAAGTTATCGTTTATTTTCGCGTTGGTCGCAGCGATGTTCGTGCCCCTGCACGGATTTGCACAACTGGATATTCCGGCGAAGCCATCTGAGCAAACCAGCGTCTATGATTATGCTAATATGCTGGAAGACCAGGACGAAGCAGCCCTGAAGGAGAAGTTATTGAAGTATGCCGATTCGACGTCCAACCAAATGGTGGTCATCACTATCGAATCGCTCAAAGGCGAAGACATCGGCATACTAACGCCGAAATGGGCGCAGGAATGGGGAATCGGACAGTCTGACAAAGACAACGGCGTACTCATTTTGGTGGCGAAGGAAGAGCGGAAGATATGGATCAGTCCGGGATACGGACTCGAAGACAAGATTACCGCCGGTATCGGTGGGGAAATCACCCGAAACATCATTGTGCCGGAGTTTAAGGAGGGCAATGTTTACGCCGGACTCAACAAAGGCACAGACGCCCTGATCGACGTAATTGCCGGCAAATACAAAGATGCCAGCAAGGCCCGCGGACGTGGGGGAGACGAAGGGTTCCCCTGGCCGGCGCTTTTCGTCGTATTCCTGGTTGTGGTGTTTATCATCATCGGCGCGATACGACGAGGCGGACGCGGTGGACGCGGCGGTCTTGGAGGCGGCGGTGGCATGGGCCTCGGTGAAATCATCCTGCTCAGCAGTCTGGGTCGCAGCGGCGGTGGCGGATTTGGCGGCGGCGGCGGTGGTTTCGGTGGCGGCTTTGGCGGCGGCGGTTTCGGTGGCGGAGGTTTCTCTGGCGGCGGATCGGGCGGAAGCTGGTAGAGCAGTAGGCAGTAGGCAGTGAGCAGTAGGCAGTAGGCAGGGTTATTACCTTGATATTGCAAACAGTTTCATTACGATAAAAAGTAAAGGCGAATCCATCGGATTCGCCTTTTTTTAAAGGGTGTAGAACTGTCTACTATCGACTGTCTACTGCCAACTTCAAACTCCTTCTAGTCCATCCACCAAAAACGGTTCTCTTCTTTCTTCTTCCCGCCAAACTTCTCGATTTTGTAGGTCAGGGAGAACATTACGTAACGACGCAGTACGGTGTTTTGCGCATCGCGGATACCGGTTGCCGTGATCGTGCGGGTGGCGCTGACGTTTTGGTCAAGGAGGTCGTATACCTTTACTTTCGCCAAAAGGTCGTTGTTGAGGAAGTTATAACCGAGACTGACATTCCACAAAAGGAAATCCTTGCGGAAACCGTCGGCGATCATCGAGTTGTAGGTATAACTAACGTCGTTGCCAAATACCACATTCTTCGGCCAATACGAAGTGGTTTGCAACGAAAGCGTATGACGGACGTTGGTCTGGCGGTCGACGACATAATTGTCATACCCGGTGTCACTGTACGTAAAGCTGTAGTTCGGTGCGATGGAAAGCAACTCCCCATAGTCATACGAAAAGGTTAGCTTCGGCGTCAGGCTGAGCGATTTGGCGCTATACAATGCCGGAGTAGGTACGGGTTCACCCACGCTGGGCGGACTCGTAATATACCCCAAATCATAATCATATCCGGACGATATACGTACGCCGTATCGGTAGGAGTGGGCGTCTTTCTTCACCGTCTTGCTCCAGTTGCCGCCGAACCAGGTGGAGGCACCACCCGAAACGTTGCGGTAGCTTGTGGTCGATTTCAATGATGCGTCGTAGGTTACTACCGAGGCTACGCGACTGTCGAAGATGCTGCCGCCACTCCAGATGCTCCAGCCCGATTTGGTCTGGTGGTCATAATCGCGGAGACTGAGGTAAAAGTAATGTTGTTTGTTCGGCGTCAGATCCGGGTTACCCACCACGGTGTTCTGCGGATCGCTCAGGTCCGTGATGTCGAGGATTTGTTGGGCAGACGGATAGTCGATGCTGTAGTTGTAGTTCATCCACAAAGCGGTTGTCTTCGTGAAGTTATAGCCCGACCACACATTTGCCGATGGGAAGATGTCGCTCTTCCGGATGGCTTTCCGGTCGCCGAGGTACTCGCCGTTGGCACCGTAATTGGCGATCAGTGGCCCACCGTATAGATTGACGTTCCATTTTCCCTTTTGTATGCCTAATCCGACTTTCGGACCAAACGTCTCTGTCTGGGATTGCAAATAATTGGATAACAGTCCGTTGAAGATATCAAAACGGCCTGAGGCGCCATCAAAATCATACGTCACGTTGTCGTCTACGCGCTGCGAGCGGTCATACTCGAACTTAATCCGTACCGACATCGAATCGGGCACAGGTTCCGACCATTCGAATTCGGAGTGGAAGCGCTGGTTGATGCCACGCCCCGAGCGAAGTTGGTTCCGGTCATCGGAGGTCGTGCGGTCAGAAACGCCGTCGCCATCGTCATCAAAATAAAAACGGTTTTGCGAAACGGTATACGTGCCCGACTCCGTTTCGTTATTGTCAAGTTCCATCCAACTGCTTAGGTAACGGCCCTTGCGTTTGCGGGAACTCCGACCGATATACAACGATCCACCAAGGTTGCCCGTGCGCGTCTCGGCGTCATCGTTTCCAATATTTTCCTGGGTGAGGCGTCCGCCGGCGTTGGTCGTAGAAGAGGAACTGGCGCTTTCGTAATGCGACCGGCCGCGAGAGATTTTCGGCGTAAAGGAAATCGTCGTGAGTGTATCGGGTTTGATTTCAATCTCTAAACTGCCGTTATGGGCGAAGGTAAATTCGTGGTTTACGGAATTTGACTGGGTCGTAAAACTGTCGTCTTCGAGAAACGTCACGGCACGGGTGCGGTTGGTGTTGTTGCGGTCGCTGTCGGTATAGAAATAACTGCCGTTCGTCGTTAGGTTCTTAACCGGCTCATCGCTGTAATTAACCCCGAGTATGTTCGACTTCTTGATGCCGAAACCACCGCCGAACATCATGCCGTTGATGCCGAAGGAGCCATCGTCGTTGGTCCAGATAGAGTAATTACGCCCGCCGCCCATACTATCGAAAATCTCGTTCATCGAGAAACCGGTGGTGTTGATGTTGTTGGACGAGCCGATCAGTGAGATCTTTCGGCTTCCCTTAAAATAGTTGAGCATGAGGCTGCTTTCGTAGCGTTTGTCGCTGCCATAGCCGGCCATCGCCTTACCGAAGAATCCTTTGTTTTTGTCTTCGTCGATCGTCAGGTTGATGGACGCCTCATTTGACGAGGCCGCCTGTCCGGTCGTTTCTTCCTTCTTGGTTTTGGTATCGGTGATCTGCACCTTGTTGATGATGTCCGACGGAAGGTTCTGCAACGCTACTTTGCCTTCTTTGTCGAAGAAGGGCTTTCCGTTCACCAGGATTTGGTTGACTTCCTTCCCGTTCACCGTTATCTTTCCATCGTTGTCGATTTCAACGCCCGGCAATTGTTTCAATAGGGTTTCCACATTGGCATCGGGACGCACTTTGAAGGAGGAAGCGTTGAATTCGAGGGTGTCGTTTTTGATTCGTACCGGAGGGGCTTCACTCTTGATCTGTACCTCTTCCAGCGTGCGCGGTGCATCTTCGAGTTCGATCGTACCGACGTCGACGCTCTCCGATAGGCCTTCGAAACGGCGGGTGTAGTCGGCAAACGTAATCATGGATGTTTTGAGGATGACCGGTTTGTCGGTTTTGCGGACGGTCATCAGGAAGGAGCCGGTGCGGTCGGAGATCGTGTATTCGATCATGGTCGAATCTTTCGCGGATTGCAGATACACGGTGGCCGCCTCCAGCGGTTTTTCCATTTCCTTGTCAACCAGTTTGCCCTTGATCGTGATGCTTTGGGCGAATGTAGAGGATACGGCGGATAACAGCAGTAGTAGCAGTAAATTACGGGTCATGCGTTTGTTTTGTGAAGAAACGCGAAGAAACGATTTTCCGTGTGCAACTACGCGCTTTTCCTACCGGTTTAACACACAGACTTAGCAACTGCGAACGAAGAGCACTATTTTTCGCGGATGTAGATGTCGATCGGCACACCCGAAAAGTCCCATTTCTCCCGGATTTTATTCTCAAGGAAACGCTTGTAGGGATCTTTTACATACTGTGGCAGGTTCGCAAAGAAGACAAACTGTGGTGTTTGCGTCGGCAATTGCATGCAATATTTGATCTTGATGTATTTGCCTTTGATGGCAGGTGGTGGGAAGTTCTCGATGACTTTCAGCATGTGGTCGTTGAATTTCGACGTCGAGATGCGTTGGCGGCGGCTTTCGAAGACTTGTACGGATGCCTCAAGCGCTTTCAGTAGACGCTGTTTGGTCAGCGCCGATACGAACAGGATCGGCACGTCGGTAAACGGCTCAATTTCTTTGCGGATGCGGTTTTCGTATTCTTTGGACGACATGGTGTCTTTCTCGACCAGGTCCCACTTGTTCACGAGAATAACGACACCCTTACGGTTTTTTTCGGCCAGCCAGAAGATGTTCTGGTCTTGTCCTTCGAACCCACGCGTAGCATCGATCACGAGGATACAGACGTCAGCGTGTTCGATGGCGCGCACCGAGCGCATGACCGAATAAAACTCAAGATCTTCTTTTACTTTGGCCTTCCGGCGGATACCGGCCGTGTCGACCAGGTTAAATTCAAAGCCGAAACGGTTGAATTTAGTATCGATGGCGTCGCGGGTCGTGCCGGCGATATCCGTCACGATATACCGGTCTTCGCCGATGAGGGCATTGATGAAACTTGATTTACCGGCGTTCGGGCGGCCTACGACGGCAAAGCGCGGCAGTTCTTCGTCTTCCTGAACGGGTTCCGGCTTTTCGGGAAAGGCGTCGATCAGGGCGTCGAGCAATTCGCCCGTGCCGCTTCCCGAGATACTGGCGAAGGTATAGTAATCGCCCAGTCCGAGGTTATAGAATTCAATTGCTTCTTTTTCCCGGGCACCATTATCGACTTTATTAACCGCCAGCAGCACCGGTTTGGTCACCTTCCGGAGCAATTTGGCGACGGTCTCGTCCATGGGCGTGATGCCTTCTTCGACGTCAACCACAAAAATGATGACATCGGCCTCGTCGATGGCGAGTTCGACCTGTTTACGGATTTCACCTTCGAACACGTCGTCTGACCCACGCACGTAACCACCGGTGTCGATGACCGAAAATTCGCGTCCGTTCCATTCGCTTTTGCCGTAATTCCGGTCACGTGTCACACCGGCCACCGAATCGACGATGGCTTCACGGCGCTTGATGAGGCGGTTGAAAAGCGTCGACTTCCCGACATTGGGTCGTCCGACGATAGCGACGATGTTGCTCATGGTGAAATTTTCGGCAAAGGTAGGGATTTAAGTTGGGAAGTTGGGGAGTTGGGAAGATCGGGAGTTCGGAGGTCGGAAAGTCGGGAAGTCTGAAAATCGGGAAGACATTTCTTCAAAGGAAGAACCTGCAAGGTTTTTTCAACCTTGTAGGTTTTTGAGGTTAGAGTTGAAAGTCGGAAAGTCGGGAAGACGACGAGCGCCGATGAATTGGACGGGTGTGCTTTTTGGGACGGCTTCCCGCTAGTATCCCTGAACTAAGAACTCCTTCCCGCGTGAGGGATTGCAGCGATTGTTTGAGCTCGGCGGCGGCGTGTAACGACGGCGGCAGCGAGTGCGGAAAGCCCGACGGCGCGAAGGCGTGGGAAGAAAAGGAGCCCGTCAATGCGCCGGCACGCCCAAATCCTAATAGGTAACTGAGGAACTGAGACTGCGACTGCGACTAAAACTGCCTACTGCGACTGCCCACTGCCAACTTTTTCCCCCCTTCAGGCAACTTTTTCGAAAACCTTCCCGTCTTTTGTATTGTAACAACGAACAAACGTGAAGATCATTGCCCTACATGCCTCGGATGAGGCGCTGGTGAAAAAAGCGCTGAAGCGCGACCCGGCCGCCGAATACAAGCTCTACCGGCGCTATGCGTCGAAGATGCTGAGTGTGTGTCGTTATTATATAAAGGACATCCATTATGCGGAGGATGTCATGGTGATGGGCTTCACCAAGGCGTTCGACAAACTCGATCGGTTTCGTTTTGAGGGGAGCTTCGAGGGTTGGTTGCGGAAAATCATGGTGCGCGAGGCACTGGAATTTCTGCGAAGCCGCCAGCAATTGCGTTTTTCGGAACTGGAAGAAGCCGAGACGCAGGCTGGGGTGGTCGATGCACTCGATTTTGATACCGAACGGCTGCAGTTGCTGATCGATGCGCTGCCGGCCGGATACCGAACGGTCTTGCTGCTGTATGCCGTGGAAGGCTACAGCCATAAGGAGATCGCGGAGACCCTCCGAATTACGGAGAGCACCTCAAAAAGCCAGCTATTCAAAGCGCGAAAGTTGCTGGCGGAACAGTTCAACCCACACAACGAAAAGCATCATGGCACACGATAATTTTGAAGATCTGTTGAAGCGACAACTGGAAGCGCGTCGCCTTGAGCCCAGCGAAAATGCCTGGGAACGTATCAATGCCCGGCCTCGCGGCAAGCGGTCGCGCCGTCGCGGGTTCGTATACACCGCCGTTGCGGCCGGCCTGTTGCTGCTAATGGGATGGTTCTGGACGAACCGACCGGAGACGGTTATCGAAAATAGGGTAGTGACGGCACCCGCTGTCGAGCCGGAAAAGCAGGTAGTGAATACGGCACCTGTCATCGCGCCACCCCGTTTGGTAAAAGACAAGAAAGAAGGTTGGGCCACGACAATCGTTCCGCCTGCCCCGCCTATGGATAAGAATCCACACGTGGTTTCGGAAACACCATCGGCACCGGTCGTAGTTCCGACGGTTGAAGAGCAGAAAATACAGGAAATCGTAGCCGAACTCGACCAACGCCAGCAGAACGGGAAGGCGATCACCGACGCCACGGTCGACTCGCTACTGGCGAATGCCCAACGTGAAATTGCGCTCGAAAAACAACAACGTTCGGGCACTGACCCAACGCGGCTCTTAGCCGAATCTGAAATAGAACTCAACCGCTCGTTCAAAGAACGCGTGTTCACTGCGATCAATAAATTCAGGAAAGTACGGATCGCCGTTTCATCGAATAACCCTTAAATCCATACATCATGCGTAGAATTTTAGTTCTTGCCTTTTTGGCAACCGGTTTTCTCATGCCTCGTGCCGCCGCACAGTATACACTTAAAGAAAGCGGACTTCCGCTGAATGCCGAACGAACAAAAGCCGACAAGATACTCTCGCTACAGGAAGAAAAAGAGCGTATCAAGAACTACGAAAAAGACCGGCTGAAAAAAGAAATCGAGCGACTCGATGCGTTGGTCACGAAAGACAGCCTTTCGCCCGCCGAAGCGCAAACCCGAAAAGAAGAGGCGGCCCGCGCGGCGGCGCTCAATATCGACAACAAAACGGCCATCGTCGACAACCAGATCGCGTTGGTGGAGCGTGATGAATCGTATGAGCCGAAAGCGAATCGCGGCAGCAGCCTCGAGATTGGACTTGGTAACGCCTACGACGAGCAGGGTAGTATGTTGCTGGGGATCCAATATCGGGCCAACCCGCATCGTGTGAAATACGACCGCCGCACCTATTCAGATGTGGTGTTGGTCGGCGGCTTGGGGAATGTAATCAGCTCGGGCCGGAGTCCGTATGCCACATGGAAAAGCCTTTATTCAGAATTGGGCTTCACATGGCGTACGCGTTTGCGTAAAAACGACAACTTTTTCCGACTGGCTTATGGACTATCGTTCCAGGTAACGGCGTTGTCGCCAACCGGAGATCGCTATTTTGTAGACGATTACAACGGTCATACTACGCTGCAGCCGTTTGGGTATCGCCTCAAACGCAATCAAATGTACTTTACGAACCTGGTGTTTCCAGTATTCCTCGAATTTGGCAAGTCAGAGAAAGTGACGTATCCGGATCGCGTGCGGTATTATATCAACAACAATTTTAAAGCGGGTATCGGCGGATACGGCGGGTTCAACATCCGCACGGCGCAACGGTTGAAATGGACGGAAGACGGAAACCGTCGGGAAACCCGGGATATCCAGGATTACAATACCAATAACCTGGTGTATGGTGTGGCGGCTTATGTCGGATTCGGTGCGCTGTCACTCTATGCCAAGTATGACCTAAACCCGCTGTTCAAGAATGCGGAAGAACGCGAGCGCCTAATGGCGATTGGTTTCCGGATGGATTTTTAGTCGGAATCACTAACCACCGACCACTAACCACTGACTACCAACCACTAGTCGAACCGGATGGCTTTCACCGGCGAGATTTTCGTAATGACCCACGAGGGAATGACCAAAACCAACAGGCAGATACCCACGGTGATGACATTGAGCAGCAGGATGTATAGCCAGTCGAGGTTCACGGGTGCTTCGTTCACGTAGTAGCTCTCAGGGTCCAACTGGATGATCCCGGTTTTTTGCTGGATTAACAAAAGTCCGATCGCAATTCCGTTGCCGAGCAGGAGTCCGCGCAGGATGAGGTGGAAGGCATTGTACAGGAAGATTTTCCGGATCGACCAATTCGACGCCCCCATCGCTTTTAGGATACCGATCATCCGGGTGCGTTCGAGAATCAGAACGAGCAGTGCCACGACCATATCGATGGTTGACACCAGGATCATAATCCCGATGATGACAAGGATGTTGAAATCGAAGAGTTTCACCCACTCGAAAAGGTAGGCGTATTTGTCGGCAATCGTCCGGCTTCGGAGGAAGGATCCGGTGGCGTTGTATACCTCCCGTCCTTTTTCTTCCATTTGGCTGAAATCATCGAGGAAGACTTCGAAAGCGCCGACTTCATCTGGTCGCCATTTGTTCATTTTCTGGACATGCCGGATGTCGCCAATCACAAACGTGCCGTCGATTTCCTGGAAACCCGAATTGAAGATGCCCACCACCGTAAACACCCGGAGGTTGGGCATTTTCCAGCTATTATCCTTCATGAAATACGTCGTGAAGCGGTCGCCGGGCTTCAGTTTCAGTCGGTCAGCCAGGTATTGGGGCAGCAGCACTTCGGCGTTGAGGTTGTGTTTGACGTCGGGCATACGGCCGGCTACGAGGTATTCGGCGATGTTGCTCCAGTCGTATTCCTTTCCGACGCCTTTGAAGATAATCCCTTCGAAATCGGTCGCCGTTCGGATGATGCCGGCTTTGGTCGCCACGGCCTGCACATGGTGAATGCCGGATACGCCGGTGAAGGTCGGGTAAAACGATTGGTGTGTTGAGATCGGCGTTGCGGTGATCTCAGACTGGTTGTCTTCGAGGTTCGAGATCAGGATATGCCCGTTGAACGCGGCCAGTTTCGCCCGGATTTTCTGTTGGAGGCCAGTGCCGGTCGCTACTGATATCACCATCATCGCCATCGAGATGGCAATGGCCCACACCGCGATTTTTATTATCGGTGAAGATATGCTACTTTTGCCACTTTTGGCGGCCACAAGCCTTTTGGCAATGAAATACTCCGGATTCAAAGGGGTGGTTTATCAGGTACCAAAAATACGCTTTTTGGGCGAACGCCGCGACAACCATGACCCGTATACGTAGCTATTTTACTGACAGGAAAACCCTCGCTGCCCGACAGCTGATGTGGGCATTGGTGTCCTGTGTGAGTATGGTGTCGTGTGTTACCCGGAAATCGGCGGTACATCCCAAGACCGTAAAGGCAACCGAAGCAACCGCAGCGGTGAAAACGGATACGGTTTCGCACATTATTCGGAATACGGCGCCTGATACGGGGAAGATCCTGGCGGGAGCCGATAATTTTGATGGGTTTTCCGCGCTTCTGAAAAACAAGCGCGTCGGAATCGTCACCAATCAAAGTGGACTCCGTTCAGACGGTATGCATATCGTTGATTATTTGGCGTCGCGCGCCCAGCTCGTCAAGATCTTTGCTCCCGAACACGGATTTCGGGGCACCGCGGATGCCGGCGAGACGATTGTAGACGGAAAGGATGTGCGCACCGGATTGCCGATCGTGTCCATCTACGGCGACAACAAGAAACCCAAACCGGCCCAATTGCATGATGTGGATGTCATGTTGTTTGACCTACAGGATGTAGGCGTCCGGTTCTTTACGTATATCTCGACGCTGCATTATGTGATGGAAGCCTGCGCCGAAAACCACATTCCGTTGATTTTGCTCGACCGCCCGAACCCGAATGGGCATATTGTCGATGGCCCGATGTTGGATCCGGAAAACCGCAGTTTCGTGGGGATGCACACCATTCCGGTGCTCCATGGCATGACCATTGGTGAGTACGCCCGGATGATCAACGGCGAAAAGTGGCTGAAAGACGGCATCCAATGTGAACTTGAAATCGTGACCTGTGCGTCGTATACGCATGACAAACCGTATTCCATCCTGATAAAACCATCGCCTAACCTGCCGAATGATAAGGCCATCAACCTTTACGCCAGTATCTGTCTTTTTGAAGGTACGAACGTGAGCGTAGGGCGCGGCACCGAGCGGCAGTTTCAGGTATATGGGTCGCCCTATCTTCCCTATACAGGTTATTGTTTTACACCGTCGCCGAACGTCGGCGCGAAAGATCCGCTGTATAACGGACGCGAGTGCAACGGGGAAGACTTGTTGAATTATCCGCGTCTCGACCGACTCGAACTCAAGTGGCTGATCCGGGCGTATAACGAAACGGAAGACAAATCGAAGTTTTTCAATTCGTATTTCACGAAACTTGCAGGCACGACCAAACTCCGTGAACAGGTCGAAGCCGGCATGACCGCTGCCGAGATTCGCGCGAGTTGGGAAGGCGGCCTGATTGAATTTCGAAAAGTCAGGGAAAAATACCTGATTTATCCCTAACAAAAAGGAGGACGAGCGTCCTCCTTTTCTTTTTTAGCCGTTTAGGTACGTGGCGTTTTTGGTCGGAAGCCCGTCAACCCCTTAATCAGGTTCCTCACACCCGCAGCCCGGCCTGACGGTATAGAGTCGGTTAAGGGTGCAAAAGGTTGCCATGAGGCTCTTCTTTTTTTTTGTTACTCGTCAAAAACCACTTCCCGTTTTGGTTTGGGTGGGTTGTTTTCCCGATACAGCATCCGGCCAAGCGCCCCGGTGTCGCCGAGTGCGCGGCCTTTGATCAGCCAGGCCGTACCGAAGAAAAACAGCGACAGCGCTTCGCAGATCAGTGTGGCATACGGTATCTTCCATATACCCGAAATCGGAATCGCAAGAATGAACAGTATGATGGCGCCCCCGCAAAACCGGTAGATATTATTTTCATTGAACATGCTCTTCGGAGTGGCTGTTTCCTTCGCCTGCCCAAGGGTGAAGACGTTGATCGCCAATAAGGCAAAGATGCCGAAGAGGCTTCCGGCGAAGAAATAATGCAGTCCACCCAGCCAGGCGTCCGTAAGCGGAATCAGTGTATAGATTTTTTGTGCCGGATGGTCCGGGTTCGTCGGCACCATCGCCACGCCAAAGGCCATAACGCCGGCGATGTTGGTTAACCGGTTGTCGTTTCTCCAGAAAGACGGGTTGCTATACCCTCTATATCGAATCAGGAAAAGTCCGACGGCACACAGCGTTCCGGTGAAGATCTCCCGGAGGTTGGTGTAATAGTAATGACTTATCGAGTGCTGTACGGCGGTTTGGAAAAACCCAATGCCCGAAAGCAGCACCAGCACGATCGGCAGCCCGATGCCGAGATATCCGATTGAACGCCGGATGCGCCGGTAGGTGTCGACGTCGTACGTTTGGACGGTAATGGTTTCTTTTACAACGATTTCCATAATGTGATGTTTGGTTGGTTCTCCAAATAGACGATTATTTTGGGAGGAAAACAATAGGTAGAAATACGGGAAATAGGGGTTGGGAAATAGGAGTTAGGAGTTAGGAAATAGGAGTTGGGGTGAAGTCGCAGTCTCGGAAGTGGGCAGTAGGCAGTAGACAGTCTCAGTCTCAGCAGGCAGTAGATAGCAGGCAGTCTCAATTACTCCGTTGCTCGATTGCTCAGGAGCTCAGGAACTCAGGAGCTCAGGGACTCAGGGACTCAGGCACCCAGAAACGCTCCTCCCCAAAATACGACATTCTACGTATTTTCCCACCTTTCCATTCCGTCTACGTTTGTCATGTCACTAAAAACCAAACACATGAAAAACGTTACCCTTATTTTATTTGTGCTGTTGTCGCTGGCCTTTACGCCGCGTGCGATGGCCCAGCGCCCGGTGTTGACCGATGAGGAAGCCGTCAACGAGATGGTCACCCAAGAGGTCGACGAGATGTTCCACTCGGAAGAATTCCTCAAGAAAAAGAACAAGAAGTTCCCTGCCGTGAAAGGCTACATGGTCATCGACATCGGCGTGGTGCAAAACGGCAAGGTGTCAACGTTCTTCAAGGTCGACAGCGACATCCGCGACATCGACTTCATCAACTGGATGTCCTCTTATATCCTCGAACACAAATTCCGCTTCAAACTCCAGAAGCAACAACGCTACAAAATCCGCTATAACGCGGCATTCGAATAATCCTACCTAAAAATCACTAAAAAATGAAACGATTGACCACCACCGTATTGCTTTCGGCTGCATTAGCCGGCGCACTACCCGTCCACGCACAGTTGGGGAAACTCCTCGGCGGCGGAAAGGCCGGCAAAAAAACAGGCGACTTCACCACCGTATGGGAAGGTGAATTCGAAAACAAAGCCACCCGTTTGGCCGTGACCGACGGAACCGGAAAATACATTATCGCCACCGACGACAACTCCGCTACTGTGCTGAATTCAGAAGGGAAGCTCATCTGGAGCGGTGACTACAAGAAGATTACAACAAACAAAACCAACAAGTCGGAGTTCCAATATACCGTCTGGACCGACAACGGAGGGTATCTTTTCCTCTTCGACGAGCGCAAACTTGGCACCGATCGCGTGGCGGTCATCGATATCCCTACCGGGAAAGAACTGTGGAATTCTGAGCAGTACCAAAATCTCATCCCAAAAGATGGCGGTGGCGGCGACAACCAGGAACTCGATACGGTGAAATACATCCGCGAACTCGATTCCTTCCTGATTTCGCAACGGAATTCCGTCATCCTGGTAAAGGCCAACACGGGCGAGAAAATATGGGAGACCAACCGTTTCAAAGGTGGCGTCGGCGCGTATCTGTATGATGCCAAACGCAACGAAATCGTGATGCTGAACTTCAAACCTACCGCTTTGGGGGCACTTTTTGCGGGTTTCAAGAACCAGCTCGTGCGGATCAATGCGTCGAATGGCGAAGTGTTGTGGGATGCTACCTTCGTCGGATCGATAGAGAAGGAACTCGTGACCCGCAAACCCATCGTCGATCTTTGGCTAAAGGGAGGGAAACTGTACGTACACCTGAACGGTCTCTCGGTTTACAATTACGAGAACGGCCAGCAACTCTGGTCGGCCACGTATGAAGACGACATGGGCGGATCAAGTGGCAATTCGCTTTTCGGCAATAGGAAACGGACGAAGTATTACAAATTGATCGCGGAACCCCTCTTTACGGACGATGCAGTTTACCTGGTCATCCTTGGTGGCCGTGACCGTGTGAAATACGTAGAAAAACACGACCTCGAAAGCGGAAAGCTACTTTGGGCTTCTGAGAAGATCGCCGGTGCTTTCTGTATGCCGCACATCTACAAAGCCGGCGATAAGATCATGGTGCAGGTCGGCGGCAAGTTTCAGGTGCAGGAATTGCGCCTGGAGGAAAAATCGAACGGATTGTCAGCCGGTATGGCACTGGGCGGTTTTGGCGGCGGAAGCTATCAGGCGTGGGTGCCCTATATCTACTGGGATTATAAAAACCAAAAAAACGGTGTGCTGGCCATTGATGATAAAACGGGTAAAACGGCCTGGCGTTCTGAGCGATTCGACAAACGCATCACTGACCTCATCCTCGACGGCGACAAGACAGTTTTCGTAGGCGATGGCGATGAATTCTACAGCTACGACATCGCAACCGGCAACCAGTTGTTTGACGTGAAACACAACGATGCTAAAGTCGGTAAAGCCACCGACGTAATTGATTTTGGCGACAAGGTCGTGGTGTTGTCAGAGAAAGGACTCGCTTCCTATAACAAGAAAGACGGCAGCCGGGCCTATGCGTCCGAAAAGATCCGCGGTGTGGACTATTTCTACAAAATTGGCGATAACTACTTCCTGCGCGACCAGCGGAACTCGAAGAACATCATCTACGGCATCGACATGACCAACGGCGAGACCAAAGGATCGGTGCAGTCGAAAGGGAAAGGCGGTAGTCCTGAATATGGAGATGGTATCGACATTACCACCGATGGTGAATACATCTTTGCATTCAAGGGGAAGAAAGTCGAGAAAATCAAAGTGAATCTGTAACGTTTGTTTGAGTAGTTAGGAAGGCCGTGAGCAATCGCGGCCTTTTTTTACATCGTGATAACATGAAAAAGCTCCTCTATCTTCTTTTGGGATGCGCGTCGCTGGCATCGGCCCAGCAGGTACAATGGGCATCCAAACTGATCAAATTTTCGTCTGATCTCGGCGGGAAACAAAACGGTATCAAGCGCATCCTCGGCAAACCGGATGCCTTTCCACAATGCGGTCCGAGCGCCAATGCCTGGTCACCCAAAAAAGCCCTCGATGGCTCCGAATGGGTAGTCGTGGGTTTCGACCATCCACAGGCGGTCAAACAGATTGCGGTCTTCGAAAACCTTAATTCTGGTTGCGTGGTGCGTGTGCAGGCTGATGACGGATCGGGCAGTTTCAAGACGGTGTGGACACGCGACTGGGCCGCACGCCAGAATAGGTATACGTATTCGTTCCAACGAGATCGTGCGTATTATTATGGCCGAAAACGACGCAAGATCCAAAAAGCACCGGAAGTAAACGTGAATCCGGGCGTCGAACGTATTCTATTGGAAACGACCCTTCCGTCGGTGGTAGCGCTGCGGGTGGAGTTTAACTTCGCCTTGGTGCCGGGCCAGAAACAAATCGATGCCATCGGGATTTCCGATTCTGATGCGCCGCTTGATGCGACTATCCACACCGACGCCGCCTTTGCAGCGCTGGCGCCGAGCGATGTGGGCCTCGCGGGTCTCACGCCCGGAAGTCCGTGCATCACGCCCGATGGCCAGGTACTCTATATCAGCAACCTCGGCGAAATGCACGATGCGGTCGTGTCGTATACAAAAGGTCCGGATGGACGTTGGACGAACCGTAAAGATGAGCCATTGCTGTCACGGGAGAAAGGATTCAATTACATCGAGTTTGCGGGTTCCGACTTCCTGTTGAAAGGCGGGGTTCCTTTCGCGAAAGGCGGTACGGAAAGCGGCTACGAACTGCTGCGTCGGGTAGGCAGCGATTACGTATCGACCGGGCCCGTTCGAATCGTCGCCTGCAACAACTACGACGATACGTCTGACGCCACGATGTCGGCTGATGGAAAGGTACTGATACTCGGCATTGAAACCGATTTTACCCAGGGCGGTTCCGACCTGTACTTCGCATTGCGAAAAGACGACGGCACGTATGGCATGTTGCAGAACATGGGAAAACAGCTTAATTCCGCCGCCGATGAAGGGATGCCACAATTGCTTTCAGATGGCCGTACACTACTCTTCAGCAGCGAAGGCTACAGCGGCTATGGCGATTTTGACCTGTATGTGACCCATCGCCTCGACGACACCTGGAAGAATTGGTCGGAACCCGTCAACCTCGGCAGCGCGATCAACAGCAATGATTTTGACGGACAGCCGTATTACGATGAAACGGGGCAGGTGCTCTATTACGTCGCATCCGTTGGTGGAGCGCCCGTATTACGGCAGGTTCCGCTTCCAATCGGGCTGTTGGCGGCGCCCTGACGTAGGTCAAAATACGGCATTCTACGTATGGTGTGGCGCTTGCATACACCGCAACTTTGCCTCAGTGACTAACTCATTAAAAAATCAAATCATGAAAACACTAAAAAGAATCGGTATTGTGCTTACCATGGCACTTGTAACAGTAATGACTTCGTGCAGCAGCGACGACAACGGCGGCGGTGGCGGCTTCAGCGGCCCGGCAACCGGCAGCTTCGTAAAGGCGAAAATCGGCGGAACCAATTTCAGCGCAACCGGACAAGTCGTTCAGGGTGGTTACCAAAGCGGCAACATCGTGCTCCAGGGCGTGGCGATCAACGGCACAAGTTCGAGCAGTATGGCGATCCAGTTGTATAAGCCGGGCGGACTTACCGTCGGTACCTACAACGTCGGTCCGGACCAAACCGGCGACAATACCGGGTTGTTATCATACACTACGGTAACCAGTTCTATGAGTACCGTGACGTATGTTTCGGGCGCTTGCAGCACCGCTTCCGGAACCATCGAGATTACGTTTATCGACGATACCAAAATCGAAGGAACGTTTTCGTTCACCGGCGTCGAATTGCGCGACAACGACGACTGCAGCGGCGGTGTCAAGAACGTGACCAACGGAAGTTTCCGCCTCGAACTATAAGAAGAACCTATGTGTGTAGAAGGGGACGCTCAGTATGAGCGTCCCTTTCGTTTTTAGAAAGATACGGCATATGACGTATTGACCGACCCTTCTTGAATGTTGAACTTTGGCAGGAAATGCCCCCGTCAACCTAAACCCCCGCATGCTATGTTACCAGCCCTGATTGTTCTTTCGGTAGCGCTGTTTGGCGTAATCGTCTACTTGAATTATCGGTTTTACCAAGACCGTCAGGTGTTTCGAAAACGCATCCGGACGCTGGAGGAGATGATTGTAAGGCTCACCCGCGAACAGCATCTCAAAGACGCCCAGGTGCACCTCTCAGACGAGCTTCGAAGTAGACTTCGAACCGCGAACGCAACGTTGAACAACGATATTTTCGATTTCAACCATGAACTGTTACAGATACTGGCAAAGAACAAATTACTCTAACCCAATCCCAATCCCGGTCACAGCCGGGTTTTCGTGCTTTACCACCTAAGGTCGATGAAGAAAAGGATGCTACTGTCGTTATTGCTACTCCTTCCGCTGCTGGTAAGCGGACAGGTGCTTGATTCCATCCTGCGACAGTACCTTGATATCCACAACGTTGATCCCGAACGCACCCGAAAGATCATCGAAGAAGGCATAGAGGGTTTCGGCGCAAAGGGCGACCGCGAATCGAAAGCCATCCTGTTGGTAAAACTCATCGCCCTCGAAACGTCGCAGCGCAATACCGACGCCGCGTATCGTCGTTTTCTCACCGCTCGTGAGTACGCGCGGAACAACGGCATCACCCTGCAAGTCGCCTGTGCCTACAGTGAGATTGCCGAAACCTATTATTACGCCCAGGACTGGAGACGGTCATTGGGCTATTTCCATTCGGCCGACTCCGCTTTTGTGGCGGTAAAGGACGAGATCGGGCAGGTGCTGAGTAAGATCAACATGGCATCGATTTATCAGGAACAGGGGAAGTATGACCTGGCGATCCGGAATTTCCTCGCGTCGGTTCCGCATATCGACACGACGCAGTATCGATACATTAAGACATCGGCTTACAAAGAAGTCGGGAAACTCTACCTCAATCTCAAAGACGGGCGGAAAGCCGAATATTACCTGGCAAAGAGCATCCAGTCGGGCCGTCGCGACAAAGGGCATCCGGATCTCTTGTTGGATGCGTATCTGTTGCTTTCCGGTTCTTTCCTGGAGCGGGGTGATAATGAGAAGGCATCTACGTATCTCGACCGCGCCGAAAAAATGGCGGAACGGCCCGAAACGCGTCACATGCTTTTTGATGTCCTGACACGAAAGGTCGAATTGCTCATGAAACAGGAACGCTATCCGGAGGCGAAGAAAAACATCAACGATGCACTTCGGCTGGCCCATGAATACAAAAAGAACACCGGCGAAACGTTCGGACTGCGGTCGAATCTCGCGAAGATCTATCGACTGGAAAACAAAAGCGATGCGGCCATTGCGCTGTCGCAACAGTTAGTAGCTGAAACGGTGAAGTCGTCAGAAATGGCCCGTCTGGCGGAAGGCTATTTTGGGATGGCGGCTGCGTATGCCCAAAAAGGTGATTACCGTCAGGCGTATGAGAACCACCTGCGGTATGCCGCGTATAAAGACAGCACGGTCGGAAGTGAAAAGCAGCGCATCATTCGGGAAGCGGAAGTCAAATATGAAACGGCGGAAAAAGAGCGGCAACTCGCGGAAAACAAGGTGAAGCTGCTCGAATCAGAGGCGGAAGCGGATCGCAAGGGAAGGACAATCCTCTTGTTGGGTGTGCTGGTACTCTTTACTGCGGTAACCGGCGCGTCGGTCTACCGTCAGCAGCGGCTTCGCGTGCGGCAGAAAGAGCAGGAGTTCCAACTCAAAGAAGCCATCGCCCAGATCGAGACGCAGCAACAGTTACAGGAACAACGCCTGTCGATTTCGCGCGACCTGCACGATAACATCGGCGCACAGTTGACCTTCATCATTTCGTCGGTCGACGCCGTGAAAATGAGTTTCAACCTCCAGAATCCGGCGCTTGATCGCAAGCTCGATACCATCTCGGATTTTACTCAATCGACCATCATCGAACTGCGCGACACCATTTGGGCGATGAACAAAGGAGAAGTGAGTTTCGAAGAACTCCGCTCACGCATCTACAACTTCATCGGAAAGGCCAAAACCGCCAACGAAGATCTGGCGTTCCGCTTCACCATCGTCGATTCATTAAAAGACGTGACCCTCACATCGGTAGAAGCCATCAACATCTACCGCACTTTGCAGGAGGCCGTGAACAATGCCATGAAACACTCGGGCGCTAATCGCATTTCCATCACCATCGGGGCAGACGGTACCACGGCGAAGGTCACGCTACGCGACAATGGGAGAGGTTTCGATGCCAGCCAGATGGAACATGGCAACGGACTCCGAAATATGAAAAAGCGCATGGGTGAAATAGGCGGGACCTACACCTGCAATTCGAACGAAAACGGTACCGAGATACGCTTGTCGGTACCTCTTTCGAAAATGGAAAACACTTCGACTACCTAAAACAGCCTTATGAAAAACGCGATCCTCATTGCACTTCTCGCCTTGTCGACGCTCGCGTCACAGGCACAACGCCGTGATGAGGTCGACTCGATCAACGCGCTTCCCTATCAGGTAAAGGTCGAGAAAGCGTCTACCATCGATGCGGTTTTCCTGGCAAACGCCCGTGCTGCCCATCGCATGGGATATGTGGACGGAGAAGCGGAAAGCTATGCGAATGCAGCGCTCGCCTACTACTTCCAGGGGGCGTATGATAAGGATCTTTCGTATTCGCTCAAAGCAATTGGGCTCTACCAAAAGTCGGGCAATCTCGAGCGTTTGGCGCATCACTACGCCGAGACAGGCTATCGCATGAAACGGCGTGATATTGCCAGTGCACAGGCTTATATGCAGAAAGGCAAGCATTTGGCGGAGGCCCATCGGTTTACTAAGCCGTTGTTGGCGCTTTATAACAACTACGGGGTGTTGAAAGAGATGCAGGGGCAACTCGACAGTGCGCTGTTTTTCTACCGGAAAAGCCTCCGGCTACAGCAATCGGTGCGCGACAGCGTGGGAATTCCGTATAGCCTCAACAACATTGCGGGTATATACCTGATGCGGAAACAATACGATCGCGTCAAGCCCGTTCTGGATGAAGCACTGGCCATCCGCACCCGTCACGGTGACAAACTCGGGATGGCCGAGACCTTCACGGCGCTGGCCGACCTTGCCGCTGCAAAGGGTAACAGACCGGAGGCTATTCGCTATTACGACAAAGCTTTGGCGCTCTCAACCGCTATGGGCTACCTGAACCAGGTGGCAAACAGCCATCTCATGCTATCGGGCCAGTATGAAGTACTTGGAAAGACCGAAGACGCCCTACGTCATTACAAAGCCTATGCGACCTCTCGCGATAGCCTGGTCAACACCGAAACCAACAAACGCATCGCCGAACTGCAGGTCGAATTTGACACAGGGGAAAAAGAAAAACAGCTTGCCCTGAACAAGGCAGCACTGCTCGAAAAGGAAGCAGAGGTGCTCAAATCGCGGTCGACAATTGCGGCAGTATCGCTGCTCACGCTGTTTACGGCGGTATGTGGCTTTCTATTGTGGCGCCAACAACGGATGGCCAACCAACAGCAACGACAGGAATTCTCGTTGCAGGCGGCGATTGCACAGATTGAATCGCAGAACCGTTTGCAGGAACAGCGGCTCGCCATCTCGCGCGACCTTCACGACAACATTGGCGCGCAATTGACCTTCATCATTTCGTCGGTCGACAGCCTGCGCTATGGCTTCAGCATCAAGGAAGGCGTCGTCGCGCAAAAACTGGCATCCATCACCGACTTCACCCGTTCCACCATCATTGAACTGCGCGACACCATCTGGGCGATGAACCACGCCGACATTACGTTTGAAGACCTGAAGGCGCGAATCCTCAATTTCGTCGAGAAGGCCCAGGAAGCAACCAATCTCCGGATCACCTTCACCGTCGCACCTGAACTCGACGCGGTAGTGTTGACATCGGTAGCCGGGATGAACCTGTACCGAACCCTTCAGGAGGCCGTCAATAACGCCTTAAAATATGCCAATGCGAACACCATTACCATTGCCGTTTCCGTACACGATGCCACCATCCGGCTTTCGGTGACCGACGACGGTACCGGGTTTGATGTCGACGCGGCATCCGGCGGCAATGGACTCGTAAACATGGCCAAGCGTATGGAAGACATCGGCGGTCGTCTTTCGATTTCATCGCAGTCCGGAGAAGGTACCTTCGTTCACGCCTTCCTTCCCTTTCCTACAAACCATCACCAAAAACCATCGATATGACCAAAATTGTACTCGTAGATGACAACGTTTTCCTTCAGAAAGCGATCATCGAAAAGCTGTCTTTCTTTGACGATCTTCAATGCCGGTATACCGCGTTGAACGGTGAAGACCTGATGGCAAAGCTCGAACAGAACCATAACATCGACCTGATTCTGATGGACATCGAAATGCCCCGGATGAATGGTATTGAAGCCACCGCCCTCGTAAAGTCCCGGTACCCGCATATCAAGATCATCATGCTGACCGTGTTCGATAACGATGAGAACATCTTCCTATCCATAAAGGCCGGCGCCGACGGGTATTTGCTGAAGGATGTGAGTCCACAAGACCTCTATCAGGGCCTCCTCGAAACCCTCAAAGGGGGCGCCACCATGACGCCGTCGATCGCGTTGAAGACACTACGGCTTTTCCGCAACCCGCTGCAACTCGATGACGCAACAGACGACGAAGAAGTGCGCCTGACCTCGCGGGAAGTGGAAGTGTTGGAGCAATTGAGTCGCGGACTCAAATACCACACGATTGCAGAGAACCTTATCCTTTCTGTGGGCACCGTCCGGAAACACGTTGAGAATATCTATGCCAAGCTACAGGTGCACAACAAGCTCGAAGCCATCCAAAAGGCCCGTACCAACAAAATCATATAATACGTCATTTTGCGTATTGCTGTCCCGCCCGCCTTTCCGCACCTTTGGATGAAGAGAGATGGGCGATTGTGTCGCGTTTTGCAGGATGTTCTCGTGCACTGCATCTTTTTTGTTATTTTTAACACATGCATCTAACCAAACGCTTGTTGGTTGTAACACTTTTGGGCTATTCGATGGTTGCCTTTTCGCAAGGAACACGCGTCGACAGCCTGAAGAACGTTCTTGTAAACGCGAAAGGGCGTGAACGATTCAAGGCCCATTCGATGCTGTCGGATGAATACAGCAATAACGACCTCGACAAAGCCATGTTGTATGCCCGGAAGTCGCTTTCGGACGCCCAACAGCTAGAAAATGACACTATGAAAGCGCTGGCATGCAATTCGATAGCGAATGTATTCCAATATAAAAGCGAGCTCGATTCTTCTTTGTTTTACCACCGCAAGGCATTGGGCTTTCGGCGGCAATTAGGGGATGATATCGGAGTGGGCGATTCGTATAACAACATCGGGATTGCCTACGATACAAAGGGGTTGTATGAGGAAGCGCTAAAGCACTATTTCAAGGCGCTTGCAATTTACGAACGGCGCCGAAATGAAGAGAAGATGGCGATGACGTATACCAACATCGGCATCATCTACAAGACCCAAAAAGAATACCGAAAGGCACTCGACTATTACCGAAAGTCATACCAACTCTACCGAAAGAACCACCTCGAAGCGGAAACGACAATAGCGGCGGGTAATCTCGGATCGATCCTGATCAATTTCCGGAAATGGAAGGAATCACTCTACTATTCCGACCTCGCCATCGAAGGCTACCGTAAACTCGGCTTCGATCGCTACATTGCCTATCCCATGACCAACAAGGCAGTGGTGTTTGACAGTCTGCACCAGTTTGTCGAGGCCAATAAGGTATATGAAGCTTCCATTGCCCTGCACCAACACCACCAGAATTGGTTTGAGGTGGCCAACACCTTAAACTGCTATGCAAATTGTCTGAACAAGCAACGACGTTTCCGTGAAAGCGCCGCGATTTCCGCACAGGCACTTGAAGCCGCCACCAAGGCCGATGCGTTTGCATTGAAGGTAGACGCCGAACGCAATCTGGCGAAAGCCTACACCGGTTTGGGCGACTTCCGGGCGGCTATCGACCATGCCAATCGCTACGCCGCTGGAAAAGACAGTTTGTTTGTAACCGAAAAGACGAAGGCCATCTTCGAGATGGAAGCGCGTTATGAAAACGTCAAAAAAGAGAAACAGATCGTGCAGCAGGAGGCAGAAGCCAAACGCCGCAACGCCATGTTGTTGATTTTCGGTATCATTGCGTTGGCGTCCATTCTGATCGGTGTCCTCATCTACCGTCAACAACGCCTTCGAAACCGCCAGCAACAGCAAGAGTTCGAACTGAAATCGGCGATTGTCCAAATCGAAACACAGAATAAACTGCAGGACCAGCGCCTGTCGATTTCGCGCGACCTTCACGACAACATTGGTGCACAATTGACCTTTATCATCTCATCCGTCGACAACCTAAAGTATGCGTTTGATTTCGCGAACACCAAACTCGATGAAAAACTCCGCACTATTTCTGAGTTTACACAGTCGACCATTATTGAACTACGCGATACGATCTGGGCGATGAACAGCCATGCGATCTCTATACAGGACCTGAAATTACGGATCACGAATTTCATTGACAAAGCGCGATCCGTCGCCGGTCAAACCCAGTTTTCCTTCGTCACCGACCCTGATTTGGATGGTTTGGTATTCGGATCGGTCTCCGGTATGAACCTTTATCGGGTTATACAGGAATCAGTGAACAATAGCCTAAAGTATGCCAACGCCGACAAAATACGGGTCGAAGTGCGTGATGAAGGCAGTTTTCTCGTCATCCGGATTGCGGATAATGGCATTGGGTTCGATGAAAAGACCGTGCGTAAAGGCAATGGCCTCTCCAACATGCGAAAACGGTTGAAGGAGATAGGAGGAAAGCTCGAGATTGTCAGCGCGCCTGATCAGGGAACGTCCGTCATCGTTTCCGTCGATAAAAATACCCTTAACCAAAGTCCAGCCCCATGATACGCATCGCAATCGTCGACGACAATTACTTCCTGACCAAAACCATTGAAGAGAAGCTGTCTTTTTTCGATGACTTCTCCGTCCGGTTTTTAGCCGGAGACGGTGCCGAACTGATGGAGCGCTTGGAAGAGAACCACAACATCGACCTGATCCTGATGGATATCGAAATGCCGACCATGAACGGTATCGAAGCCACGCTGGCGGTTAAGGCGCGTTACCCGCACATTCGAATCCTGATGTTAACGGTCTTCGACAACGACGAGAACATCTTCAACGCAATCAAGGCCGGGGCCGATGGCTATCTGCTAAAGGAAATCAATGCGAAGCAATTGCATCAAGGCATTCTTGAGACGTTGAACGGTGGCGCGGCCATGCATCCATCGATTGCCTTCAAGACGTTGAAACTGTTGCGTGACCCGGTCGAGTTCGGCACAACCGAAACGCAGGAAGAAATCAAATTGTCGCAACGGGAGATTGAGGTGTTGGAGCAATTGAGCAAAGGACTCAACTACCTAAGCATCGCCGACAACCTCATTTTGTCGCCGAGCACCGTACGCAAGCACATCGAGAACATCTATACCAAGCTGCAGGTACACAACAAACTTGAAGCGGTCGAAAAAGCGCGGAATAATAAGATTATCTAGCTGGTAATCAAAGTACGTGGCGCTACCCATCATCATACACATCGCCACCTTATGCGTATCGTAATGGGTGGAAAGAAAAATCAAACTGTTCCCTAATCGAAAATCCCGCCTTTTGAGCGGGATTTTTTTATACGTTTTCTTTTTCGAGGATGAGGTCAAGCCCGTTCGTGATCAGGTGGGCCACTTCAGGGCGTCTTGTTTTCAGTCGCTCGAGATGGTCGAGTACGGTGTGCAACATCTGATCCCGACGCTCGTGCAACAGTTCGGCGATTTCAACCGACAGCAACCAGTCGTTAGGGTAGTGTTCGGAGACGTCATTGAAGATCGTTTCCAATGAGGCGTCATTTCTTCCTTCCCGGATATCGCGCACTATTTGGTAGCGTTTCTCCAACGCCGCACGCTCTTCTGTTTTTCGTGCCTTGATGGTTTGGGTGGAAGGGACGTGTGTGATGAGGTCGAAACTGCGAACATCGGCCGGACCTGAGAAGGCCGAAACGACTTTCTTTCCGACCGCCATATCGTATATGCCCCATTCCGGACGGAATAACACGGTGTCGCCGTGGGTAACCGTACAGTTTTTGAAGCTGATAAGGATGATTTCCCCCTGCAGGTTCCGCGAACCGGTAATGATCTCGCCGGTAACGGTAATGTCGCCTTCGAACTCCAACGTAACGCTTTCGGCCTCGTAGATGTCATAGGCGCGAAGGTCACGTGGACTCATATCCTCAATCGCGAGGTTAATGCCTTTGAGTTTTCCGATCGGACTTCCGAAGCCCTCGCGGTGGTACTCGGTGCCGTGGCCCACGAGTTCTTTTTCCCGGTAGGAGAGGGCTGTTTGGCCCGTGGTCTGCACATAGACAGGCTTTCCTTCGTGTTCGATGACGTTCGAGAAGATGCCCGATACCTGCAACCCGGTGCTAAACTCAATGGTGCCCAATGCTGCTGAGTCGATGAGTTTCCGGATGCCCGACAACCCGCCCGTGCGGAGCGCCATCGTATTGGCAAACTCCTCAAGCACCAGGCTAAGATGCGCAAAGTCGGGGGTCACATATAATTGTGGTTGCGGTTTTGTAATGTCGAAGGATTGGTCGGCCGCTTCGAGGGAGTAGGGAATCTTACGTACCGAATCGGTCATACACCACGCACTTTCACCAATGGACGATAGCAGTCCGGCTCCGTAGATCTTCGGATCGTCTACCGTCCCGATCAGGCCATATTCGACGGTCCACCAGTGCAGGTTCCGGATGCGGGCCATTTCTGAAAGTGCCCCCATGTCATTTTGTAAGTCTTCCACCGCTTTCTCTGCCGCGTCGATGTCGGCCTGGGGCGTATCCTCCGCTTCCTTCAAAATCGAGAGCAGTCGAATCGCTTCGTACATATCATAGTCCTTTTTGGAAGAAATGGCTTTCGAACCAATTTCCCCGAAACGGCGCAGGTATTCGGCGTATTCCGGATTGGCGATGATAGGTGCGTGACCGGCGCCTTCGTGGATGATATCGGGCGCGGGCGTATACTCGATGTGTTCGAGTTGCCGGATATCCGACGCGATGACCAGCACATTGTAGGCCTGAAATTCCATAAAGGCATTCGGCGGAATGAATCCATCGACAGCTACCGCTGCCCAACCGATTTCCTTCAGGATTCGGTTCATTCCATACATATTGGGGATGTTCTCGATTTCAAGTCCGGTTTTCCGGAGTCCGTCGAGATACGATTCATGTGCCACCTTCGACAGGTAATCGACGTTTTTGCGCATCACGTAGCGCCATACGGCCTGGTTGATGGGCGTGTATTCGTCGTATTCCTGTGGTTTGATGAACTGCTTGAGATGTTCCGGAAGCCGTTCGATCAGCGGATTGGTTTCGAAGGAGGCAGACATGTGTCGAATTTTGCGGTTTTGTCAAAAATACGAAGAAATTCTGCGCGGATGAAGCCGTAGAGAAGCGGAAAGGTGATAAGTTAAAAAAACCGTGAGTGTATCACGGTTGTCGTCAGTTGTTATTTTTTGGCTCCTGGCGGATACTGCTCGAGTATTTTCGCGACGAATTCCCGAATTTTCTCGTCTTTCTTCTCGGCGTTTTTGGTCAGTTCACCCGTTCCTTCCCCTTGCCAGACGAGTTCCCGCTTTTTGGCATCGATGAGGTCGATAAAGAGGGTACCTTCGGTGGAAGACGATACGGTTGTTTGATTGCCCCAGAACGGGCTCCATCCCCAACCCCAACCATAGCCCCATCCGGCGTTGAATTGGTTCACGTCTATCTGTTCACGCGACTTGGTAAAAATGTTGACCAAAAGGTCTGGCTTGTCACTTTTCGTAAACCCTTTCGCGATCAGGCCTTCCTCAATCGCTTTCAGGATGCGTTTTTTATCGAGATCGGATATCTCTAACTTGTCGACTCCCTGTTTATAGAAGCCAAAGGTTTTGTATCCGGAATAATCGACCGATTTATCATAATCGCTCGCCACCCGGACCGAAGCACAGGAAACAAGCGCAAACACGGCGATACATACAGCAACTATCTTTTTCATATTCCTATCATTTAAGCCTTTACGGCTTTATAAAGATACGGAAGAGGTGTGAGGGTTGCTTCTTAAAGTTTTGTAAAAGTGAGTCAATTAGCGAATGAGAAAATTAGCGAATTAGCGAATGTAGTGCGACGCACAGAAAAGGCGATGCATAACTATATCGCTTATCCATGCTAGTTTAGTAGCGTTGCATCTACCTCATTCGGCAACGTCACCTTCAACAACGGCTCGGCCTCCATCGCGCGTTTGATCGCAAAGACTGCCCCTTCGTTACGGGCCCAGCTACGGCGGGAAATGCCGTTGTTGACATCCCAGAACAGCATCGACTTAAGTCGTCTTTCGGCGTCGGCGGTTCCGTCGAGCAACATGCCGAAACCACCGTTGATGACTTCGCCCCAACCTACACCACCTCCGTTGTGGATGCTGACCCACGTCGCACCCCGGAAGCTGTCGCCAATCACATTTTGGATGGCCATGTCGGCCGTAAATCGGGAGCCGTCATAGATGTTCGATGTTTCGCGATAAGGCGAGTCGGTGCCCGATACGTCATGGTGGTCACGACCCAGCACCACAGGTCCGATGGCACCGGTAGCGATGGCGTCGTTAAAGGCCTGTGCGATACGCATCCGCCCTTCTGCATCGGCGTAGAGGATGCGTGCTTTAGAACCCACGACCAGGTCATTGGCCTTGGCCCCTTTGATCCAGCGGATGTTATCTTCCATCTGCAAACGGATTTCATCGGGCGCTGTTTGGGCCATCTCCTCCAAAATCTGCCGGGCAATCGCATCGGTCTTGTCAAGATCTTCCTGTTTTCCAGAGGTACATACCCAGCGGAATGGTCCAAATCCATAGTCGAAACACATGGGTCCCATGATGTCCTGCACATAGCTCGGATAGCGGAAATCGATGTGGTTTTCAGCCATGATATCGGCCCCTGCCCGTGAACATTCGAGCAGGAAGGCATTTCCGTAATCAAAGAAATAGGTGCCTTTCGCTGTGTGGTGGTTAACGGCAGCAGCATGTCGACGGAGGCTTTCCTGCACTTTCACACGAAACGCCGCCGGATCTTCCGCCATCATCCGGTTGGATTCTTCAAACGTGAGTCCGGCAGGGTAATAGCCACCGGCCCACGGATTGTGTAAGGAGGTCTGGTCGGAACCCAGGTCGATGTGGAGTCCTTCCTTGTCAAAACGCTCCCAGATATCGACGATATTGCCCAGATACGCAAGTGAAACGGTTTCTTTTGCTGTCTGCGCGGCCCGAACCCTGGATACGAGTCCGTCAAGCTCTTCCCATACTTCATCGATCCATTTTTGGGAATGACGGATATGCGTGATTTTCGGATTGACTTCCGCGCAGACGGTGATACAACCGGCGATGTTGCCCGCTTTCGGCTGCGCACCGCTCATGCCGCCGAGTCCGGAGGTCACAAACAAGGAGCCTTCCGGGGATTTCCCGATTTTACGAAAGCCGTTCAATACGGTGATGGTCGTGCCATGAACGATGCCTTGCGGGCCGATATACATATAGCTGCCAGCGGTCATTTGTCCGTACTGCGTCACGCCAAGCGCATTGAAGCGTTCCCAATCGTCTGGTTTGGAATAGTTTGGAATCATCATGCCATTGGTCACTACGACCCGTGGGGCGTCTTTGTGCGACGGGAAAAGTCCCATCGGATGTCCTGAATACATCACCAGCGTCTGTTCATCTGTCATTTCCGACAGATAGCGCATGGTGAGCAGGTATTGTGCCCAGTTTTGGAATACTCCGCCGTTGCCGCCATACGTAATGAGTTCATGCGGGTGTTGGGCGACAGCATAGTCGAGGTTATTTTGGATCATGAGCATGATGGCGCGCGCCTGCGGGCTGTTTCCCGGATATTCGTCTATCGGGCGGGCATACATGCGGTAGTCGGGTCTGAACCGGTACATATAGATACGTCCGTAGGTTTCGAGTTCCGCCCTGAATTCCGGCAATAACGTGGCATGGTGCTTCGGGTCAAAATACCGCAAGGCATTGCGAAGCGCGAGTTTCTTTTCCTCGTCGGTCAGGATGTCCTTGCGTTTCGGGGCGTGGTTGATGGAAGGGTCATACGGTTTTGGTTCCGGAAGGGTGGCGGGTATGCCTTGGCGTATCAGCTCCTTGAAATTATCCATTTTTTGGCGTATTGGAAGGTGTTTTCCGGTTGGTTCCGGTGTTTTTATCGAAGCCATACGGGCAGTGGCGGCAGCCGCTTTTACAGCAATAGCCGCGTGCCAGATGGTACTTTTCAGTAAAGCAACGATAGCCCTCGGGGGTGAGGTAGAAATCTTCTCCTTCGATTAATGCAGGTTTTGGGCTATTCTCGTTCATTTCTGACCCCAAAAATACGGTTTAATTAGATAAAGCTCAATTTTCGGGTCGTTGTACCGGAAATATGCGTCAAATGGCGGGTGTAATGTAAATCTATTATGTGGAATTAGTATTTTTATCCCTCTAACCAATCTGCAATGAAACCGCAACCACATCTTTTAATCATCGATGACGATGACATGCACCTCGCGATGCTCGAGGAGAAGTTGGAAGCGCTCGGCTTCAAGAACATAGTGAAGGCGCAGGGTTATGAAAATGCTATCACTGCGTGGGCGGATACCGACCCAGATATTGTTTTGATTGACTACTATCTTGACCGGGGGAAAACCGGCTTGGATTTTGTGGAGGATTACCTCCTAAATGCCAATGTACCGGTCATCATGCTCTCGACGTTTTACAACGATACCGTGTTTGACCAAATTATGAAAGTAAAGCCGATGGAGTTTCTTTCAAAAGGGTGTAGCGCGTTCGAGTTGCGTAAGGCAATAGATTTGGTGACAGCGAAATATGAAGCGGAGGTACAGCAAAACGCCCTGAAAGATTTTTTCTTTATAAAGGTCGGGCGTCTGATTCGAAAGGTGGAAGTTGAAAAGATAGAAATTATTCAGGTCGATGGCAAATATCTTAATGTTTGGTTCGACGGGCGCCAATTTCCTTTTCGCTCAACCCTTCAGCAGTTTGTACGGAAACTACCCCCTCATTTTGCGCAGGTACATCAGTCGTATGTGGTGAACATGAAGTTTATTGACGCCATTGATCTCGAAGAGAATACCATCTATCTAAAATCGACGAAAGCGTATATCAGCCGCTCCTTCCGCAAGTCGTTCCTTGATCGGTACTACCATCTATAAGCGTTACAATTTCTTTATCGCCATCCAAAAAGGAGGTAAAAAAGGCGATTAGTATAAATTTGTAAGGTAAATTGTAAACTTTTGGTTTCTGTAAAATGGGCAAGTACCTTTTCAAATCTCATAATCATCCGCTCAAACTGCTTATTTGGTGGTCAGTATGTATCATTTTTTTGATTTTTTTTGCCTGCGCTCCGAATTCAGAAAAAACGCCGGAGGCGGGTCGCCTTGCCGCTTCCGACTTCCACCGCCAGTATAGCTATGCTGAGATACAAAAGGCTTTGCACCGTTACGGTTCAGCACATCCGGTTACCCTTCGGATGACAATGTCACATTTGCTATATGAGTCATCTCGCGAATCATATCCCACGCGCGACACCCTGAATTTGATTGACCGGCTTACCCGACAAAGCAACGATTCGATTTTTCGGTCGGTGTATCACATTCTTGAAGCGCGGTACCAAAATAAACACAACCGCCACCTGTGCTACTTACACGCCATTAAGGCAAGGGATTTCTTTGAGGCCACCCGGGATACGTTTGGGATGGTAGACGCATATAAAATTTTAGCACACCGTTCCGGCACCACAGCGGATGATGGAGGCATCAGTGCGTCTGATCTCAAGCGTTACGATAAGCGGCTCACCGATTTGGTAAGGTCGTCCTCACACACCGAACACCGCCAATATTATTTGCAGAGTTTGTTGATAGGCGATCTCAAGCGGATTAAAAAACGAGACATCCGGTATTTTGAAGGCATCTACCGCCAGTTCGAGGCGCTGCGGCCCGATTCCCTTCTATTATGGACAGGCAGACAGAATCTAATGATGGATTATTATTATAAAGGAATGCGGGTTCAGTCGGATTCGATGATGCGCATATGCGTGGCTACCGCGCCAATGAGAAGAAAGAGCCGCGCCCTCCTTGATTCGAGTTACGCCAGCCAAATCACCACTCCGGATCAGCAGATTGCATTGTACCTCAAAGCATTGGCCGCGTACGAGCGAACGCGCGTCCACGACAATCAGTTGTTATTTGATATTTACGACTGTATGGCAGATGCGTTCCGAAGAAAACAAGATTTCAGGAATGCATTGGACTATACGGTTCTCAAAGACAGCGTTGAAGCTGCAGAGGCCGCTAGCCAGAAGGAGGTGGCCGTTCAAACGTTGGAATCCCGTTACAAAGTAAAACAGAAAGATGCAGAACTTCTTCAGAAGGAAAAAGAACGGCGCAAGTTTTATTACCTGTTTCTTATTGGCGCCCTTGTTGCCGTAATTACCACGGCATTAGGATATTACAATTACGTGACGCGCCGAAAATTGCAGGCGCTGAATCAACAACAGGAAGACGTGAAACGTGTAATTTCACACGATTTGTTGTCTCCGCTAAGTGCGCTCGAGATGTTGAACTCCAGAATGGAAAAGAGCCTTCCTGATGACGGTTCCATAAGCGAAGGGCTTCGGAGGCAGAGGCTCTATCTCCATCATATACAGGGGCTTTGTCATAATTTGGTAGGCTGGCTATGGCATGACCGGTCTGACGCCCACCAGGAAATGCCGCTTGAGGAAGTCGTCAAGGGAGTGCTGTTAGAACTCGAAGCTTTCTTCGCCTCCTATGACACGAAAGTGGACTATGAATTGTCTGGTTCCGCCTCGGAAATACAACTTTCAGACCCAAATGCCTTCCGAACGATCATACGTAATCTGCTCACCAATTCTGTTCGGCACGGAAAAGCACAAATAGTAAAGATTTCGGTAGCGACCTCACAAACGAATCTTACCTTCCAGATTCTGGATGACGGCGCGACTATTGACGCTGAACTGGCCATGAGGTTGGCAGATTTTCTTAATGGGCAGGCCGACCAGCGAAACATTTCCGGTCTTGGCCTCTATCTGGCAGGTCGCTTTTTAAAACGACTCCGGGGCCAGTACGAAGTGGTGCCTGCCAGGGAAGACGGCTTTAGTAATAGCCACAATTTACTATTTCCTCTCAACCGCTCCAAAATATAAGAAGGTAGGGGAAGGAAGCCGGTCGGTGCTTTGGGGTCAGGCGCGGTCTTGCCTTTTACCCGGAAATAGAAAGGTCGTTTTAGCTTTTACCAAGCTATTCACTCAAATAATGTCGTAAACGGTATTAAAATCGACTTATTCGGTCATAATATCGGCATAAGCGGTTTGCTGCAGTCTATGTGTAGTAGAAAATACCGAACTCACCCCTTTTAGAAAGGCATATGTCCCCCCGAAGGCAACTTTCGGACAACGTCCGTATAATCTTTGGTGCGGGACGATTTCCGGCGCACATTTGTTTCAGAAAAATGTGCGAAGGCAGGGCAAGGTTGCCTTTCGTAAGAAGATAAAAAAGGGGAAAAATGTCAACAATTAGACAATACGAAGTAAGACAACCGTTTGGAGCGCCAATATCGTAATTAGACGCGATCTAAGGCGGTGTTGAATCGTAAACATTGAGGCCAGCATCCCGCGTTCAGTACGCATCTCTTAACCCCCTTGTCTTCGTCTGAGATAATGTAGGATTATCGTTTTTGGGGCAGACGTAGACACAACCCTTGCTAGTGGAAAGACGTGGGATCGCCGGCTAATGTAGTATTTTTTTTTAATACTGTGTGTAAATCTTTGAAAATCTTGAATAACGACGAAGGCGATGTGCGATAGAAACTACGCTTACAGACAAGGTGAAGCGCACAGCGTTTTCTTCTAAATGACAAAAGATGAAACGATTTGTTTTGACATGTTGGCTCTCCTTTCAGTTGACTTCCGTTTACAGCCAGTTGTATGTGACAGGAAGCAGTTATCTGTATACAGTTAATCAGGTGGTTACGGTATCGCAGCAAGTACAGTTGGGTGCCTCTACGTTTCTATACATGAGAGGTTCCTCTCAACTGTTACAGCGAACAACTGGTGCTTCCAGTAACACGGGCTCCGGCGTGCTGTCTATTTACCAGGAAGGAAGTTCCAACCAATTTAAGTATAACTATTGGTGCTCACCCGTAGGTGGCACAACGGGTACGGGCAATATTAATTTCGGCGTGACGCAACTCTCGAGGCCGACAACTACTACGGCCAGCACCTCGGCGGTTATCTTGCCCAGTAATGAAACTGGTCTGGATGGTATCGCCAACCCGCTGAGTATTTCGCCATACTGGGTGTATAAGTTCCTGTCTGGCACCAACTATTCCGAATGGATAGCTGTCGGAAGTGCCTCCACCATCGCCGCAGGCCAGGGATTCACGATGAAAGGAACATCGGGAACAGACGCCACGACCGTGTTGGGCGTAAGTAACAATCCAGGAAGTGCGCAGCGCTATGATTTCCGCGGACGTCCGAACGACGGTACGATTTCAGTCAGCGTCGGGTCAGGGAAATATACCCTTACCGGAAATCCTTATCCGTCCGCGTTGGATCTCAACGCCTTCCTGCTGGATTCCGGCAATACTGCCATAGACGGTTCTGTTTATTTCTGGGAGCAAAGCGTCACGCCCAACTCACATTACCTCAACCAATATGTAGGCGGATATGGTACATTCGTGCCTGTAAGCATGGCATCAACAGGTGTTTATACCGCAGCAACGTTTGCGACTTACAACGGTGACGGCTCTGTCAACAATCCATCGGTCGGAACGGGTACGGTCATTCCGCGTCGGTATTCTCCTATTGGACAGGGTTTTATGGTGAAAGGGACTATTAATGGAAGTGTCTCCCTTAGAAATAGTCATCGTACTTTCGTGACGGAGGGGGCTTCTAACAACAGCGTGTTCTCGCGTTCCGCCGCCGCGGTCGCAGCCATCAGCGGCGACGAAGGACAAGCGCAAGATACTCTGACAGTACCCACTCAGGTTCGCCTGAATATTTCGCTGGGGAATGGTTTCTCCCGACAAGTTGTATTGATCCTTGAGCATACCGCTACAGAAGGTCTTGATCATGGTATGGAAGCTGAGAATGCAGACGATTTTACAACGGATGCAGGATTTTATCTCGATGGGAAAAACTATGTAATTGATGCAGTACCGTTTTCAGTAAATCGCATCGTTCCCATGGTGGTGAAAGCAGAGGAAGACACGACCGTTGGTTTTTCCCTGAGCGAGGCAGTCGAGTTCCCGGCAGAGCAGGCCATTTTTATTCACGATATGGCGGATGACTCGTATCACAACCTGCGCGAGTCAGCCTATTTGGTCGATGTCGCAAGCGGTTTGGATAGCTCACGCTTCACACTTTGCTTTAAGGATCTCAATGCACTTTCTACACCCGATGAATCACTGGCCACGTTGGGCGTTTTTCAAAATAACACCGTTCGGCAATTGTGGATTGAGAATCCTACTTCCGATAAAATCCAATCGGTACGCGTCTTTGATATTACCGGAAGGGAGGTAATGACGGTTTCCGAGCCTGCTTCCGCTACACAGTTCCGCTACTCTACGGCGCAATTCGCTTCCGGAGCGTATATCGTAAAGATTGATCGTAATGGTAAAAAACCCATCACGCGTAAGATACTGGTTAAGTAATAAGACGGCTTCGGCCGTTTTTTTATTGCCTATTTTTGCGCTATAGTGGAAGTACCGACGCACCTTATTCGCACTCCTTTTCCAATTGAACTTGCTATTCGGCGGGAAGACCTCATTCACCCCATCGTCTCGGGAAATAAATATCGGAAACTGAAATACAATCTGAGAGACGCCGTCTCTGGTCAAGCTCGTTTGCTCGTGACATTTGGCGGTCCCCATTCCAATCACGTCGCGGCGACGGCATTTGCCGCCCGGGAAGCGGGTCTTTCATCGTTGGGCCTGATCCGGGGTGAGGAATGGGAAACCCTGCTATCCGATAGCCCGACACTCGTGTTTGCCCAGAAATGCGGTATGAAATTTCAGTTTCTTTCAAGGGAGGCGTATCGCATGCGGAACGATCCCACGTTTTCGGATGCCCTCCACCAGCAATGGCCGCATGCCTTTGTGCTGCCGGAAGGAGGCACCAACGAATTAGCGGTCAAAGGCTGCAGCGAAATACTTGGAACGCAGGATGAGAACTATGACATCATCTGCTGCTCTGTCGGTACCGGTGGCACCATCGCGGGCCTCTCACGCGCCGCGGCATCCCACCAGAAAATCCTCGGATTTCCCGCCCTAAAAGGCGATTTTCTAAAAGAGGATATTCGTAAATTTGCGAACAACGATAATTGGGAACTCGTGACCGGCTATGAATTCGGAGGGTATGCCCAAACGGATGACCGATTGGTGGCCTTTATCAATGCGTTCTATGCTGAAACCAAAATTCCGCTCGACCCTGTCTATACAGGAAAGATGGTTTTCGGCGTTATGAAAGAAATCGCGACAGGAAGGTTTACGGAAGGTTCCCGAATTTTATTGATCCACACAGGTGGCTTACAGGGAGTTCCCGCCATGAATGCGCGCCTGCAAAGAATGAAACGACCAATACTGACGTTAGATGTATAAAAGAATCGCGTTTTTTCTCACCCTTATTACCTTGGTCTCCTGCCACTCTTCGAAAAGTGTCGTACGGACGACCAAATCGGTTCCCTCCAAACCCCGGACCCACGTGGCAGGAGGTGTTCGAAAACCAACACAAAAACCGGCAACGTCAAACCCAGCCGACGGTGCGACAACCCAGCGAAATAAGGAAACTATCGAATCGACTTCGCGGACGGTTGTCTATAGTGACGTGGTGAATGCCTATGTAGACCAGTTCAAGGAAACGGCCATGGGCAACATGCGACAATACGGCATTCCGGCTAGCATCATCCTTGCGCAGGGCATTCTCGAATCAGGTGCTGGCAGAGGCGACCTTGCTCTTTCGGCCAATAACCATTTTGGAATAAAATGCCACAACGACTGGACAGGCGATACCGTGCGCCATGACGACGATTCCGACCAGGAGTGTTTTCGTAAATACAAAGATCCGTCGGAATCCTATCGCGATCACGCACTGTTCCTCACGGGCCGTAGTCGTTACGCGGCTTTGTTCCAGTTACCGAAAGGGGATTACGAGGCGTGGGCCCGGGGCTTGAAGAACGCAGGTTATGCGACCGATCCTAAATACCCGGATAAACTCATCGGGTACATCGAACGCTACAATCTTCATCAGTATGACAGCCAGGTGTTGGGCGTGGAGTTTGTGCCTGTAAAGAAAGAGGAAGAAGTTCGCAAAGATCCGGTGGTCACGGCCGAACAAGGAACCTATGAAGTGCAGAAAGGCGATACCTTATATTCCATTTCAAAACGCTTTAATCTGACCATAGAAGAACTCATGGCCAAGAATGGTCTTACAGGCAATGCACTTTCCGTAGGGCAAAAACTTCGGGTGCAATAAGTTGAAATCTTAAATTATGATATACGAAAGAAGCAGTCGGTTGTTCGCCGACGCGCAGCAAGTAATTCCCGGTGGTGTGAATTCGCCGGTACGTGCTTTTAAAGGAGTGGGGGGCACTCCTATTTTTATGGAGCGTGCGGAGGGGGCCTACCTCTATGACGCCGACGGTAACCGCCTTATCGACTACATCAACTCTTGGGGCCCGATGATCTTAGGGCACGCCTATCCGCCTGTCGTCGAGGCGATAACGGAAAGGGCGAAGCGCGGAACGTCGTTCGGAACTCCTACAGAACTTGAAACGGAAATCGCACGTTTGGCGTTGCGGATGGTGCCGGGAATCGACAAAATCCGTTTTGTCAATTCGGGAACGGAAGCCTGTATGAGCGCGGTGCGTCTCGCACGGGGTTTCACCAAACGCGAGAAAATCATCAAGTTTTCCGGATGTTACCACGGCCACTCGGATTCATTTTTGATTGCCGCCGGTAGCGGGGGCGCCACCTTTGGAGTACCCAACAGCCCCGGCGTGACCCAGGGAACTGCTAAAGACACTTTGCTGGCTACCTATAATAATCTCGCCCATGTAGAAGAGCTCGTAGCAGCAAATTCCGGCGAAATTGCGGCCATTATCGTCGAGCCGGTAGCGGGTAATATGGGATGTATTCCGCCGGTACCTGGCTTTCTCGAAGGACTTCGGGCACTTTCTGATAAGGAAGGCATCGTACTCATTTTCGACGAAGTCATGACGGGTTTCCGTTTGGCACGTGGCGGAGCTCAGGAACTATATGGCGTCACCGCCGATATCGTCTGCTTCGGGAAGGTGATTGGAGGTGGCCTGCCAGTAGGTGCCTTTGCAGCCCGTGATGAAATTATGTCGTATTTGGCACCCGTAGGGCCGGTCTATCAGGCGGGTACCCTGTCGGGGAATCCGTTGGCGATGGCAGCCGGACTGGCTATGCTGTCAGCACTTGATTCCGATCCGGATGTGTTTCGACGGTTAGACGAAAAAACAACCTATTTGGGTAATGGCTTGTCTTCAGTATTGAATGAGGCGGGCGTCGCCCATACGATCAACCAAAAAGGCTCGATGATTTCGGTGCATTTCGACGCACGGTCGGTCGTAGATTTCGCTTCGGCGGCCTACGGCGACAACGAGCAGTTCCGTATATTTTTCCACGGGATGCTATCGGAGGGCGTTTACATTGCACCATCCGCCTATGAAACGTGGTTCCTGACGGATGCCCTGACAATCGCGGACCTTGATTTTACCATTGGAGCTGCGGCAAGGGTAGCGAAGAAGTTATAAAAAAAGTCCGGTAACGATTACCGGACTTTTCTTTTTATATTGATTTAAGTCAGTGCGTAAGACTTTGATAAAGAGCTGCGCTTGACTTTATTTTCGCAAAAGTGTCCGCGTCAAAAGTTGCTTCGAGTTTTTTGCCAATTATCGTTGCGATGTGCTCTTTACGCTCGTGCGATAGTTCGCCATTTTCCGTTAGCATACGAAACTTATTGATGAACAATTGTTTCATGTCAGATTTCTGGTTGGGAGTCAGGGCGATTAGAGCAGTTAAATCATCCACATTTTTTTGTGCCTTTGCTTCATGCACGCTGACAGGTGTCTGTGTCGTAATTGCTTTTGGCTGTGCCGCTTTCGTCTGTGCCGATGCTCCCGCTACGGCAAAAAACGCAAGGGCTACAAGTAGTTTTTTCATCTTCAATTTATTAGTCGGTTATACGATAAGTCAAATCTAGCTAATAAAAACCATATCGCAAAATGCGCACAACACTTTACGTAGAGTCCTTTCGGCTCGTTAGCCCACCCATTCGACGGTTTTCAGGTCACCATCAACCACCACCTTTATCAGTTTATGACCAGATAACGCCTTCATGGCCGCATCCCATTTTTTGCCGCTCAGTTCCGAACGTGTTTTTAGTTCGGTCAACGAGCTTACATTATCCGATGCCTTCAAAAGGTCGACTACGAGTTTCTCATCGGCAGATAGTTCAATCTGCACTTGCTTTTTTTCAGGGCGCATTTGCGGGAAGAACAACACTTCCTGGATTGATGCGTTGTTGGTTAGGAACATAATCAGGCGGTCCATACCAATTCCAAGTCCTGACGTTGGCGGCATTCCATATTCAAGTGCGCGAAGGAAGTCGTTGTCGATAAACTGCGTCGCTTCAAGATCACCGCGTTCGGCCAGTGCCAACTGCGCTTCAAAACGCTCGCGTTGGTCAATGGGGTCGTTGAGTTCCGAATAGGCATTGGCAATTTCCTTCCCACATACCATCAGTTCGAAGCGCTCGGTTAGTTCCGGATGGTCGCGGTGTTGTTTGCAAAGTGGTGACATCTCTTTCGGATAGTCGGTGATGAAGGTCGGCTGAATGAAATGACCTTCACATTTTGCGCCGAAAATCTCGTCGATAAGTTTTCCTTTCCCCATAGTCGCATCCACTTCGATACCCATCGATTGCGCCGCTTCATAGAGTTCGTGTTCCGATTTGCCGGTTATATCGAATCCGGTGAACTGCCGAATGGCGTCGGTCATCGAAATACGTTTGTAAGGAGCCTTGAAATCGACGGTATGGTCGCCAAAGGTAGCCATCGTTGTTCCGTTAACGGCCAACGCGCAATGTTCCAACAGACGCTCGGTAAAATCCATCATCCAATGGTAGTCTTTGTAGGCCACATAGATCTCCATGGCCGTAAACTCCGGATTGTGTGTGCGGTCCATTCCTTCGTTGCGGAAGTTCTTTGAAAACTCGTATACACCGTCGAAGCCTCCTACAATAAGACGCTTGAGATACAATTCGTTTGCAATTCGCATATAGAGCGGCACATCCAGCGCATTGTGGTGTGTGACGAAAGGACGTGCGGCTGCACCACCCGGGATGGGCTGTAGAATTGGCGTCTCAACTTCGAGGTAGCCACGGTCGTTGAAAAACGAACGCATCGCATTGAAGAGGCGTGTGCGTTTGAGGAAGGTCTCTTTCACGTGGTCGTTGACCGTGAGGTCGACATATCGCCGGCGGTACCGTTGTTCCGGGTCAGCAAACGCGTCATGCACTTTACCGTCAGCGTCTGTCTTGACGATCGGAAGTGGGCGCAGTGCCTTGGCTAGCAGTTGTAGCTCGGTTATGTGAACGGAGACTTCGCCGACCTGTGTTTTGAAAACCGTCCCTTTTACACCGATGAAATCACCGATGTCGAGGAGTTTTTTGAACACTACATTATAGGCGGTTTTCTCTTCGTCGTTTGAAATATCGTCGCGCGAGATGTAAATCTGCACCCGTCCTTCGGCATCCTTCAGTTCGGCAAACGACGCCTTACCCATGATCCGTTTACCCATCAAGCGTCCGGCAAGCACCACTTCCTTCCCTTCAAAAGCATCGAATTGTTCGATGATGGTGCGGGAGTGTGCAGTTACGTTGAATTCAGCGGCGGGATACGGCTCGATGCCGAGGGCGCGAAGTTCCTGGAGTGCCTCGCGGCGCCCGATTTCCTGTTCGGATAAGGCCATGACAGATTTTTTAAGGCTGCAAAGATACGGTGTCGGGGGAAATGTTGCAACCGCTCGTCCAAAGCGATACGTCCGGCAGGAACCGATGGTTGGTGCTGCCAAAAAAACTACCTTTGCACAAAAGAAATCATATGAAAAAAGGGTTCCTGTTGCTGGCGGTCGCGCTTCTAATGGTGTCGTGCCAGGTAGTGGAAAATATGGATATAAAAGAAGATGGAAGCGGTTCGATTCGTTATGATATCGATGCCTCGCAGATGATGCAGATGGCGGGCGACCAGGTAGAGCAGTCGCTGAAAGGCGAGATGGGGGAAGTGCACGACACGGTCATCGATTTCAGTTCGCTGGCCACGATGATGAAAGACAGTCTCGCCAGGATGACGGCCGATGAGAAACAGTCGTTCGAGGTGCTCAAAAGGTTGAAGTTGGGAATGCATATGGATCCGCAGAAAAAAGAGTTTGCCATCAAAATGGAGATGGCATTCGGGTCGGTTTCGGAATTGCGGGACATGATGGAACTTCTCAAGAAAACTCAGGAATTGAAAAACGGTAGCGCCCCAACGGTAGGCGGAGGCGATTATTCGGAACTCGCCTATTCGTATGACGGCCGCAAGTTTGGCCGCAAGGTGACCATTACCGATAAGGATGCTTTTGCGAAGGCGAAAGACTCGCTTGGCGGTGTAATGGCGTTGTTTGGCAGTTCGAACTATACGTTGAAATACCATTTCCCGAAGAAAGTCAAATCGGTTTCGGATAAGAAAGCCATTATCAGCGACGACCGGCGCACCGTGACGATGCCGTACGGACTGTCAGATTATATGGGGAACCCAGAGGCGATGAGTCTCGAAATCGTGTTAGAGAAATGAATGACGTATCCAATCGCGATGTGATCTTTCGGGATCTTGGACACATGGACTATCAGGAAGCCTGGGATTTGCAGGAACAGCTTTTTTCTGAGATTGTATCGCGGAAAACGGCCAACCGTTCGGGCGTCGACGTAGCACCTACGCCTAATTACCTGCTGTTTGTGGAACATCCACACGTTTACACTTTGGGGAAAAGCGGCGACCTCTCGAATTTGTTGCTCAACGAGTCGCAGTTGGCAGCGAAAGGTGCGCGTTTCTATAAAATCAACCGCGGAGGTGATATTACGTATCACGGCCCGGGTCAATTGGTCGGATATCCCATTCTCGATCTGGAGAATTTCTTTACGGACATTCATAAGTACCTACGCTTACTAGAAGAAGCGATCAAATTGACGTTGGGTGAATATGGTTTGCAAGGCGTCCGCAGTCCCGGAGAAACCGGTGTCTGGCTCGACGTCGGCACCCCGTTTGCCCGCAAGATATGCGCTATGGGCGTTCGCGCCTCGCGCTGGGTCACGATGCACGGTTTCGCACTGAACGTCAATGCTGACCTGGGGTATTTCGACAACATCATTCCCTGCGGGATACGAGGCAAAGGCGTTACCTCTTTACACGTTGAACTGGGAAGGACGATGGATATGTCGGAAGTGGCAGGGAAGGTGAAAAAGCACTTTGCAATGCTTTTCGAAGCACAAATCGTCTAATCGCCGAAGCCAAACTCGAGTTGTTCTTCCGGAAGTAAGCGAAACGACTGCCGATGGTACTTGCAGGGTCCGTGAAGGCGGATGGCGTCTCGATGGGCAGGTGTAGGATAGCCTTTGTTTTGGTTCCACTTATACATCGGGAATTCGTCGTGCAGCCGGGCCATGTAGTCGTCGCGGTAGGTTTTGGCAAGCACAGATGCAGCGGCAATGCTGAGGTATTTACCATCGCCTTTAATGATACAACTGTGTGGGATGTCGTCGACCGAACGAAAGCGGTTGCCGTCGACGATGACATATTCGGGCGTTGGCGTAAGTTTCCGGATGCATTCCTGCATGGCCTTGATGGATGCATTCAGAATATTCAGTTCATCTACAACCAACTGATCCAGATGTGTGACGGAGAAGGAAATAGCGGCACTTTCGATGATCGGTCGCAAGGCATAGCGTTCTTTTTCAGTGAGTTGTTTAGAATCGTTTAACCAGTCATGCCTAAAATCAGGTGGTAGTATGACGGCAGCAGCAGTCACCGGACCGGCAAGACAACCCCGTCCGGCCTCGTCAGTTCCGGCTTCGAGCGCAAATTCCGAAAAAGAGGGAAGCAACATATCAAAAAGAAACAAAGGTAAGCAAATCAGCATGTGTATAGGATGCGTTAAAAACAGCCGCCTACATAATTGCATTTGATTAATTCATAAATTAGCACGCTAATACCAATATATTGGATATGAAAAAGAAGTATACACTTGCCATGCTTATCCTGATCCCGTTCCTCGGAATGGCCCAGACGGTGAAGCAACGTCAGGAGATCGTCTCGCACTATGATGTAGAGGAGCTGAGACAAATGAAGGAACAGTTCGAATCGGATTTCTACCGGAACTACAACAAGGCGCTCGAGTTGGCGCGCATCAACGGTTGGCCGCTTCGCATCGAAAAACCGAACGGTGGACTTTCTGAATTGCAGGGCGTGACGGAAGACGGTCGGCCTTTGTATTATACGACGCACAATTTAGGGGTTATCAATACGAGCAGAGCCAATCACCTGCATCCGGGCGGCTCCCTTGGTTTGAGCCTTACGGGTCTCGATATGTTTGCCGGTGTATGGGATGGTGATCACCCAAGAACGACTCATAGCGATTTTGGAGATCGAATTTTTGAGTTCGACAATGATCCTACCCAAGGATTCCACGCGACTCACGTTACAGGAACAATCATTAGCTCGGGTGCTATCAGCGCTACTGGTAAGGGAGTGGCCTATCAAGCTACGGCTTGGGTGTCTGATTGGACAAACGACGTAGCGGAGATGACCAGTACAGCCAGTCAGGGGATGTTAGTGTCTAATCACTCGTATGGACTTGATGCAGGAAACGGTAATAATTTTCCCGAATCGTATTTTGGTGCGTATATAAGCGCTTCCAAACAGTTAGATGACCTTATGTATGCGGCTCCCTTTTATCAAGTGGTAGTTTCTGCAGGCAATGACCGGTCGCAACCGCAGACGATTAACCCGGATAAGGGAGGGCATGATTTGATAACGAAATGGGCTACGGCTAAAAATGCAATAGTAGTAGCAGCTATTAATAACATTACAAATTACACGAGTCCCACGCAAGTTGTGATGTCATCATTTAGTAGCTGGGGTCCTACGGATGATAATCGAGTAAAACCCGATATCAGTACTAAAGGAGTTAATGTCAACTCAACCAGTAATACGTCTGATACCGCTTATGGACAGAGTAGTGGTACTTCGATGGCGTCGCCTGGTGTCACAGGTGTGTTGTTGTTATTGCAACAGCATTATTCCAATTTGAATGCTGGCACCTTTATGCGGGCGGCTACCCTTAGAGGATTAATGATACATACAGCAAGTGAGGCTGGTGAGTACGATGGTCCGGATTCCCGTTTTGGCTGGGGCGTAATCGATGCCCGTAATGCTGCGAAAGCGATTACAGCTACCACGCAACAAAAAGCCATTATTTCGGAACTAACACTCAATCAGGGCGCAACTTACACAAAGTCGGTGACTGTAGACGGCACCGGTCCGCTGGTAGCGACCATTTGCTGGACCGACAAAGGAGGCGTAGTTAACAATTCAGTCGTGGATTTGGTGAACTCGCCGCTGGTAAATGATCTTGATATACGTATCACGCAGGACGCCACTACTTATTTTCCGTGGCGTTTGAACGATGTAGTAGACGATCCATCGGTGCAGGAAGATAACGCAGTGGACAACGTTGAAAAAATCGAAGTAGAAAACCCTTCCGGGACCTATACAATAACCGTTACGCACAAAGACAACTTGGTAACCGGAAGTCAGAAATTTTCGCTTATCGTTACGGGAATCGATTTGACGTTGGGAGTCGAGCAGGATGTGTTTGCTAAATTTGACCTATGGCCGAATCCGGTCTCCGATGAGCTAAATGTGGCGGTTTCTGACCTTGCCGAGGACCTTTCCGTTGCAATTTTTGATATTCAGGGGAAAAGGCTAATCGATCAGACATTTGCTTCGGCGGCAGGTAAAGCGCGTATCGATGTGTCTGGCTTGTCTTCGGGTATTTACTTTGTGAAAGTCCTTCAGGGTACCAAAGAAGCAGTGCGAAAGTTTATTAAAAAGTAACCTTTAGATCATTATTTTATAAAAATAGGGAAGAGGAGGCAACCTCTTCCCTATTTTTTTATCTCTCATAGGTAGTTGTCAGTTATTAATGAAGTATTAATGTTTTTGCAGAAACTACCGTAAATCTTGGCGTTTTCCGCTGTTAAAAATTTGTTATATTAAAAATAATTGATAGTTTTGCGGCTTTAACTAACTCAAATAAATTCTGTATGAAATCAAAGTTAAATTGGATTATGACGCTATTTCTGGCGTTCTTTATTCAAGTGGCCTTTGCTCAAGAGAAAACGGTTTCAGGTACCGTTACGGATGATGCTGGCGAGGTTCTTCCAGGCGTAAGCGTGGTGGTGCAGGGTACTTCAAAAGGTACGCAGACGGACTTCGAGGGTAAATACTCACTAAAAGTTGCTGTGGGTGATAAGCTCACTTTCTCCTTTTTGGGAATGGATCCGCAAACCATCACGGTGGGGGCTTCCAATTCTGTGTCAGTAAAGTTGAAGACATCCGCTCGTCAATTGATTGAGGTTGTAGTGGAAGGTTACAACATTACACGTCCAAAAACAAAATCGAACGTCGCCGTTACTACCGTTAGTGCCGCAACAATTGAGCAACGTCCGAATGCTTCATTCATCCAGACATTGCAGTCGCAAGTAGCGGGTTTGAACATCGCGACAGGCAGCGGACAGCCAGGTGGAAACAGTTTGGTCATCCTTCGTGGTGTGGCGTCTCTAAATGGTAAGATTGAGCCGCTTTATGTAATAGATGGAGTGCCGCTTAATGCGGATAACTTTCGTAGTTTGAACCCCGACGACATCGCCTCGGTCTCTGTACTGAAGGACGCGGCGGCAACGGCGAAGTACGGTAACCGCGGTTCGAACGGTGTTATTGTAGTAACTACCAAAAAAGGTAGCTATGAGTCTTCTCTGTCCATCAAGTATAACGTGACAACTGGTTTTTCTAAGTTCCAGGGTAACGATTACAATATGATGAATTCCCGCCAGATACTTACGCTTGAGCGTGAGCGCGGCGAGGGGTTGGGTGCTACCGGTGGTCTTGGGAATGTTCCACTTACGGATGCTCAGATAGCCTCGTATGGCAGCACCAACTGGAACAACTATTTCTTCCGTACCGGATACTCGCAGAACCACACGTTGAGCCTGACAAGCGGTAGCAAAACGCTTGCTTCGTTCACTTCATTCGGTTTCTTTGACCAAAAGGGGATCCTTCGTAACACAGACCTTAACAGGTTTACATTTCGCAACAACCTTACCGGTCGTAGTGCAAATGAGAAATTCAATTACTCAAGCAACATTACCATTAACTTCTCACGCCGAAATGAAGCGACTTCTGTTGGTACTGGTGGCGTAAACCAAAACTACCTGGTTGGTGCGAACAATGGCTTGCCTTACATCTCTCCTAGCATGTGGGTGAACGGACGTCAGACCCTGACCGACTACCAGACAGATACGATTTTTGACCCGGACTCAACAGATACGGTAAATGGTCCTTTGGCGGGTACGCTGGCTTATACGCCGCTTTTCTTGGTCGACAAGTTGAATTCCTTTTCCAACGAAATCGATGAATTGAAGGGTGTAGCGTATTTCGAAGCATCCTACAAAATCGCGAAGCACTTTACTTTGGGTATGAACTCAGGGTTGGATTACACACAGCAAACTGCCACCGTATTCCAGGATCCCGAGGCATTCAACTCATACGTGTTTCAGAATGGTACCGAAGCAATTGGTTTTCAAACACAGACTTTCCAACGCGACGCAGCATTCAACACGAATACAAGTCTGAACTATAACAGGTCGTGGGGTAAACATACGCTTGATGTTACGGCATTCACGGAGTATTACAAATCCCACTTCAACTCATTTAGTTATACTCAGAATGGTCTGGATCCAAAGCAGTCATTCCCAGGCGGTGGGTCCGGTTACGTCGCTGACACAGAGAATGATGATTTCAACGTGCCGACGGTCGGTGCTTCAAAACTCGAGGCTGGATTGTTCTCGTATTTTTCCGTTGCTGATTACGATTACGACGGGCGGTTCGGTTTGGGTGCTACGATTCGTCGGGATGCTTCGTCGCGCTTTGCCAACTCTAACCGGTGGGGTACTTTCTGGTCGGTAAGCGGTCGCTGGAACCTTGACAAAGAAGCGTTCCTACAGGGTTCGTTCATTAACAAATTGAAAATCCGCGCTTCTTATGGCACCAATGGTAACCAGGATATCGCGAACGGAATTTATAACGCTTTGAATAACACTCGAAACCTTTACACGGTTACTGCATTGTACCAAAACGCATCTGGTTTAGCACCAACTAACCCTGCTAACCCAAACCTTAAGTGGGAGACCGTTACGCAAACCAACATCGGTACAGACTTCGAAATGTTCGACAATCGTTTGGTAGGTACGGTTGATTGGTACTATAAGAAAACTACAGATTTGTTCCTTGACCTAACACCACCACTAAGCAGTGGTTGGGGCAGCTACCCAGGCAACTTTGGTAACATGTGGAACCGCGGTCTCGAGGTAACGCTGTCGTACGACCTGATTCGTCCGGCTGATTCTAACCCAGAAGGCTTAAGTGTTAAGTTGCGTTTCAATGGCTCGCGTAACATCAACCGTATTGGAGACATCGCAACCCCTAGTGGACTTATAGATAATGGTCTTTCTGTTGTTCAGGAAGGGCGTGTGCTCAACGAGTGGTTCCTAGTGCGTTACGCAGGTGTAAACCCAGCTACCGGTAACCTTTTGTTTTACAACAAGGATGGCGAGTTGACTGAAAATCCGGATGGTGCGGCGGATCGTGTGCTAACAGGTAAATCATCAATACCTGTGTACCAGGGAGGCTTCGGCGCTGACATTGATTACCATAATTTCTACGTCTCTGCTCAGTTCTCTTATGTTGCCGACATTTGGCGTTATGATTACGACCTGCAAGGTGTTCAGGATCCAACCGACATTGGTGTGTTCAACAAGTCGACCGACATCCTGAGGGCGTGGACGCCTGACAATCGCGTGACTGACATGCCGTCGCTTACTGCTACAAACCTGTCGCTTGACGGAGATTCTGATCGTTATTTAAAGGATGCCTCTTATGTTCGTCTCCGTTATTTTACAGTTGGATATAACTTCCCTAAGCGTTTTCTCGATAAAACTTTCCTCAAAAACTTGAAAGTCTTCGCTCAGGCTGAGAACTTGGTGACTTGGTCAAAGTGGAGAGGTTGGGATGCAGAGAGTACACGTGGATCTGACCAATATCAATATCCTACCCCAAAGATTATCTCACTTGGTGCGCAGATTGAATTTTAAAAAAAAAGAAAATGAAAAAGTTTAAAGTAACTATTTTGGCTTTGATGGGGTTGGCCCTTTTTTCGTGCCAGGACGCCATCGACATCGTGCAGGGCGGTGAATTGTACCCTGAAACTGCCTTCCAGACCGTAGACGATCTTCAACAGGGTTTGGTTGGTGTTTACGGCGTAGTTCCCGGTGAGACGGAAATTGGTTTCAATGCCGTTTTTACCGATGAAGTTCGTATCGGTTATGCCAACGGTGGCCAAGGCCTTATCCAAGGGGAATACGGATTTATCCTCAACACCAATTCCGGGGACGCTTCGTCAATTTGGTTTTCGTATTATCGTATGTTGATGTTTGCGAATCGTGCGCTCGTGGCTGCTGAGACTATTGTCCCAACTGGTGATGATGAAACTGCGCAGTATAAAGATATAATTGCGCAATTGCATATTTTGAGAGCATGGGCGCATTTTAAATTATTGTGTTATTTCTCGACGGATTTAACGGACGATAGTGCGCTCGGTGTTATCTTAGGAGATCATCCCATTGCGGTTACTGGCGAGTACTTGCCACGCGTAACAAACGGGGAAGTTTTTGCTTTGATTAACTCCGATCTTGACTATGTTGCGGATTTAACATCGAATGCAGACAATGCGGATAATAAGTTCATCTCTCCGGATTTCGTAAAGGCGTTTCGTGCCCGTATGGCCGCTTTCAGAGGTGATTACAATACCGTTCTTACCTTAACCAATGAGCTGATAGCAGATTATCCTTTGACGCAGCGTGGTACGGGTACATCACCTGGTGGACCGGCTACGGTAACTTCAGCAAATTCAAACTACATGAAATTGTGGGCTGATTTGGATATTACCAATGGCAGCGATGAAATCATTTTCAAGTTGGATCGCGTTTTGGGCGATGCGGAAGTTGGGGGTACGTTTGCATCTGTTAATGCAACTGCGGATGGTTCTCCTTTTTATGAAATGAATACCGATTTGTTTAACTTGTTGAATGTTCCGGGAGATGTCCGTTTTAATGCGTTCGTTCACCCTACAAGTACAAACAGTCCGGATTTACCTAACAATGGTGTTTATGCGATTGGTAAGTACACGGGTTCGGCAGGTATTAACCTCCTCAACGACTTGAAGATTTTCCGCACCTCTGAAATGGTGTTCCTGAAAGCTGAGGCACAAGCTGCCTCGGGGGATTTGGCTGGTGTAGCAACTACACTTCAGACTATCAACGCAGCGCGTTTCCGCAACAATGCACCGGTTATCGCTGTACCTGCAACTGCGCAGGCAGCTTATGCCGAGATTTTGAAGCAACGGAGAATCGAGCTTTGTTTCGAAGGGCACCGCTATCTTGACCTCAAGCGTCTGGGCGCACGCGCAGGTGTTGACATCGTTCGTAATCCGCTTGACTGTGCCATCAATGGTGCATGTACTTTGAGTACAAGCGACTATCGATTCACTATGCCGATTCCTTCCGACGAATTGTCTGCTAACCCTACGATTCGTTCACAACAGAATCCTGGTTACTCGGTTACTGGTAATTAATAAAATGCTATATTAAGATGAAAAAGTTTCTAATTAAATCCTGTCTGGTAGCGCTGTTCGCAGCGACGCTGGTTAGCTGCGAGGAAGATCGCATAATCTATTCTGGTGGCGATTTCGTTACCTTTGAGAACGGCGGAGAAGAGCGTCTCAGTGTATTTGAGAACGCTGGAACCGTTACTGTTCCGGTACATTTGTCCGTACCTCGTACTGAGGACGTGACAGTAAACCTTTCCACTACGAATGGGGAAGCTGTAAGCGGAGCAGACTTTAATTTGCTTACGACCACTGTGACCATCCCTGCTGGTGAAACCGAGGCTGTAGCAAGTTTCAGCATCGTTGATAACACCGATTTTGGCGAGGCTAAGACCTTTGTGCTTTCTATCTCTGGAACTTCGGCTCCTGACATTGTTCTTGGTCTTTCCGGTGACATAGGAACGTATCAGAAGACGGTTAGTATTGTAAATGACGATTGCCCATCTAAGTATACTATTTGGGTTGGTGATCTGGATGTGGAGGATGTTGGTTACGGAATTACTCCGGGTACTGGAGCTGTTACTCCAGACGGAACCTGCGACATCCTTCGTGTGGATAATAACTTAGGAGGGGTTCCTAGTATGATTGCTGGAACAACTTTTGATTTATTGTTTACACCTGATTTCGATGGTGCGACTACGGGCACTGTGGAGGTGAAGCCTACATACACCCGTATGTCCGGTGCTAACTTTGTAACCTATTCTGCACTCGGCGTATATGATGAGGATACGATGACAATTACACTTGACTATTCTGTTGATGCCCGTAGCGGCTCTGCTAACGGGCCGGTTTTGGGTAACTTCTGGACAGGAACCAACGTCATTATGCCTGCACAGTAATCTGCGCAAGTTTGATATGAATGAAACCCGGCAATCATTGCCGGGTTTTTTTATGCCTATCCCGTTTTTTTTTTGGTATTTTTGACCGTAAGGCCCATGCTTATGAAAATGCTTGCTGTTTGTTTGCTGTTTGCCGTCTGCGGTTTCTCCCAATCACGTTTGGAGAAAGCGCAACGTTGCGTGCAGGCAGGCGACTACCAACGGGCAGAGACCCTGGCTAAGGCGGTACTGAATGATGAACCCAATAGGTTAGATGCTATCGAGATGTTGGGCGACATCGCAGGTTACCAAAAGCAATGGCCCGAAGCCCTTTCATATTACAGTAAACTACGGACTTTGCAACCCCTGAATGCTGACTACCAATACAAATATGGTGGTGTAATGGGTATGATTGCCAAAGACAGCAACAAATTCGCGGCGCTGTCTATGCTTGACGACATACGGAATGCCTTTTTGCGCGCTATCGAACTCAATCCAAAACATATCGAGGCGAGATGGGCATTGATCGATTACTACCTCGAGGTCCCGGGTATATTGGGAGGAAGCGAACGAAAGGCGCAACGATATGCCAATGAACTGGCAAAGCTGTCGCCGGTCGACGGTTTTCTCGCAAAAGGACACATAGCAGAATACTTCAAAAGATACAGCCAGGCGGAGAGTTATTATCGATCGGCCATCACCGTGGGTAAGTCACGGACGACCTACGAACGGCTCGCCAATCTGTACAGAAACCGCCTGAAACGCCCTGACAAGGCGAGAGAAGTGCTTCTGGAGTACCAAAACCTAAAGAAAAGTTGATGCGCGCACATTTCATTGCAATCGGCGGAAGCGCCATGCATAATTTGGCCCTGGCCCTTCATGATAAAGGGTATAAAGTTACCGGTTCAGATGATGCCATTTTTGAACCTTCGCTAGGCCGTTTGGCCAAAAAGGGACTTCTGCCCGCAGAACTCGGCTGGTTTCCTGAGAAACTTGATTCTACAATCGATGCCGTAATACTGGGTATGCATGCCAAAGCCGATAATCCCGAGTTGCTTCGCGCCCAGGAACTAGGATTGCCTATTTATTCCTACCCGGAATTCCTTTATGAACAATCGAAAAACAAGACGCGGGTGGTAATCGGCGGCTCCCATGGTAAGACGACCATCACGTCGATGATACTCCACGTGATGAAGTTTCATGGTATTGAGGTCGACTTTATGGTGGGCGCCCAACTCGATGGCTTCGACAATATGGTGCATCTGACCGAAGAGAACGATTTTATGATACTCGAAGGGGATGAATATCTGTCGTCTCCCATCGACAGACGTCCAAAGTTCCACCTCTATAAACCGAATATTGCCCTCCTTTCCGGCATCGCCTGGGATCATATCAACGTGTTTCCTACCTTCGACAACTATGTCGAGCAGTTCGAGATTTTTATTTCCCACCTAACAGATGGCGGTATCCTGGTCTATAACGAAGAAGACCCCGTCGTAAAGCGCATTGCTGAGGCGGCGACCAATCCCATTCGAAAACTCGCGTATCAGACACCCGAGTATACGGTTCGGGATGGGAAAACACTATTGGCCACGCCGGAAGGAGACATGCCCATCGAAGTGTTCGGTGCCCACAACCTGAGTAACCTTGCCGGCGCGAAGTGGATTTGCCAGAATATGGGGGTGGACGAAGCCGACTTTTATGAGGCAATCGCTACCTTCCGTGGTGCCTCCAAGCGACTGGAGAAAATCGCGGAGAATACCCGAAGTATCGCCTATAAAGACTTCGCACATTCACCCAGTAAAGTAACGGCTACCACGCGTGCTGTCAAACAACAGTATCCGGATCGTAAATTGGTGGCTTGTCTGGAATTACACACCTACAGCAGTCTCAATCCGGAGTTCCTGAAGGAGTATCAGGGTGCGCTCGACACCGCAGACGAAGCCTTGGTGTTCTATTCTCCGGATGCATTGGCCATCAAGCGGATGGCGCCCATTTCGGCCTCACAAATTGCCGAGGCATTCCAGCGAGAGGATTTGTTAGTGTACACGGACCCCGAGGCGTTTCGCTCGTTTCTCTTCAGTTTGGATATGCAAAGTCAATCGGTGGCGTTGCTGTTGATGAGTTCCGGGAACTACGGCGGATTGAAATTTGAAGACGTCCGCGACCTACTAAAGAATTAAGAATTCATACGGTTTTCCCGTACTTTCGGAACAGTCAGCCGTGTTATCTTGCGGGAAAATGCTGATATGTCTGAACAATCTTTTTTCCCCATACGCGCCTGGGCCGAAGACGACCGCCCACGCGAGAAACTCCTATTAAAAGGCAAAGCCGCGTTGTCGGATGCGGAACTGCTGGCCATCCTAATCGGCACCGGTAGCCAGAATGAAACAGCGGTCGATCTGAGTAAACGGCTGCTGGCGGCGTCAGGCAATAATCTCGCCCGCTTTGCCAAAATGGGGCTAAAGCAACTACAGGAGTTTCGTGGCATCGGAGAAGCCAAGGCAGTTACCATCATAGCGGCGCTCGAATTAGGCCAAAGACGGAGGGCGGAATCGTCACCCGATACCGACAAAGTAACATCAAGCCTTTCGGTATATGAGTTGATGCGTCCGCTAATAGGAGAGTTGCCCCATGAAGAGTTTTGGATTATTTACCTCAATAACGCCAATAAGGTATTGTCGAAATTGCAGTTGAGCAAGGGTGGGATAACCGGTACGCTTGTCGACGTGCGGTTGGTCTACAAACAGGCGGTGCAGTGTGGTGCCACCTCTATAATTGTATGTCACAACCATCCGTCGGGAGGGCTTACGCCGAGCGATGCCGATCGACAGATTACCCGGAAGCTAAAAGCAGCAGGCGAGCATTTGGATGTGAAGTTGCTCGATCACGTCATCATTACCGAAGTAAGCCACTTCAGCTTTTCCGATGAAGGGTTACTTTAGTTAATTGGAAATCCGGACACCTGTTTTTGCCAAAACTTCACGACATTTGCCAGATGCACAGAGCCACCATTACGGATATTTTCTTCGATCTCGATCATACGCTGTGGGATTTTGACCGAAATTCGGCACTTGCCTTCGATAAGGTCTTTACAAAACATGGGATTGACGTCGATTTGGAGACTTTCCTCGGACACTACACTCTCATTAACTCTGATTATTGGAACCGCTACGAGCAAAACCTGATTACGATCGAGGAACTTCGATACGGACGTTTGCGTTCTACCTTCGAGCGTTTTGGGATGTGTCATGCAAACGATGTGCTGCACACGCTGGCGGAGGCCTACATCGACCACCTCCCGGAACACAATCATCTGTTTGACGGCGCCATCGACACCTTACACTATCTTAAAGACAAGTACCGGTTGCACATAATCACAAATGGTTTTAGTCACGTGCAGAAGAAAAAGATGGCTAATTCCGGACTCCAGCCTTTTTTTACTACGATAACCGACTCTGAAATGGCAGGCGCGAAGAAACCGGATCCGACCATATTCGAATATGCCCTTGAAAAAGCGGGCACCCACGCATCTGCCAGTGTCATGATTGGTGATAGCCTGGTTGCGGACGTCAAAGGAGCATCAGGAGCCGGCCTGCATCCCATACATTTTTCTCCTTACGAGAACGCCGCGTCTCAAAGCGGGTTTCAAACGATTCGGCACCTGTCCGAACTCCAAACTATTTTTTAATTATGAAGAAGTTAGCCTTTTTGATTTCATTGTTACTTACCGGATTATCGTATGCGCAATCCGTAAATGAATATCGTTATGTCGTGATTCCAAGTCGATTCGAGCTACAGTCCGAAACCAATCAATACAGACTGAACACGCTTGCCAAAAAATACCTCACGGAAGCAGGCTTTGAGGCGGTGCACGAATCGCTCATGACCGACAATCAGGTGAACCACCGTTGCGATAACCTGTTCATCGACATTGTGAAAGTCAAGTCGTTACTTACTATAAAGGTCAAAGTGCTCCTTAGGGATTGTCGAAACGCAGTTATTTTCGAAAGTAAAGAGGGTAACAGCAAGGAAAAGTCGTATGAAAAAGGCTATCAGGAAGCACTTGCGAAGGCTTTTGAATCGGTAAAGGAGTTGCATTACACCTATACGGGTAAAAAACAGGATGTTACACCTGAACCACAGCCGGTTGCCGTATCAAAGCCAGTCGCTCCGGTCGCAGCTACTCCGGTCGTTACTTCCAACCCTGTCCAGTCCGATACCACTACGTCCAAGACGACGTATACTGTTGAGCCGCTCGCGTCGGGTTATCTGATTATTGACGGCAACACCTCAAAGATTGCGTTAAAAATCCTCAAGACATCAGATCCAAAAATATACACGGCTTCGCGAAACGGCGACAGTGGTGTATTCCTAAATAAAAACGGCAAGTGGTTTTTCGAATACTACCGTAACGGGACGCTGTATTCAGAGGAGTTTTCCGTCGACTATACCTTTTAGTAACCGTATTTGTCTTTCCAGCGGTTGCGGAGGAACTCCCGGGTCTGCTTCTCTCTCGAGTTATCCCCGGGTTCGTAGAAAACCGTCCCGGACAGTGCTTCCGGCAGGAACTCCTGTTCGGCGAAGTTATGCGCAAAATCATGGGCGTATTTATAGTCATCTCCATACCCCAATTCTTTCATAAGTTTGGTAGGAGCGTTTCGCAGATGCAACGGTACCGGAAGGTCACCCTGCTGTCGAACGGCTTGTTGCGCCGCTCCTATGGCCATATAGGTGGCGTTGCTTTTTGGGGACGTGGCCAGGTAAACGGCACATTGGCTGAGCAGGATACGACTTTCCGGATATCCAATAGTCGTGACCGCCTGGAAGGTATTGTTCGCTATGACCAGCGCCGTCGGATTGGCATTCCCGATATCCTCACTCGCTAAAATCAACATCCGGCGGGCGATGAACTTCACATCTTCCCCACCTTCAATCATCCGCGCAAGCCAATACACGGCCCCATTTGGGTCGCTTCCGCGCATCGATTTAATAAAGGCCGATATGATGTCATAGTGTTGTTCGCCTGTTTTATCATACAAAACCGTATTCTGTTGCGCAAGCTGCATGACGGTCTCATTCGTAACGACTACGCGGTCGCCCGGAGTGGCGTTGACCACCAATTCAAAGATATTGAGAAGTTTGCGTCCGTCTCCACCTGAAAGACGCAATAGGGCTTCTGTTTCCTGCAAATCGATGTTACGCGAAGCCAGTACGTTGTCTTTTTCGATGGCACGATTCAGGAGAGCATTCAGGTCGTCTTTCGAGAACGGGTTGAGGATGTATACCTGACAACGCGACAGCAAAGCGGGAATCACTTCAAAGCTCGGATTTTCGGTGGTCGCCCCGATAAGGGTTACCCATCCTTTTTCAACAGCGGCCAAAAGGGAATCCTGTTGCGATTTACTGAAGCGATGGATCTCGTCGATGAACAAAATTGGGTTCTTGGCCGTAAAAAGTCCACCAGCCTGCTTGGCTTTATCAATAACCTCGCGAACGTCTTTTACGCCTGAATTGATGGCACTAAGGATGTAAAACGGCCGCTTCGATTCTTCGGCAATAATCTGGGCCAGTGTGGTTTTACCCGTTCCCGGAGGTCCCCAGAAAATAAGCGACGGAATAAAACCCCGCGCGATTTGTTGGGTGAGGGATCCTTCTGGTCCTACCAGATGTAACTGACTGATGTAGTCTTCGAGTCGCTTGGGTCGTATACGTTCTGCTAAAGGCGCTTCCATAGTTACAAAGGTACACGGTTTGAGATTTTGTGGACTACTTTGACGGAATTGGTGGTAACCAAAAACAGGATATCTGCCATTTTTACCGTTTTTGTAATTTGGTGGGATATTTGACAGGCGCTGAGAAAAATAATCGATATGGACGACGGTCGTCACTTCCAATTTTCCCCGTCGGTTTACCTGTTGCCGCTGTTGGTAGTAGTGCCGATGTGGTTCGTTTTTGGGTTACAATCGACGCTCCATCACTCTTTTGATTTCCTGGGCATCTTGCCACGTCATTGGAGCGGCCTTCCCGGAATTGTATTCAGTCCGTTCTTACACGGAAACCTGGGGCACATCGCGAGTAATACGCCTCCTTTACTTATTCTGATTGCCGCGTTGGTCTATTTTTACAGAAGGCTCTCGCTTAAGGTATTGCTTTTTGGTATCCTGTTATCCGGCTTCATCACCTGGGTTATCGGCCGGGATTCCTATCATATCGGGGCCAGCGGTTTGGTATATGTGCTCGTGGGCTTCATCTTTTTCAAAGGTCTGATGACACAGTATTACCGGCTGGTAGCCTTATCGTTTGCGGTAGTGTTAATGTATGGAGGACTCATATGGTATATGTTTCCCGGCATCGACGAGGCCGTGTCGTGGGAAGCCCATTTAGGCGGTATGATCAGTGGGTTCGCCTTTGCCGTGCTATTCCGGACGCCGAACTATCACGATGACCTGTTGTTTGAATGGCAACGGCCGGATTACGATCCGTCGAACGACAAATTCATGCAGCGCTTTGATGAGCAGGGTAATTTTGTCAATCCACCTCCGCCAGAGCCCGAGCCAGTCGAGGAGGAGCTTCAACCAGGTATTCGCTACCACTTCATCCCGATGGATAAAGAAAGAGGGGAGGATTAACGTCGTTGCCGCACGGCTTCATACAATATGGCGCCACATGCCACAGATACGTTAAGCGAGCCAATGGTGCCGAACAACGGTAGTTTCACTTTCTCATCTACTATTTTCAAGACAGACGGATTGATGCCGCGATCCTCTGATCCCATGATGATGGCCAACGGACCGGTGAGATTGGCGTCATATACGTCCTGATCGGTTTTTTCTGTAGCCGCGACGGTGCGGATCCCGGATGCCTGGAGCATAAAAACGGCGTCTTTAATATGGTCGACCTTTGAAATAGGAACATTAAAAACGGCACCGGCTGACGTTTTGACGGTATCGCCATTAACAGGTGCTGCGCCAGAGGAGGAAATGATGATTCCGTTTACTCCCGTACATTCCGCCGTTCGGATGATGGCACCGAAATTCCGGGCGTCTGACAGTTGGTCCAGTAGTAGGAAAAGAGGCGTGCTTCCACTTTCCAACACGGTTTCAATCAGCGTTTCGAGATCGTGGAAAGCGACAGGTGCAATTTGCGCTACAGCTCCCTGATGGTTCAAAGAAGTGAGACGATTCAATTTCTCGGCTGGAACGTAGCTGAAGTTGATATGGTGTTGCTTGAGCGTCTTGAGCAGTTCCCGCATGAGGTCGCCCGACGCTTCTTTTTGAATGAAGACTTTGTCTACCGGCTTTCCCGCGCGAACGGCTTCCATGATGGCACGGATACCGAAAATCTGGTGTTGGTTTTCCATTTGGCAAAAGTACTATAAAAAAACCACCGGGAGTGCCGGTGGTTTTGGGTTGGATGAACAAGTTGTACTACAACTCGTCTTCTAGGAATCCGGTGCGTTTGTGGCCTCCGAATTTGTAAACCGTTCCTGGGTCCCAGTCGAATTCCGCTTCGAAGTAGATACTGTCTACGACGTGTCCGCCGAACGATGTACCGCCATTTTTGAAGATCTTACCATTTGTTACGTGAACCGTGCCGCCGGTGTAGAGTTCTTCAGCGTCGGGTTGCCCTGAAAAGGACAGATTAGTGAAGTCGGTTGCCTGGACTTTTGATTTGATTTCCATAAACGCATCGTGATCGTCAATCCAGAAGTTTTCGTCATTTGACGCCGCGTTGTAAGTGGAGTAAAGTTCGTATCCGCCTCCGAAAGCGGGCGTCGCACCGTCCGGTTCGTAAGCAACGATGTGCCAGTCGCCCGCGAATTTTTGGGTCTTTGTGCCTCCTGGATTCGTGTCGCCGACCTCGTCACACGACTGCATCGTGAAGGCAACAAATGAAAACGCCAGAAGTCCTGCTATATTTCTAATTTTCATGTTCTTTACTGTTTAGTTTATCTCGAAAAATTACGAACGGCAGTGCCGAAGAAACCTGAAGCGTAGATTACCCAGTTCCAGTGGTCTTCATCGATAATTGTCCCGATGTTACTTTCTGCATTGATGCCGGTTTCTGAAACGTTTTCCTGAAAGGGTGCATATAACCGTTCGTCGTCTAGGTTGTAAAACACCATGTTCAGGTTGTTTTCGTTGCCTGCGGTGTAGCCCGTTGCATTGTCGGTTCGGTAGATGCGGTCGCCAAGGCGGGTGACGTTCGCCGCATTTCCGTTGCGATAGAAGGTACCTTCCAGATTGATAGCGCTTGGTGCAGCGCTCAAAACGATTACGGTGCGTGTTACCGAAGCTGAGAATCCGTCTTCATTGAAGGCTTCATAGACGGTTTTGTATACGCCAACCGTATTTGGATTCACCGATCCTGTTGTGGTAACATCCAGGGCCTCTCCGTTTGCATCGGCGACGGCTCCTGGGTCTGTATAGGCATCACCCTCGGTCAAAACGACAACGCGTTCACCGTTTAAGGATAGGTTCGGGTAAAAGGTTACCCGGGAAACGCCTCCGGTTGAATCCTCGGAACACGAGAGAAACAACAAAGAAAACAATGGTAGTATGATTAGCTTTTTCATCGTTCAAGTTATTTAATTGGCATCCCACCAAACCGGTGTCGTAACCGGCAACAGCGCAGGTGCATTTTGATTAGTAGAAGTCACCGTGCTTGGAAACACAAGACGTTTTGGAAACTGGCCTCCGGTAGTACCGTTGACAGAGTAGGCGAATTCGCCGGGAACGTAGTCTTCATCGGTTTGGGGTACCGGTGATATGCGCGGATATCCGGTACGATTCTGTTCAAAGAAACCTTCAAAACCGTTGCCAGGGAAGAAGCTGGTCCATTTCTGTGTAATAATAGCTTCCAACTTTTCAGCAAATGATCCTGCTGACGGGTACTCATATGCGCCGCCTGGCGCTACAAAAACGCTGCCGTTGTAATCGTATTTGTCCATCATTTCCACAACGCCTTCGTCATAGGCTGCTTTGGCACCGGCTCCACCAGCATAGCGCTCAAATGCCTCTGCCTGAAGAAACAGGCTTTCTTCCCGACTCATAAAATATACAGGTGTTGTCGCGCTTAGTTTGATAACCGCGAATGCACTCTGCGCGCCTGTATTATTGAAGTCGCCTTGGTTCAACGGGCCGCCTGCTTCATAGTAATCCGACATCCTTGGATCCCCATTGTCATCAAGATAAGAGAACAGTGTTCGGCTTGCCCTGATGTTAATGCCGGTGTTCAGCTGACGTCGGTCGGACTCATAAAGTGGGTTGCTTCGATCAGGCGCATCGACGAACTGCGTAACAGCCGCGTCAACATCGAGAAACTCAGCACCAGAAGCCAAAAGCTCCGCAACACCTGCAGAAGCTACGTCCGGACGGACCTCAGTCTGGCGCAGATACAACTTCAGCAAAAGTGAATTAGCGTAGGCCGTCCAATTAGACATTTGGCCACCAAACACGAGGTCGTCCGCTGCCGGAGCAGTACCCGCTGATGCCGACAGGTCTTTGGAGAGTGCCTCCTTTAGGCTGGCGACCATTGCATCGTACACCATTTCGGCACTGTCGAATTTCGGTTGCAGGTTTGCCGCGCCCTGATTGGCTTCGGTGTAAGGAATTTGATCATAGAAATCGACAAGGATCTGGTTGGCCTGCGCTTCCAAAACGGATGCGATCAGGTAATAATTCCAGTTCTCCTGCTCATTCGCTATTCTCTTGACGTTCCGGATGTCGTTGAGGGCGTCGTACATCGCGGCCCATCCTCCGGTGTAGTCATTTGTGCCAATCGAGTAGTCGTCGATTTCCTTATACTGGTTCGATGAATTTCCTTGCGTGAAATGCTGCGACCAGAAACCGCCAATCAAGGCGTAATACGACCCCTGTGCACCGGCCAGGCCTACTATCCCCGCTGGCAGCTCAGATTTGAGAGCGATGCCGTCGGGCGTAAGCGAGTCCGGGTCGCGGTTAATGTCGAAGTCTTTGTCGCTACAGGAAAGGAAGAGCGACGTAACTGCCAAGGTTGCAAATATTTTTTTCATGATACAATTTTTTAGAAAGAGAGTTTTAATGTCGCACCATATGCTCTTTGAGAAGGATTCGAACCAAATTCGCCGAATTCACTTGCGACATCGTTACCGAATGTTGATACTTCAGGGTCGACATATGGGTTCTCACCCGGCGTCCACATAAAGAGGTTCTTACCGTATAACCCAAGTTGCAGCTTTGTCAGGCCCAGCTTGTCGGATATTTTTGTTGAGAAGGTGTAATAAAGGCTGATATCACGAAGACGGACGAACGTCTTGTCGATTACGTGGCCTTGTTCGATTCCGGGGTTGTTTGTAGTGTTACCCCAGAAATTGGTGACATTCTCGAGCGATATTGGGGTGGTGTTTTCAGAGAAGGTCCCATCGCCATTATCCACCACAGAATTCGGTATAATGAACGTGTTACGGTCATTGTAGATTGTTTCGATTCCATTTCCTACAAATTGGTTTAGACGCTTGGTATAAGAATACATTTCTCCACCTTGCTTCCAATCAAAGGCAAATGAAAGGGCGAAATTCTTATATCGGATCGTGTTCTGCAATCCCATTATGAAATCGCGTTGGCTGTCACCGATACGTTGTTCCTCGTCTGACACTACGTAGTAGCCCGTGTCGGGATTTACGATATACTGTCCAGCGTCATTTTTCAAGGGTACCCGTGCGTAGAAAGTCCCTACCGGTTGTCCTTCTTCCGCATAGAAATTGACGCCATAAGCGTTATTGAGCAACGTTTTCCCGCCACCCACGACGCTTTCTACTTCATTCAGGTTCTTGGTGAACGTATAGTTTAGCGTCCAGTTGAAGTCGTTGGTCTTAACCGGCGTAATGCCCAATGCAAGCTCGACTCCTTTGTTCGACAAATCTGCTACGTTCCCCATCCGTGCTGTATAGCCAGTCGACGGATCAAGGGATTGCAATACCAATAGGTCTTTTGTTTTACTGTAATACACCGAAGCGTCCCAAGTGAGACGTCCGCTGAACCAGCTGCCCTCAATACCAAGTTCACTTTCAGTGGTTCTTTCCGGTTTCAGGTCCGGGTTCCCCAACCTGTTACTCAACTCATAAAAGTTCACTCCACCGAAAGGCGCGAGTATCGTGCCAAAAAAGGCCGCGGCGCTACCTGTGTTCATTGCGGTACTGGTAAAATAAGGTTCGGTGTCGTTTGCTACCTGTGCGATACTAGCTCTGACTTTGAAGAAGTCGTTGCCTTTTTCGGTGAGGATTACGCTGGCTGATAACGCGGGGTAGATATACGTATTGTTTCCAATTGGTAACGTCGAGGTGATATCCCGCCTAACACTAGCCGTCAGGAAGTACTTGCTCTTATAAGAAAGTTCTCCCTGTGCGTATACAGCCGCGGTTTTGCGAATTGAATTGCTTTGGCTAACAGTTGGCGGGAAGGCGCTATTTGTTATCTCATAGAAGTTTGGGACATCAAGCCCGGTAATGGACGCAGATAACGAATTGGTCTCCCGGCGGTTGAGAGTAGTACCCACAAACGCGTTGAGTTTGAGATTGTCGGAGAAATCCGTTGCATAGTTCAGGTTGAAAAAGGTATCGAATTCACTCCGTTCTATGCGTTGCTCTGTAACCCCACCGGCTACGCGATTCGTTGCCGCTAGATCCTGAGCCGATCCTTCCAGGTAATCAACTACGGCGCCATAACTTTTGATGCTTTCGTTTCGATAGTTTCCGCCCACCTGCCATGTCGCCGAGAATTCGTCATTGATCTTATAGTTAAGATTGACGTTGCCGTAGATGTTGTTGCCTGTCACCTTTGTTGAGTTTTCATTGATGGAAAACCAAGGGTTCGCGGCATAAGGAGTGAAGTAATAACTAGGGCTGTTGAAAGGATTATTCATGTAATCCCGCAAATCAACGATGCTTACGTCGCGTGGGATCTGCATCAGGTCCTGTTGCAGGGTTGAACCCTCGCCGGCGTCATCGCCTTGGCCTGTATTAACTACATTTTGCTCCTTTTGGTTGTAATTAATGGTCGCTCTTGCCGACAACTTACCTGACGAAATGCCACCATTGAATGACAGCGTCCTTTTCAGGTATTGATCGGTTTTCGTAGGCACAATCCCATCGCTGTTGAAATCGGTGAAATTCAGGCTGAAGTCTGCGAAATCATTACCACCGCTTACGTTGACGGAGTTGGTATACAGCACTCCGACGTCATAGAAATCGCGAACATTGTCTTCGAGCGCCACATACGGCTTGATTTGCTGCGAATTGTTATACACTGTGCCCCATGGACGGACCTCGCCGTTGAACGCCGGACCCCATGAGCCGTTCTCGTTACTGGGTCCGAGTCCTGACGACAGGGCAGAATAGCCAAGACCATTCCAACCCTGCCCGAATTTGTTTTGCATGTGTGTGGTGCGGGCCACTTCGCTCATCTCAAGCGATGAAACAAAGTCGACATTGATTTTAGACTGGCGTTTTCCCTTTTTAGTGGTAATGATGATAACACCATTTGACGCCCTCGAACCATAAAGTGCCGAAGCCGCAGCGCCCTTCAGGAAGGTCATCGATTCGATGCTGTTCGGATCGATATCGTTGATACCACTACCTGCGTCGTACGAACGATCCGTGGTTCCGTTGCCTGTGAAACTGTTGTTCAGTGGGGTGCCATCTATCACATAAAGCGGTTGGTTGGACTGCGTGATTGAACTGATACCGCGAACGATAACCTTAGCGGTGGCTCCGGGTTGCGCGGGTGCAGCAATATCCACACCGGCGATTTTGCCGGATAAGGACTCAAGCGGGTTCGAGTTTATCACTTGGGTCAGTTGATCGCTCTTAATGGTAGTTGCGGCATAGCCAAGCGCTTTTTTCTCGCGCTTTACACCAAGCGCGGTTACCACCACACCTTCCAGTTCAACGGCTGAATCCACCATCTTCACGTTCAATGTCGTAGAGGAAGCCTTCTGTGTCTGTGTCTGCATTCCAATAAATGAAAACACAAGCGTGTCGGTCGGCGCTGCGGAAATGGAGTACTTACCGTCGAGATCGGTTTGCGTGCCGGTCTGCGTGCCCTGAATGAGCACACTTACGCCCGGCATCGGCAATCCATTGCCGTCGGTAACAGTTCCCGCCACCGTCCTTTGCTGCGCTATCGCCACCTGGACGCAGAGCAGCAAGAGTAATGCTACGTAATTTGTTAGTCGAGATTTCATATTGTATGATTTAGTTATAAAACCAAATATATGAAATAATATGTTAAGAAAAGAAAGGGGTTTGGGTCGAAAGTATAAGGAAATCTTAAAAACTTTAGAAAATCGTCTTAAAACTTATATGCACGATTGAGTTTGATAGCCTGATTTGCTGCCCATTAGCCGTGCCGTTCGCGTAGGTGATTCGCAAAAGGCCATTCCGTGTTAAAATCCCCGCACCGAGCCCGATTCCTAACAGTTTACCGTTGTTTCCGGACGTTTCGTCGCGGTAATACCCATAATCAAGAACAGAATGGAGGTATAACGACGACCCTACTATATACCGATATTCGCTGAGTATGCTCGTAAACAGTTGTCCCTGAAGACTGTTCTCATTAAATCCGCGTATCGAGTTGATGCCGCCGAACCGGTACAGTTCGTTTAGGATGTAGTTACTGCTTTGAAGGAAGTAGTCCTGCGTTCGTATGAAAAGGCTGTTTTTCTCATTGAGATAAAAGGAATGAAACGCATCCAATGTGATGAAATACTGCCCTTCCGTCGCGGTTTTCGCTTCCCTTGAGCCGGTTCCGGCCTTCAACTGTACCCGCGATCGCTCAGGGAACAGGAAGTCGGAGGTGCGTAGGTCCAGGAACTCAAAGGAACCTGTCAGGAATCGGTTGTTGAAATCGCTAAGGGTCGTCGTATTCTGGTTTTGGATATCACTCGACTCGGCGGATTGATAACCGAGATACCCGCGGAGGTTATGTCGGAAAAGGTAACCGGCTTCCAAAGAGGTTTTTGTCGTCTGGAAGGTGCTATCCTGCCGAAAGATGTTCAACGACATTCGTAACCCCAATCGCGAACGGAAGATATAAGGCAATTCCAACGACGCATTGAACGTGCGCTGCTGGTTGCCGTCGCTTTTCCAATACAGCGCAAACTCCTCGCCTGAATTCAGCAGGTTGGTTAGTTGCAGGTCGAGATAGCCATTGAAGCGGACGTTGCGGTCCTCGTCGTTTGAAAATCCTAAAAAGCCTTCGAATCGGTTGGCTTTCGCCTTTTCGACATATACGTATACCTTGGTTGTGTCCTTCGCAAATAGTATTTCCGGATACCGTGTTTGGGTCACGAAGCGAAATTTATCAAATTCGGTTTTCAGCGCCGCCAGGTTGTCGCGCGTCAGCGGTTTGTTACGGAACGTTCGCTCCACGCTTGCTTTGTGTCCGGCCGGAAATTGGTCGTAGCCATTGACCACAATCGCATTGACGCTTCGCCGGTCGCCCCGGTCGATCCATAGATCGGCTGCCAGTGCGCTCCCTTCCCGCCGGAAATGGCGCAATTGCAAACGCGCCAGTGGGTAACCATTGCGTTCAAAGGCAGCGAGCCACTGCGTGAGGCGGTTTTCTGATTCTGCAAACGGAACCGTTTCTTTTTCGGTTAGGGGAAGGATCTCGCGAATCGTTTCCCGTTCCGATGCACCTATATATATAAGGAGTTCTTTCGTGCGCGGCCCCAGTCGAAATACAATGCTCATCGCAGAGTCCGTTGGGCGCGTCCGGCTTTGGATCTCATTTTCGATAAAACCAACGCGCGTCAGTTGCTCCGACACCGTCTCGAGTTCCCGGTTCACCGAGCGCAGATTGGGGTGCTGTTTGCGATACGAAATCGAATCGAGGATGCGCTGGTTGTTCGGTGTATCGGTCGTAAGGGTAAGCGCTATGCGTTGCGCCGACGCGGGCAGCAAAAAAAACAGGGCCGCAAAAAAGAAGAGTCGTCGCACGTAACGTATTTGTATAGGAACGCAAGTTAACCCCTTTTTCATATACCGTTGGCACTGCCGAAACACGAGCTTGAAAATTAATGTTTTACCATTTGTTTCATTCAAAATTATCCTTACATTTGCAACCCCGTAAAATGGGGATTTTATAACCAATAGTAATTATTAGCAGTACATTATGCCAACAATTCAGCAATTAGTAAGAACCGGAAGGGCTCAGATGACTAAGAAGAGCAAATCTATTGCTTTGGATGCCTGCCCTCAGAGAAGGGGAGTTTGTACGCGTGTTTACACTACGACGCCTAAGAAGCCGAATTCCGCTATGCGTAAAGTAGCGCGGGTTCGTCTTACCAATGGTAACGAAGTGAACGCTTACATCCCTGGTGAAGGGCACAACCTCCAAGAGCACTCGATAGTATTAGTCAGGGGCGGAAGGGTAAAAGACCTACCGGGAGTTCGTTATCACATCGTCCGTGGTGCACTTGATACATCAGGTGTAGCCGGCCGTACGCAACGTCGCTCCAAGTATGGTGCAAAACGCCCAAAAGAAGCTAAAAAGTAATTAACGCCGGAACAGTCCGAACGTCCGGAAGACGGTAAGTCCGACAGGCAATAACGACATCCGACAAAAAAGCAAAGAAATGAGAAAAAGACAGGCCAAAAAAAGACCTCTTTTACCAGATCCAAAGTTCAATGATCAGTTGGTCACCCGGTTCGTGAACAACCTCATGTGGGACGGTAAAAAATCCGTAGCCTTTACCGTTTTCTACGACGCACTTGATATCGTAGAAGGCAAGAAGAACAATGATGAGAAAACCGCACTCGACTTGTGGAAAGATGCTCTCAACAACGTCATGCCTCACGTAGAGGTGCGTAGCCGCCGTGTAGGTGGTGCGACGTTCCAGATCCCGATGCAGATTCGTCCGGACCGTAAAATTTCCGTAGCCATGAAATGGCTGATCCTCTACGCTCGTAGAAGAAATGAGAAGTCAATGGCCCAGAGACTGGCAAACGAGATCCTGGCCGCTGCCCGCGAGGAAGGCGCCGCTGTTAAGAAGCGTATGGATACGCACAAAATGGCGGAAGCAAACAAAGCATTCTCTCACTTTAGATTCTAATCACCCAAAATGGCAAGAGACTTAAATTACACCAGGAATATCGGGATCGCCGCCCACATCGACGCCGGAAAGACGACGACTACGGAGCGTATCCTTTTTTACACCGGTAAATCACACAAAATCGGAGAGGTGCACGATGGTGCCGCAACGATGGACTGGATGGCGCAGGAGCAGGAGCGTGGTATCACCATTACCTCTGCTGCGACGACTTGCGAGTGGACATTCCCAACGCAACAGGGCAAACCAACTCCAGACGCAAAATCGTACCACTTCAACATCATCGATACCCCGGGGCACGTTGACTTCACCGTAGAGGTGAACCGTTCGCTTCGTGTTCTCGACGGACTCGTATTCCTTTTCTCTGCGGTTGACGGCGTTGAGCCACAGTCGGAGACGAACTGGAGGCTTGCTGACAACTATAAAGTGCCTCGTATGGGCTTCGTCAACAAGATGGACCGTCAGGGATCGAACTTCCAGGCTGTGTGCCAGCAGGTGCGCGACATGTTGAAATCGAACGCCGTGCCAATCGTTCTTCCGATTGGTGACGAAGAAGATTTCAAAGGTGTCGTGGATCTCGTGAAGAACCAGGCCATTGTTTGGCACGAGGCTACTCAGGGCGCTACATTCGACGTAATCGAAATTCCTGAGGACCTGAAAGCAGAAGCACACGAACTTCGTGCGCAACTGATCGAGGCCGTTGCCGAGTATGACGAAAACCTGATGGAGAAATTCTTCGAAGACGAAAACTCCATTACCGAAGACGAAATCAACGCAGCACTTCGCAAAGCGACAATCGATATGTCGATCATCCCGATGCTGTGTGGTTCTTCTTTCAAAAACAAAGGAGTTCAGTTCATGCTGGATGCGGTTTGTAAATACCTTCCGTCGCCACTTGACAAAGAAGCTATCGAAGGTACGAACCCTGATACAGACGAGCCGGCTTTCCGTAAGCCGGATGTGAAAGAGCCATTCGCGGCCCTCGCGTTCAAGATCGCTACCGACCCTTATGTAGGTCGCTTGGCATTCTTCCGTGCGTACTCAGGTCGTCTTGACGCAGGTTCTTATATCCTGAACACGCGTTCCGGAAACAAAGAGCGTATCTCCCGTATCTACCAGATGCACGCTAACAAGCAGAACCCAATCGAGTATATCGAGGCAGGTGACATCGGCGCTGCGGTAGGTTTCAAGGATATCAAGACTGGTGATACCATGTGTGACGAGAAGCACCCAATCGTACTCGAATCGATGGACTTCCCGGCTCCGGTAATCGGTATCGCGATCGAGCCTAAAACAAAGGCCGACGTTGATAAGATGGGTATGGCACTTGCGAAACTCGCGGAAGAGGATCCAACCTTCCAGGTGAAGACGGATGAGGCTTCAGGCCAGACCATCATTTCTGGTATGGGTGAGCTTCACCTCGACATCCTTATCGACCGTATGAAGCGTGAGTTCAAGGTAGAAGTAAACCAGGGCGAGCCTCAGGTAGAATACAAAGAAGCCTTCACCAAATCGGCACAACACCGTGAGGTCTACAAGAAACAAACAGGTGGTCGTGGTAAGTTTGCGGATATCGTATTCCGTATCGAACCGGCTGACGAAGGTTTCATCGGCCTCCAGTTCGTCAACGAAGTAAAAGGTGGTAACGTACCGAAAGAATACGTTCCATCCGTAGAGAAAGGATTCAAGGCAGCCATGAAACAAGGTCCTTTGGCCGGTTACGAGGTAGACAGCCTGAAAGTAACACTCCTCGACGGATCGTTCCACCCGGTTGACTCCGATGCGCTTTCCTTCGAATTGGCAGCGAAAATGGGTTACAAGGAATCAGGCCGTGCGGCCGGTGCCGTAGTCCTCGAGCCAATCATGAAGCTCGAAGTCATCACACCGGAAGAAAACATGGGTGATATCGTAGGTGACCTTAACCGTCGCCGCGGACAAGTGAACGACATGAGCGACCGTAACGGTGCGAAAGTCATCAAAGCATTCGTTCCGCTGGCTGAAATGTTCGGTTACGTAACGACGCTTCGTACCCTGTCTTCCGGACGCGCTACTTCTACAATGGAATTTGACCATTATGAAGAAACGCCGTCTAACATTTCGGAGGCTGTAATCAAGAAAGCAAAAGGTAACGCTTAATTAAAAGAACATGAGTCAGAAAATCAGAATAAAACTGAAATCGTACGATCACATGCTCGTCGACAAATCGTCCGAGAAGATCGTAAAAACGGTTAAGAGTACCGGAGCTGTGGTTACAGGCCCTATTCCGTTGCCGACCAACAAAAAGATCTTTACCGTGTTGCGTTCGCCGCACGTAAATAAGAAGTCGCGTGAGCAGTTTGAAGTGATGTCATACAAAAGACTGATCGACATCTATTCATCGTCTTCCAAAACCATCGACGCGCTTATGAAGCTGGAGCTTCCAAGCGGTGTTGAGGTAGAGATCAAAGTGTGATAAAACACATTGCTGTATAAAAATGGCCGGACTTGTTCCGGTCATTTTGTTTTTAGGACTAACCAAGGTAAAACGGCGGTTTTAACAAAATACGCGGTTTTCCCGTACTTCCCGTATTTCCGGAATTTGTATTTTACCTTCAGGGAAGGGGCGGATGCATCCCTTACGAAACGCGACGCAATTTTCCGTGCGGGAAAACCGCATATTTTGTTAAATTTTTGTAGTCGCAGTGTGTGGGGAATGTTATTTTTCAGAAGCTAATCCGGCTCTCCGCTATAGCTTTTTCCGCCAGCGCCTTCTTTGCAACGCCGCCATCCGGCTCCTCGCGTCGCCGTCGCCAGCGGCAAAGAAGGGGCGCCGACGTCAAAAGGCTGCCGCTTCGATCCGGGCTAGAACATCGATTTCAATAGGAGGCTTGATGCTCTCCGGAGCGTGCAATCCCGCTTATTTTATGGCCTGCCAGCCCCTGCCGCGGCGGGTTTTTGTGTTTTTGAAAGAAAATGGAGAAAACCTGCTGATTTAGTTTTGTTTACTGATTATAAGTCTCTATATTTGCACGCTCTAAAAAGTGGCTATCCGCTACTTTTAAAATAATGTTTAATAATTAATTAGTTTTTATGTCTGGGTTAATTGGTAGAAAAATCGGCATGACCAGCATCTTCGACGAGAACGGAAAGAACATTCCGTGTACCGTCATCGAGGCAGGTCCATGTGTGGTTACCCAAGTCAGAACCAATGAGGTCGACGGGTATGAAGCGTTGCAACTTGGTTTCGATGACAAGACTGACAAACATTCCAGTAAAGCGGCCGTAGGTCACTTCAAAAAAGCGGGAACTGTTGCCAAGAAAAAAGTCGTCGAATTCCAGGATTATGCAACTGAACAGAAATTAGGAGATGTCATCGATGTTTCTATTTTCGAAGAAGGTGAATTTGTGGACGTACAAGGTGTGTCCAAAGGAAAAGGCTTCCAGGGTGTTGTAAAGCGTCACGGCTTCGGCGGTGTCGGACAAACGACGCATGGTCAGCACAACCGTCTCCGCGCGCCGGGTTCGGTAGGTGCATCTTCCTATCCATCCCGCGTATTCAAAGGAATGCGTATGGCGGGCCGTATGGGTGGCGTCAATGTGAAAGTTCAAAACCTGAAAGTGTTGAAAGTGGTGGCCGACAAGAACCTTCTTGTGGTTAAAGGGTGTGTTCCCGGACACAAAAACGCTTACGTAATCATTCAGAAGTAATGGAAGCAAAAGTAGTAGATATCAACGGAAAAGAGACCGGACGCACCATTCAACTGGATGCTTCTGTGTTCGGCATCGAGCCGAATAACCATGCGGTTTACCTCGACGTGAAGCAATACCTTGCCAACCAACGTCAGGGAACCCACAAAGCGAAAGAGCGTGCTGAAGTCACTGGCTCAACACGCAAGATCAAGAAACAAAAAGGTACCGGTACTGCCCGTGCAGGTTCGGTAAAGAGCCCGGTATTCAAAGGCGGTGGTACGATCTTCGGGCCACGTCCGCGTAGTTACTCATTCAAGCTCAATAAAAACCTGAAGCGTTTGGCACGTAAGTCGGCTTTCTCTATCAAAGCAAAAGAGTCGAACCTGATCGTTCTTGAAGACTTCACTTTTGAGACGCCAAGCACAAAGAACTTCACTAACGTATTGAAAGCGTTGGGGTTGGAGAACAAAAAGTCGCTGTTCGTACTGGGTGGCGAAAACAAAAACGTATATTTGTCGTCCCGTAACCTTGAGCGGTCGAGCGTTGTAACAAATTCAGAACTAAGCACTTATGCTATCCTGAACGCGAATAACATCGTCCTGACTGAAGGTTCACTGGAAGGAATTGTTGAAAACCTTAGCAAATAAGAAGTCAGATGAGCACTATCATTAAACCCATCGTAACGGAGAAAGTGACCAAAGAGGGGGAGGCTTCCAACCGCTTCGGTTTCGTAGTTGACCGTAAGGCCAACAAAATCCAGATCAAGAAGGCTGTTGAGGCTGCATACGGCGTAACTGTCGTAGCCGTCAACACCATGAACGTCCGTCCTGACCGTTCTGTTAAGTACACCAAAAGTGGACTGATCAGCGCCAAAACGAATGCTTACAAAAAAGCAATCGTCCAGGTGAAGGAAGGGGAAACGATCGACTTTTATAACAATATCTAATAAAAAGGCAGCAAAATGTCAGTTAGAAAATTAAAACCTATTACCCCGGGTCAGCGATTTAGAGTCGTGAATAGCTTTGACACTATCACGACTGATAAGCCGGAACGCTCTTTGTTAGCGCCGATAAAAAACTCAGGAGGTAGAAATAGTCAAGGAAAGATGACCATGCGTTACACAGGCGGTGGTCACAAGAAAAGGTATCGGATGATCGATTTCCAACGTGCAAAAGCAGGCGTTCCTGCCACGGTGAAATCAATCGAGTATGATCCGAACCGTACTGCGTTCATCGCCCTTCTGTATTATGCAGATGGTGCTAAAACGTATGTTATTGCGCAAAACGGGTTGAAAGTAGGCCAGACCGTCGTGTCAGGCGAAACTGCTGCCCCAGAGATTGGAAACACCCTTCCATTGAGCAAAATTCCGCTCGGAACCGTGATTTCCTGTATCGAACTTCGTCCTGGACAGGGTGCGGTCATTGCCCGCTCTGCCGGTACGTTCGCCCAGTTGATGGCCCGTGACGGTAAGTATGCGACCATCAAGATGCCTTCGGGTGAGACACGCCTTATCCTGTTGACCTGTTCAGCTACGATCGGTGCCGTTTCGAACTCGGATCACCAGTTGGTAGTTTCCGGTAAAGCCGGTCGCTCACGCTGGTTGGGCCGTCGTCCTCGTACCCGTGCCGTAGCGATGAACCCTGTCGATCACCCGATGGGTGGTGGTGAAGGACGTTCTTCGGGCGGTCACCCACGTTCACGTAAAGGTCTTCCGGCTAAAGGATACCGCACACGTGCGAAGGCGAATCCGAGCAATAAGTACATTGTAGAACGCAGAAAGAAATAATAAGAAATGGCACGTTCATTAAAGAAAGGACCTTACGTTCACTATAAACTGGAGAAGAAGGTTCAGGAAAATACAAACAAGGCGGTCATCAAGACCTGGTCACGGGCTTCCATGATCACGCCTGATTTCGTAGGCCACACCATCGCTGTCCACAACGGACGCCAGTTCGTACCGGTATACGTTACCGAGAACATGGTAGGGCATAAGTTAGGAGAATTTTCGCCGACACGGTCTTTCCGTGGTCACGCGGGTGCAAAAAATAAAGGAAAAAAATAAGAAGCCATGGGAGTTCGTAAAAGAGAAAGAGCCGAAGCCATCAAAGAGGCTAATAAGCAGGTGGCGTTCGCAAAACTGAATAACTGCCCTACTTCGCCTAGAAAAATGCGCCTGGTAGCGGACTTGGTGAGAGGTCAAAAAGTAGAAAGAGCTTTGGCAATCCTGAAGTTCTCATCGAAAGATGCTTCTCGTAAACTGGAAAAACTGATGCTGTCGGTTATTGCCAACTGGCAAGCTAAAAACCCGGATGCATCCATCGAAGAGGCTGGCCTTTTCGTAAAGGAAATCCGCGTAGACGGAGGTATGATGCTCAAAAGGCTCCGTCCGGCGCCACAGGGCCGTGCCCACAGAATCAGGAAGCGTTCCAACCACGTAACCGTGGTCCTTGGACAATCAGATAACACACAAAGCAATTCGTAAGCAGCATGGGACAAAAGACTAATCCAATTGGAAATCGCCTTGGTATTATCAGGGGATGGGATTCAAACTGGTATGGCGGAAATGACTACGGTGACAAAATCGCCGAAGACTACAAAATCCGTAAGTACATCCACGCTCGCTTGTCGAAAGCCAGTGTTTCAAAGGTAATCATCGAGAGAACCCTTAAGCTTGTAACCGTTACTATCACCACCGCACGTCCTGGTATCATCATCGGGAAAGGCGGCCAGGAGGTAGACAAGCTGAAAGAAGAACTTAAGAAGATCACCGACAAAGAGGTTCAAATCAACATCTTTGAAATCAAGAGGCCTGAACTCGATGCTTTTCTGGTTGCGTCCAGCATCGCACGTCAGCTCGAGAGCCGTATTTCTTACCGTCGTGCCATCAAAATGGCGATCGCTGCGTCAATCCGCATGAACGCCGAAGGTATCAAGGTAATGATCTCCGGACGTCTGAACGGTGCTGAAATGGCACGTTCTGAAAGTTTCAAAGAAGGACGTATTCCTCTGTCAACTTTCCGTGCTGACATCGATTATGCTTTGGCAGAAGCACACACGACGTATGGTCGTCTGGGCATCAAAGTATGGATCATGAAAGGTGAAGTGTATGGAAAAAGAGACCTTTCTCCTCTGGTAGGAATGGACAAAAAAGCTGCAGGCGGCAAGAGCGATTCACCACGCGGAGAGCGCGGAGATCGTCGTGACCGCGGAGAACGCAGCGGCAAACCAGCTCCACGTAAGAGAAAGTAATTTAAAACGTAAAGAAAAATGTTACAGCCTAAAAGAACAAAATACCGCAAGGTACAGAAGGGTAGGATGAAGGGCAATTCCATGCGTGGGCACGAGCTCTCCAACGGAATGTTCGGCATCAAGTCCCTGGATTCTTCTTTCCTGACTTCCCGCCAGATCGAGGCAGCGCGTATCGCCGCTACCCGTTACATGAAAAGGGAAGGGCAGTTGTGGATCAAAATCTTCCCGGATAAGCCGATCACCAAGAAACCGCTTGAGGTACGTATGGGTAAAGGTAAGGGTGCTGTCGAATATTGGGCAGCAGTCGTAAAGCCGGGTCGTATCATGTTTGAGGTAGGTGGTGTGCCGATTTCCGTGGCAAAAGAGGCGCTTCGTCTCGCTGCCCAGAAGCTTCCGGTGAAAACCAAGTTTGTAATCGCCCGCGATTTCGAGGCATAATTCTAAAGCATCATGAAACAATCAGAAGTTAAGAATCTGTCTGTTGCTGATCTCCAGCAAAAACTCGCCGAGGCGAAGAAGACGTACAACGACCTGAAGATGGCGCATGCGCTGTCCCCGATCCAAAACCCACTGCAGATCCGTTCGGTCCGCAGGACGGTTGCCCGTCTGGCAACTGAGATTGCCAAAAGAGAGTTACAATAATTTGTAGTCCGAAAAGATGGAAACAAGAAACTTAAGAAAAGAAAGAATCGGGGTCGTTACTTCCAACAAGATGGATAAGTCTATCGTGGTAGCCGAAGTATCGAAAGTAAAGCACCCGCTATACGGTAAGTTCGTATTGAAAACCAAAAAGTACGTCGCACACGACGAGAAAAACGACTGCAACATCGGTGATACCGTAAGGATTCACGAGACGCGTCCGTTGAGCAAGACGAAGTGCTGGCGTTTAGTTGAAATCATTGAAAGAGCGAAATAACCATGGTACAACAGGAATCAAGATTAAAAGTAGCAGACAACACCGGTGCTAAGGAAGTCCTTACCATCCGTGTTCTGGGAGGCACCAAAAGAAGGTATGCTTCCGTAGGCGACAAGATCGTAGTGGCCATCAAGGACGCGACTCCGAACGGAAACGTGAAGAAAGGCGCCGTATCCACAGCTGTTGTAGTGCGTACAAAAAAAGAAGTACGCCGCGCCGATGGTTCATACATCCGCTTCGATGACAACGCATGTGTACTCCTGAACGCTCAGGGCGAGATGCGCGGAACCCGTGTTTTCGGACCGGTTGCCCGCGAACTCCGTGAGAAGCAGTTCATGAAAATTGTTTCACTGGCACCTGAAGTGCTTTAATCCCTTACAGAGATGACAAAGCTTAAAATCAAATCAGGAGATATCGTAAAGGTAATCGCCGGTGACCACAAAGGAACCGAAGGTAAAGTTACCCGCGTATACCGTGAGAAAAACAAGGCCATCGTGGAAGGCGTTAACATGGTGTCGAAACACACCAAGCCAAGCGCTAAAAACCCACAGGGTGGTATCGTGAAGAAAGAAGCGCCTATCCACATTTCGAATCTGGCGCTGATCGATCCTAAAACCAAGACACCAACCCGCGTTGGTTTCAAAGTGGAAGGTGACAAGAAGGTACGAGTATCAAAGAAATCTAATCAGGTATTATAGTCATGGCTTACGTTCCAAGATTGAAACAAGAGTATAAAGACCGTGTGGTCGCTGCTCTTAAAGAAGAATTCGGTTACAAAAACGTGATGCAGGTTCCAAAACTGGAGAAAATCGTTTTGAGCCGTGGCGTCGGAGCAGCCGTTTCCGATAAGAAACTGATCGATTACGCAGTAGAAGAGCTGACGAAAATCACAGGCCAGAAGGCCGTGTCGACGATCTCTAAGAAAGACGTCGCTACGTTCAAACTCCGTAAAGGAATGCCTATCGGTGCAAAAGTGACCCTTCGTGGCGAGCGTATGTACGAATTCCTTGACCGTTTGGTGACCGCAGCGTTGCCACGCGTACGTGACTTCGGCGGCATTAAGGCTACAGGCTTTGATGGTCGTGGAAACTACAACCTCGGTGTTACCGAGCAGATCATCTTCCCTGAAATCGACATCGATAAAGTGAACAAGATCTCGGGTATGGACATCACGTTCGTAACGACTGCCAAAACAGACAAGGAAGCACAATCGCTTCTCGCAGAACTAGGTTTACCTTTTAAAAAGAATTAAGACATGGCCAAAGAATCAATGAAGGCCCGCGAGGTCAAAAGAGCGAAGACGGTAGCTAAGTATGCAGAGAAGCGTAAGGCGCTGCTCGAAGCAGGCGACTACGAAGCCCTGCAGAAACTGCCACGTAACGCTTCACCTGTCCGTATGCACAACCGTTGCAAACTGACCGGAAGGCCAAGAGGGTATATGCGTCAGTTCGGTATTTCGCGTGTTACATTCCGTGAAATGGCGAACCAAGGACTCATCCCTGGCGTGAAAAAAGCCAGCTGGTAAAATCCAGTTTTGATATTTCGACAGATAGTTGTAAGTTTGCCGGATTTTTGACGGAAACGTACGACTATCTGTTGAAAATTTTTTTGAAGTTTAATGGCTTCAGGTTCAGCCGGATGGTCCGGTTTTGAATACCAAAGCCGCAATTGTAATTTTATGTACACAGATCCAATCGCGGATTTCCTGACTCGAATCAGGAACGCTGTGGCTGCCAACCACAAAGTGGTAGAGATCCCTGCTTCGAACATGAAGAAGGAAATCACCAAGATCTTGTTCGACCAAGGCTACATCCTTAGCTACAAATTCGACCAGGACACCGTTCAAGGCACCATCAAGATTGCCCTTAAGTATGACAAGGAGACGAAAGAGCCGGTCATCAAGGACATCCAGAGAATTTCAAAACCAGGTCTTCGTAAGTATGCGGGCGCTACCAAGTTGCCACGTATTCTTAATGGACTGGGCATCGCCATCGTTTCTACTTCAAAAGGTCTTATGACCAATAAGCAGGCGAAACAACTCAACGTAGGCGGTGAGGTAATTTGTTACGTATACTAAAACCACACACAATGTCAAGAATAGGTAAAAATCCAGTCGCGATTCCAGCCGGTGTAACAGTAGACGTTGCGAATGGTGTGGTAACAGTAAAAGGTAAACTCGGTCAACTTACACAGCCGTTCGCGGACGTAGAAGTGAAGATCGAGGACAATCAGGTGATCGTAACACGTTCGGCTGATGATAAAGAGCAAAGATCCAAACACGGTCTTTACAGGGCGCTGATCAACAACATGATTGTGGGTGTCTCTGAAGGGTTCACAAAAGAACTCGAACTGGTCGGTGTCGGTTACCGTGCATCGAATACAGGTAACAAGCTTGATTTGGCGCTTGGTTTCTCACACAATATCGTACTCGACATTGCCCCTGAGGTAAAGCTTGAGACGGTATCTGAAAAAGGTAAGAACCCAATCGTAAAACTGACTTCCCACGACAAACAGCTTCTCGGAGCCGTTGCGGCGAAAATCCGTGGCTTCCGTAAGCCAGAGCCGTACAAAGGAAAAGGTGTCAAGTTCGTTGGTGAGGTATTGAGAAGAAAAGCAGGTAAATCAGCTTAATAAGTAAGAGTATGGCACTGACAAAAACTGAAAGAAAACAGAGAATCCAATTCCGTATCCGGAAGATCGTGAGCGGTACTGCCGCAAAACCGCGTCTTGCCGTTTTCAGGAGTAATAAAGAGATCTATGCTCAGCTGATCGATGACCTCAATGGTTCGACCCTGATCGCCGTTTCATCGCGCGATAAAGGCTTCGACACCAAAGGAACCAAAATCGAGATCGCAAACGCTGTCGGCAAAGCCGTAGCGGAGAAAGCGTTGAAAGCCGGAATCGAGGCCGTTACCTTTGACAGGGGCGGTAACCTCTACCACGGACGTGTTAAATCATTGGCGGAAGGCGCACGCGAAGCCGGCCTTAAATTCTAAGCTCAAATGAAGAATAAAAGTATCGAATTAGTAAAACCGAGCGGACTCGAACTGAAAGACCGCCTCGTAGCTGTCAACCGCGTTACCAAAGTAACGAAAGGTGGACGTGCTTTCGGTTTCTCGGCCATCGTAGTCGTTGGTGACGAAAACGGTGTGGTAGGCCACGGCCTTGGCAAGTCAAAAGACGTTTCCGAAGCCATTGCGAAAGCAGTGGAGGATGCCAAGAAAAACCTGGTCAAGATTCCGTTGAGCGGACAGTCTGTTCCACACGAACAGAAAGGCAAGTTCGGCGGTGCCCGTGTTTTCCTGATGCCTGCCTCACACGGTACCGGAGTTATCGCCGGTGGTGCGGTTCGTGCCGTACTCGAGTCAGTAGGTATCCACGACGTATTGTCAAAATCACAGGGATCTTCTAACCCACACAACGTGGTAAAAGCAACGTTCGACGCGCTGTTGCAAATGCGTAGCGCTGCTACCGTTGCCAAGCACCGTGGCGTTTCCCTAGAAAAAGTGTTTAAAGGTTAATAGCAGAAAAAATGGCAAAGCTTAAAGTAAAACAAGTAAGGAGTCAGATCAACTGCCCGCTTACGCAGAAGCGAGGCCTTGAAGCCCTCGGTTTGCGCCGCGTGGGTCAGGTCGTAGAGCATGAGTCAAATCCTGCTATCCTTGGGATGATCAAAAAAGTAAAACACCTGGTTTCCGTAGAGGAGTCCAAATAATACGGTATAGAGATGAATTTGAGTAATTTACAACCTGCTGCAGGTTCTACGCACAATCAGAACAAACGAGTAGGCCGTGGTGAAGGCTCCGGAAAAGGTGGTACTGCTGCACGCGGACACAAAGGAGCTAAATCACGTTCAGGCTACTCTAAGAAGATTGGCTTCGAGGGTGGTCAGATGCCGCTTCAGCGCCGTGTGCCTAAATTCGGTTTCAAAAACATCAACCGTGTGGAATACCAAGGTGTGAACCTTGATACCCTCCAGAAACTGGTTGACAATGGTCTGGTGACTGATACCGTGGATTTCAACACGTTGATCGAAAACCGCCTGGCTACCAAGAATGAGGTCGTAAAGATCCTCGGCCGTGGTGAGCTGAAAGCGAAACTGAAAGTATCCGCACACAAATTCACAGCAACTGCAAAGGCGGCTATCGAGGCTGCAGGTGGAGAAGCTGTAGAACTATAACCCTTCTGTTAAGATGAAGAATTTTTTTGAATCAATACGCAATGTCTGGAAGATCGAGGAGCTGAAGAACCGTATCGTGCTCACGCTCGGCCTTCTGCTCGTGTATCGCTTCGGCGCTCACGTTCCGCTTCCGGGCATCGATACGACTCAATTAAGCGGCTTAACAGGACAAACGGAAAGTGGTATCGGATCGATCCTCGATATGTTTACGGGTGGTGCCTTCTCGAAGGCTTCCGTATTCGCACTCGGGATCATGCCTTATATCTCTGCATCCATCGTGGTGCAGTTGATGGGTATCGCCATCCCTTACCTGCAAAAACTCCAGAAAGACGGCGAAAGCGGACGTAAGAAGATCAACCAGATTACACGTTGGTTGACCATTCTTGTGTGTCTCGTTCAGGCTCCTGGCTACATCTTCAACCTGAACCAGACGCTACCTAAGTCAGCGTTTGCAGACGGTTTCTTCGATGTATCCTTCCTGTTCGTATCCGTGACCATTCTTGTAACCGGTACCATCTTTGCGATGTGGCTGGGCGAGAAAATCACCGATAAAGGTATCGGAAACGGTATTTCCCTCCTCATCATGATTGGTATCCTGGCCCGTATGCCGCAGGCGTTCGTGCAGGAATTCGCTTCTGTTGTGACCAACAACGGCGGTGGACCGATGCTTATCGTATTGGAGATTATCGGTTGGCTGGTGGTCATCATCGCCTGCGTTCTCCTGGTAATGGCCGTCCGCAAAATTCCGGTACAGTACGCCCGTCGTACGGTTGCCGGTGAATTCGAGACGGATGCTACCGGTGCGAACCGACAGTTTATTCCACTTAAGCTAAACGCGTCTGGTGTAATGCCGATTATCTTCGCTCAGGCGATCATGTTTATCCCTGCTGCTGTTGCCGGCATTAATAAACAGTCAGAGCTTGCGCAGTCGATTCACACAACTTTCCAAAATATCTTCGGATTCTGGTATTGCTTCGTTTTCGGGCTACTCATCGTAATCTTTACGTATTTCTATACGGCGATTACGGTTCCGACCAACAAAATGGCCGACGACCTGAAACGCAGTGGTGGTTTCATCCCTGGCATCAAGCCCGGAGAAGAAACGGCGAACTATCTTGACAGGATCATGTCATTGGTGACGTTCCCTGGTTCCCTGTACCTGGTGTTGATTGCGATCCTTCCTGCGATCGTACACAACCTCGGAGTACAACAGCCTTGGGCGATGTTTTACGGCGGAACGTCGTTGATTATTATGGTAGGTGTCGCAATCGATACCATCCAACAGATCAACGCCTACATCCTGAACAGGCACTATGATGGCCTGATGAAGAGCGGTAAAAATAGAAAAGCGGTCGCGTAAGCATGGCAAAACAGTCAGCAATAGAACAAGACGGTTCGATCATCGAGGCACTCTCGAATGCGATGTTCCGTGTTGAGTTGGAAAACGGACATATCGTCATCGCGCACATCTCCGGTAAAATGCGTATGCACTACATTAAGTTGCTTCCCGGCGACAAGGTGAAACTGGAAATGAGCCCATACGATCTGTCAAAAGCTAGAATCACGTACAGATATTAAAAAAAGACAGAGATGAAAGTAAGAGCATCCGTAAAGAAGAGAAGTGCCGAGTGCGTCATCGTACGCCGCAAAGGCAGATTATACGTAATCAACAAGAAGAATCCTAGATTTAAACAAAGACAAGGGTAATTATGGCAAGAATAGCAGGGGTAGACATCCCCAAAAACAAGAGAGGCGTTATTGCTTTGACCTATATCTTCGGTATCGGAAAAAGCCGTGCGTCCGAGATCCTGGCCAAAGCCAATGTTAGTGAAGACACCAAAGTGCAAGACTGGAACGACGACCAGATCAGTGCGATCCGTGATGCCGTGTCTTATTACAAAATCGAAGGAGAACTTCGCTCCGAGACGTCGCTGAACATCAAGCGTCTGATGGACATCGGTTGCTACCGTGGCATCCGTCACCGTTCCGGACTTCCGCTTCGTGGACAACGTACGAAAAACAACTCCCGTACGAGAAAAGGTAAGAGAAAAACTGTTGCGAACAAGAAGAAAGCAACTAAATAATAAGTAGTAATGGCTAAAGCGAATACCAAAAAACGCAAGGTTGTAATCGAGTCGACAGGTGAAGCACACATCAGCGCTACCTTCAACAACATCATCATCTCCCTGACCAACAAAAAAGGGGAAGTGATCGCATGGTCGTCTGCAGGTAAGATGGGCTTCCGCGGTTCTAAAAAGAACACGCCGTATGCTGCCCAAATGGCGGCTGAAGATTGCAGCAAGGTAGCTCTTGAGGCTGGACTCAAAAAAGTGAAGGTGTTTGTGAAAGGACCGGGTAACGGACGTGAGTCTGCCATCCGTTCTATCCACAACGGCGGTATCGAGGTGACAGAGATCATCGACGTAACTCCAATGCCTCACAACGGTTGTCGTCCACCGAAAAGACGTCGCGTTTAATTAATAGTACTATCTGGCGGAGCCCGGTCATCGGAGGATTAGACCTGAATTCATGATCGCCGCCCTTAATCAAATTTAAAATGGCAAGATATACTGGTCCACAAACAAGAATCGCCCGTAAATTCGGCGAGGCGATCTTCGGAGACGATAAGTCGTTCGAAAAAAGAAATTACCCTCCGGGACAACACGGTCTCGCGAAAAAAAGAGGTAAGAAATCCGAATATGCCGTACAGTTGATGGAAAAGCAAAAAGCGAAGTACACGTACGGTATCCTGGAAAAACAATTCCGCGGTCTCTTCGAGAAAGCCGCTGCCAAGAAAGGCGTAACAGGCGAAGTACTGTTGCAACTTTGCGAAGCGCGTCTCGATAACGTGGTATTCCGCATGGGCATCGCACCCTCACGTCGTGCTGCCCGTCAAATCGTTTCGCACCGCCATATTACGGTAAACGGTGAGTTGGTAAACATTCCGTCTTACCACCTAAAGCCGGGCGACAAAGTAGCCGTCCGCGAAAAATCGAAGTCAGTTGAAGTGATCGTGAATTCGTTGGCAGCCTCTGCTCACGTTTACGAGTGGATCACCTGGAACAACGACCAAATGGAAGGTACCTTCGTAAGTGTACCGGCCCGTATCCAGATTCCTGAGAACATCAAGGAACAGCTGATCGTCGAATTGTATAACAAATAAAAACTGACTGAGTCGTAATGGCAATATTTAATTTTCAAAAGCCCGATAAAGTTATCATGATCGATTCAACCGATTTTGAGGGGAAATTCGAATTCCGCCCCCTTGAACCCGGTTACGGATTGACCGTTGGTAATGCCCTCCGGAGAGTACTGCTCTCTGCACTTGAGGGGTACGCAATCACCTCTGTGAGGATTGAAGGTGTCGACCACGAGTTTTCCACGATCTCCGGCGTTGTTGAGGATGTCACCGAGATCATCCTGAACCTGAAGCAAGTTCGCTTCAAGCGCCAGATCGAAGACGTCGATAACGAATCAGTTACGATCTCGCTTTCAGGAAAGGACCAGATCACGGCAGGTGATTTCCAAAAATTCATCTCCGGCTTCCAGGTACTTAACCCAGACCTCGTCATCTGCAACCTCGACAGCAAAGTCAACCTGAACCTTGAACTCACTATTGAGAAAGGTCGCGGGTATGTCTCTGCCGAAGAGAACAAAAAGCAGAACGCTGCTATCGGAACCATCGCTACCGACTCGATCTTCACCCCGGTGAAGAACGTGAAGTATGCGATTGAGAACTTCCGTGTCGAGCAGAAGACCGACTACGAGAAACTCGTATTCGAAATCAAGACCGACGGTTCTATCGCACCGAAAGACGCGTTGACAGAGGCTGCCAAAGTACTCATCCACCACTTCATGCTCTTTTCCGATGAGCGCATCACACTCGAAGCCGATGAAATCGCGCAAACCGAGTCGTATGATGAAGAGTCGCTACACATGCGCCAGCTCCTGAAGACCAAATTGGTCGACATGGACCTGTCGGTGCGTGCACTCAACTGCCTCAAGGCAGCCGAAGTGGAGACACTGGGAGACCTGGTTTCCTTCAACAAAAATGACTTAATGAAATTCCGCAACTTCGGTAAGAAATCACTGACCGAGCTCGACGAGCTGGTTGCCAACAAGAACCTTACGTTCGGAATGGATTTGTCAAAGTATAAGCTCGATAAAGAATAACTAACTTCTTCATATTTTGCTCTCCAGAGCGGATCGCAGCAAGATGAAGATTTAAACAGAATGTCATGAGACACGGAAAAAAAGTAAATCACCTTAGCAGGCAAGCGGGTCACCGCAAGTCGATGCTCGCCAACATGGCATGCTCACTTATCGAGCACAAGCGCATCAACACTACAGTAGCGAAAGCAAAGGCGCTGAAGCAATTCGTAGAGCCGCTGATCACCAAATCAAAGGAAGACACGACACACAACCGTCGTATCGTGTTTGCCTACCTTCGTAACAAATACGCCGTAACCGAACTGTTCCGCGACGTAGCCGCCAAAGTAGGCGACCGTCCGGGTGGGTATACCCGCATCATCAAGCTCGGGAATCGTCTGGGTGATAACGCCGATATGGCGATGATCGAACTGGTCGACTTCAACGAACTCTACAACGGAGGCAAGAAAGAGGAGAAAAAAGGCCGTAGCCGTCGTGGTGGCAAGAAGACAACTTCTACTGCCGCTCCTGCTGCTGCCCCTGCTGTAGAAGAAGCTCCAGAAGCAGTTGCTGCTCCGGTAGTAGAAGAGGCGGTAGTAGTCGAAGAAACCGTTGCAGTTGAAGAGACGCCGGTTGCTGAGGCTCCTGTTGCTGAAGAAACAGTGGTTGAGGAGGCTCCGGCTGCTGAAATCGCTCCTGAAGAAGCTCCTGAAGCTGCGGCTGAAGGCGAAGAAAAGAAAGAAGATGCAGAGTAATCAACATCTGATTCCATAAAGAAAAGGCTGTCCGTCATGGACGGCCTTTTTTTTATTTGGGCAGCATCGCGTTTCGGTTCCATAGGGCTTTGTGTGCCGGCTGTCCGCTTTAGCTTTCGCTCCGGGACACCGGTTTTGCAGCACCGCTTCCCGGCTTCTTTGGTCGCCGTCAGCGGTGGCAAAACCAAGTGCCCGGCCCAAAAGGCTGCCGCTGCCATCCGGGCTGCGACCGACCCTCTGTTCCAGAAAACGTTTTTGGGAAAAGGCGAAATGAACTACCTTTGCAGCGTTTAGTAGGCAAGGGTATAGGCGACATCTCGACACACAGATTAACAGTTAAAATCCGATTTTCACTAACTACCAACCACTGACCACTAACTACCGACTACTAACTACACAACTACCATGAAATACAACACACGTCCAACCGCCCTTCTGCTGCTCGCCGACGGGACGGTCTTTTACGGAAAATCCATCGGGATTTCCGGCACTACTTTCGGCGAGGTCTGTTTCAATACCGGCATGACCGGCTATCAGGAAATCTTCACCGATCCGTCGTATTTCGGCCAGATTATGGTCGCTACGAACGCCCATATCGGCAACTACGGTGTCAATAGCGAAGAAGTGGAAGCCGACCGCGTGATGATCTCCGGACTCGTCTGCAAAAACTTCAGTTTCAACTATTCCCGCGACAGAGCCTACGGAAGCCTTGAGGCGTATTTTGAAAAACAACAACTGGTCTGTATTTCCGATGTGGATACCCGCGCACTCGTGAGCTACATCCGCGACCACGGCGCCCAGAACGCCGCTATCTCTACCGACGGCACACCGCTTGAGGAATTGAAAAAACAGCTCGCGGCCGTGCCAGATATGGAAGGCCTTGAACTCGCCTCGAAGGTATCTACAACCGAGCCTTATTTTGTAGGCGAGGAGAACGCTCCTTATCGCATATCCGCGCTCGATCTCGGTATCAAAAAGAACATTCTACGCAACCTCGCCAAAAGAGGGTGCTATATCAAAGTGTTCCCTTACAATGCCACATACGAAGAGATGAAGGCATTTGAACCTCATGGTTATTTCCTTTCAAACGGCCCCGGTGATCCCGATCCGCTTATTGCGGCTCAGGAAGTGGCCCGCGAAATCCTCAAACACAACGACCCGCTGTTCGGCATTTGCCTCGGTCACCAAGTCATCGCTTTGGCCAATGGCATTCCGACCTATAAAATGTTCAATGGGCATCGCGGCATCAACCATCCCGTCAAGAACCTGCTTACCGGAGAAGGCGAAATTACCTCACAGAACCACGGATTCGCGGTCAGCAAGAAAGAGCTGCTCGAACATCCCGATTTCGAGATCACGCACCTACACATCAATGACGAAACAGTTGCCGGTATGCGCATGAAGTCGAAGAACTGTTTTTCGGTGCAGTATCACCCTGAGGCCAGTCCGGGTCCGCATGATGCCACTTATCTTTTCGATCAGTTCATCGAGAACATCAATAAAAACGAAAAAGCCGCTATATAAGCGGCTTTTTCTCAACATGGATATAGTGTTTAGGCAGTTTGTTTCCGGCGGTCGCGTTCCGATTGGAGGTACATCCCCAGTACGTTGGAGGGGTCAACCTTCAGTACTTCTGCGATCCGGTCGAAAAGTTCAATCGAAAGCGGCTTGATTCCCTCTTCGATTCCTGTATAATCGTTGACGGAAATACCCAACGCTTCAGCGAGTTGAATCTCCGTAACATGTCGGTCGGCGCGTACCGTGCGTAGTAAGTCAGACAATGAACTCATGGGGTTTACTATTGGTTTTCGTACGACAAGAGTAAAACAAAAAAGGCGGTTACACATCATCCAAAACCGACTTTGGGTGAATTCGGTCGGTTTTGTGGCGTATCCTGCACTAAATCGTTTGAGTTTATAACTTTTTTGGGATTAGTCAATTAGCGCTTTTCCGACAGGCCCAAATTTCTTACTTTCGGGAAAAATTGAGCCAAATACTAACAAATAAGCAAACACAATGAGTATCATCATCAAAGTACATGCAAGGCAAATCCTCGACTCGCGCGGAAATCCCACCATTGAAGTAGACGTCATCACCGAAAACGGTGTGCTCGGACGTGCTGCCGTACCGTCAGGCGCCTCTACGGGCGAACACGAAGCAGTGGAACTCCGCGACGGAGGAAAAGCCTACATGGGCAAAGGTGTCAGGAAAGCAGTCGAAAACGTCAATGGCGCCATCGCCGAAGAAATCGTTGGGATTTCCGTTTTCGAGCAAAACTACATCGACCAAAAGATGATCGAGCTCGACGGTACGCACAATAAAGGTAACCTGGGTGCCAATGCCATCCTGGGTGTGTCACTCGCCGTGGCAAAAGCGGCAGCCAACGAACTCGGATTACCGCTTTATCGCTACGTAGGCGGTGTCTCTGGAAATACGCTTCCGGTTCCGATGATGAACATTATCAATGGAGGTTCGCATTCCGATGCGCCGATTGCCTTCCAGGAATTCATGATCATGCCGGTGAAGGCTACCTCTTTCACCCATGCTATGCAGATGGGGACCGAGATTTTCCATAACCTGAAAAAAGTACTCCACGACCGTCACCTGTCAACAGCCGTAGGGGATGAAGGTGGTTTCGCACCCAACTTGGCAGGTGGCACGGAAGATGCGCTGGATTCGATTAAGAAGGCGGTAGAGAATGCCGGTTATAAATTCGGCGACGATATCATGATCGCCCTCGACTGTGCAGCTTCGGAATTCTACGTCAACGGAAACTATGACTACACCAAGTTCGAAGGCGCCACCGGTAAAGTACGGTCGTCTAAGGAGCAGGCAGAATACCTGGCCGAACTTGCGTCGAAATACCCGATCATTTCCATCGAAGACGGTATGTATGAAGACGATTGGGATGGCTGGAAATACTTAACCGATCTGATTGGCGACAAAGTACAGCTCGTGGGCGACGACCTTTTCGTCACCAACGTACAACGTTTGTCGACTGGCATCGAAAAAGGTATCGCAAACTCGATCCTGGTGAAAGTAAACCAAATCGGTACGCTTACAGAAACTATCGCAGCCGTGAATATGGCGCACAACGCGGGCTATACCTCTGTGATGTCGCACCGTTCGGGTGAAACCGAAGACAATACCATCGCCGACCTTGCCGTGGCATTGAACTGCGGGCAAATCAAGACCGGTTCCGCTTCGCGCTCTGACCGTATGGCGAAATACAACCAATTGCTTCGCATTGAAGAAGAGTTGGGCAGCACGGCGTATTTTCCTGGAAAGAAAGCGTTTAAGGTAAAATAATCCTACAATTTTACGATTTCATAATAACGCTCCGTCATCTGGCGGAGCGTTTTCTTTATATTTGAAATTCAAAAAGTTGTGTCATGAATAGACTATTACTCTTTTTCGTTTTGTTAGCTGTCGGTGTAAAGGCGCAGATTGTCAACATACCAGATCCTGTCTTTAAGGCATATCTTCTTACAAATTTCGACACCAACTCCGATGGTGAATTGCAGCAATCGGAAGCGAATGCTATATCGACTATCAATGCCAATAACTTGGCTATATCCGACCTGACCGGAATTGACCAAATGCCATATTTGGGACAATTGAGCGTAACGCACGCTAACCTTACTTCGGTCTATATCCACGATAAATATTGTGATGTAAACGTGTCCTATAACCCAAATTTGGTGAGTTTGACGCTCGAGAATATGCAGATGTCTATACTTGATTTTTCTCACACCCCGATGTCACAATTATCGTTTCTCGGCAATGTATCGATAGTCCAAATATTTGCGGATTACATTAGCGGTTCTGGGCTGCCTTTAGACCTCCATACCGTACAGAATTTAATTATGCTGTCCGCTAATTGGTCAAATGTGATCTCGGTGAATATAAGTGGGCGAAACATATTACAATTTAATGTATACAGCAGTGCACTCCTTTCATCGGTCGATATGACTAATGCGGTCTGTAACGGTACGTCGTTTATAAATTGCCCCCAGTTAACGACGTTAGTTGCCACTGGCGCATCAATAGGTTCGTTAAGTTTTTCTGTCACCGGATTGACATCACTGGATCTGTCAACGATGACGTCATTGAAATACCTAATTATAGAATCAACTCCGCTAACCTCCCTGAACTTGCAAAATTGTACAAATCTTGAGGAAATCACTCTTTATTCACCCATACTTGAAGTGCTTGACCTTTCGGATTGTTATAAGATGGAGTACGTACATGCCGGACAGTCCGTTAAAAAAATCTATGCAAAGAACGGAGCTGATGAGGATTTCAGTGGATTGAACCCCTCTTTAATGGAACTGATGTGTGTCGACCCATTTCAATTGGCTGATTTTTTTCCCGTTCAAGTGTGGGACGATGTTCTTACACCCTATTGTTCGCTTCTGCCCGGAGGGAACTTCAACACCGTTACCGGTTCGGTCACTTTCGACTTGGATGCAGACGGATGTGATCCGGCAGATCCCAGTCAGCCGCTGAACGCCATTACGCTAACAGCGGGAACGAATCAATATGTTGCCTTCACATTACCCAATGGTACTTTTTCTGGGTATTTCCCGGGGAATGCAAATTTTGCCGCACAGTATTATTTGGAAAATCCCGGTTATTTCACGGTTACTCCGCCTTTTCAGCAAATCAGCCTGTCAGGTAGTACCACCGTGGGAAACCTTGATTTCTGCGTTTCCCCCAATGGCATCCATCATGATCTTGAGGTTTTAATCGCTCCACAGTCGGTAGCCCGGCCCGGATTTGATGTTTCGTACACAATAACCTATCGTAACAAAGGCAACCAGGTAGAATCCGGACAGGTGGCGCTGCAATTCAATGACAACTGGCTAGATTTCGTAACTGCTTCCGTCAGCCCTTCAAATACCGCAACGGGATTGTTAGGTTGGACTTTCACCGGACTGCTTCCCTTTGAAACCCGCACGGTAACCGTTACCTTCCATGCTAATAGTCCTACCGCAACGCCACCTTTAAATATCGGTGATATTCTGGTTTTTGATACCGCTGTATCGGGTATTGGAACCGACGACACAGCCAACGATAATGCCTTTCATTTCACGCACACGGTAGTCGGGTCTTGGGATCCTAACGATATTAATTGTCTCGAGGGCACGATCGTGAATACATCACTTATCGGTGGCTATCTCCATTACACGGTCAACTTTGAGAATACAGGGAATTATCTGGCGGAGAACGTAGTTATAAATGAACTTCTGGATACTTCCAAATTCGACCTCGCCAGTTTTCAGGTGTTGAACTCATCACATCCAATCCGGGTACAAAGATCGAATAATATGGTTGAGTTTTTTTTCGAGGATATCAATTTGGCGCCACAAGGACGAGGCCAGGTAACCTATAAGATCAAGACAAAAAGTAGTTTAATAACCGGATCCCAAGTGGAGCAGTCGGCTAAAATTTTCTTCGATTATAACCCTTTCATCCAAACCAATACCGCCACGACAACGTTCCAACAACTCAGCACCACGACGCCTTCACAGGAATCGTTTGCCTTATGGCCTAACCCCGCCTCGGATGTCGTAACAATTTCAGGTGCCTCCGAAATCGAAAGTATCGCTGTTCTCAACTTGTTAGGGCAGGAGGTATACAAACAGGAAGGTAACGGACGTGGTACGCAGGTGAACATCTCGTCACTTCCTTCTGGTAATTACCTTGTGCGGGTAAAAGCGGCAGGAGGGGAGCAGTTGCTGAAATTGGTGAAGAAGTAGGTGTAACCCGGTAAAGTGGGCCTTTGACCGATTCGGACGGGCGGTTTCCGTTACTTCTTGCGAAATCGTTTGAAAAAAGGAAGAATTAACGTTTTTCTTGCATTTGCCGATTTTATTTTAGGGCAAAAAGCGCTACGTTTGTAAGGTTCTTTACAAACGACTTTAGTACCCATTTTACATCATGTCAAAAACAGCTATATTGGAACTTGATGGCACTAAGTACGAATTTCCGGTTTTGGTCGGAAGCGAAAACGAAGTAGCCATCGACATCAACAAACTACGTGACCTGACAGGCGCGATTACGCTCGATCCGGGTTACAAAAACTCGGGATCCTGTAAGAGCGATATCACCTTCCTCGACGGAGAAGAAGGCATCCTGCGCTACCGCGGCTACGCCATCGAAGACCTCGCCGAAAGAGCCAATTTCCTTGAAGTTTCGTATCTGGTCATCTTTGGAGAATTGCCTACCAAAGCCCAACTCGAACAGTTCGAGAACGACATCCGTAAATACTCCCTCGTCAACGAGGAAATGAAAAATATCATCGACGGGTTCCCGAAAACCGCACACCCCATGGGCGTGTTGTCGTCGCTGACAAGTGCCCTCACGGCCTTCAACCCTAAAGTCGTAAACGTCGAGAACGATAAGGAAATGTATGAAGCCATCGTCAAAACCATGGGGAAATTCCTAGTGCTGGCCACCTGGACGTTCCGAAAGGCGATGGGCTATCCGCTCAATTATTACGACAACACCAAAGGGTATGTCGAGAATTTCATGCGCCTGATGTTCGAATTGCCGACCGGGCCGTATAAGGCAAATCCGGTGGTGATTGACGCACTCGATAAACTCTTCATCCTCCATGCCGACCACGAGCAAAACTGCTCAACGTCAACCGTTCGCATGGTAGGCTCGTCACATGCTGGTCTTTTTGCCTCGATCTCGGCGGGTGTTTCCGCACTTTGGGGTCCGCTGCACGGTGGCGCCAACCAGGCGGTTCTCGAAATGCTCGAAGAAATCAACAAAGACGGTGGCGATACTGAGAAATTCCTCGCAAAAGCCAAAGACAAAAACGATCCGTTCCGCCTGATGGGCTTCGGTCACCGTGTCTACAAAAACTTCGATCCACGTGCCAAAATCATCAAGAAGGCGGCCGACGAAGTATTGGAGAACCTTGGGGTAGACGATCCCGTACTCGACATCGCCAAGAAACTCGAAATAGCGGCGCTGAATGACGATTACTTCAAGTCACGAAACCTCTATCCAAACGTCGATTTCTATTCCGGTATCATCTACCGCGCGCTCGGTATCCCAACCGATATGTTTACGGTGATGTTCGCCATCGGCCGTCTCCCGGGCTGGATCGCACAGTGGAAGGAAATGCGCCTCAACAAAGAACCAATCGGCCGTCCGCGCCAGATTTACACCGGATATCCATTGCGCCCGTTCGTAGAAACGGACAAACGCTGATGATACACTAATATAGGAAACACCTCTTCGGGGGTGTTTTTTTTTTACTAGTCGCTCAATGCGTGGAGTTTACCTCATTTTTTTGTGCAGCGTTAAATGAAGTGCGTTCTTCGGCCTGTAACCAAAAAATACAGCGCCATGGAACGAAAGGTTTTTCTTCGCAACAGTATCGGATTCCTGGGATTGGCCCTATCCGCACCCGAACTTTTTCGCACCGGTAAACCCGTCAGCGAGGCACCGCTGTCCCCTTTGGATTGCACGATAGCGGCATCGGAAACCGCAGGCCCGTTTCCCACTATCAACCCGGCCAACTACAACCAGTCGAACATCGTCGGCGACCGCACGGGCGTTAACTTTACCGTCAACATCTATATAAAGAACAAAAATGCCAATTGCAGTGCCTATCAGGGTGCCCTGGTCGATATCTGGCATTGCGACAAAGACGGGAACTACTCGCAATACGGCGGCACGGGTATGCAAACGACGAACTATACAGCGTATAATTTTTTAAGGGGAAGACAGGTGAGCGACGCCAACGGACTCGTGAGTTTCACCTCCATTTTTCCTGGATGGTACACGGGTCGGGCGACGCACATCCACGTCCACATCTACAATGCCGCCGGAACCTCGCTGCTGGTCACACAGATTGCGTTTCCAGAAGGAACCACGAGTGCTGTCGCTACGGTCAACGCGGCAACCGCCTATGGTTATACAAAGGGGATGACGGGCTATACCTACAACGCTTCTGATAATGTTTTTTCAGACGGCGTTACCACCGAACTGGCCGCGGTATCCGGCGCCCTTGCCACAGGCTATACACTCGATCATACGATTTACGTAAACGGACCGACCCTTGGCATCGAGGAGGTCGAGTCGACAGCGGGCACCATCGGCCAAAACTACCCGAACCCGATGGACGAGTACACGCTGATTCCGGTGAGCCTGCCCAACGGAGGCGATCTCGAACTTCGCATTTTTGACCTCGCCGGACGACAGATCGGGGCCGTCAAACGCTTTTCGTTTGGCACCGGCGCCAGCGTAATGGCGGTCAACCGAAGCGAATACGGATTTTCCTCCGGCTACTATATCTATACCGTGAATGTCGATTCTGGCAATGGTGCGTTTACCCGAAGCGGGAAGATGCTCGTGAGATAATACAGCGTATATGACAGATACCGTGCGACTGATCACGGCGGCCCATCGTTTGCAGACGGAAGGTATCGGGGTTTGCATTCAAACCACCCCGTTCCGGATGCAACCGGTGGGTGCGCTGCATGACATCACCCTGCAACCCGGGGCCCGGCTGGTCTTTCGCAACGACCGCCATTGCGGCTTGCTGTTGCTGCCCCTTTTTGGCGGAGTCGACCTACACGACCGCGACGATTTCGTGGGAGTTCCTTCGTTTCGCCTCGTCGATCCGGCAACCGATACGCTGATCCTGCGCAATCCGCTTGACGACTACGCCGCGCAATTGTTGCTGCTTGAAGCACCCGAGTTCACGGATCCGGTTAGTGGCACGCTTTCGTTTGCCGACCGCAATTGTTTTCACAACCTATATGAAACGGCCTCTTGCAAGGTATTTATCGGAAGTTATGATCTGCGTCACAGTACCAAACACGTCTTCGACACACCGCCTTTCGCCGTCATGGCCTTTGCGATCGGTGGAGCCTTTGAGGTGGAAGACCGGCTGTTGGAAGCGCGGGATGCCCTTTGGCTACCGGGTGTCACAGCCCTTGAATTCGAGGCCTTATCGCAGGATGCGTTGCTGTTACTCGTGGCGTTTGGTTAAGTGCTTATTGTTTGGGCCGCTGCCGAACGGCCTCGTATAGCACAATACCCGTAGTCGTGGCCAGGTTCAGGCTTTCGACCGCGCCGTTCATCTCGATGCGAACACAGAAGTCGCAATGCCCTAGTGCTTCCGGTGATAGCCCGTTGGCCTCATCGCCGAACCAGATGGCGAGTTGCGGTGCGGTCAGGTTCGAAACGGGTAAGGCAACTGACTGCTTGCCAATGGCGTGCGGTGAAGTGCCAACCGACACTACGCCCTCCTGTCGCAACGCCTCGAAACAGGTAGCCGTCGTATCAAACCGGCGGATCTCCGTCCACTTTACGGCCCCTTTCGACATTTTCAACAGGCTTCTCCTGTTCTTCAATGCCTCAGGGTCATCTTCGAGCCGCTTAAGTCCGTCCACCACATACAGCCGGTCGACGCCCAACGCATTTACATTCCGGATGACGTTTCCGATATTATCGATGTATTTGGGGTTTTCGAGTACGGCGATGAGCATGGTAATGAGCGAATGAGGGAATTAGCGGATTAGCGAATGGGGGAATTAGATAATGAGATAATTGGAAATGGGTAGTGGGTTATTGGTCGGGGTTGTAAAAATAGGGAAATAGGGTGGTTATCTGGTTGGGTACGGCTTCTCCGATTCCGATCTGCCGAAATTCAAACCTAGAACTTTACGATGTTAGGATAAACCTTGCAGGTTGTGTCTGTACTCGTCTTCTTCCGGACTTTCTGACTTCCCAACTTCTCGAGTTGACTTTCGACTCAATTACTTAATCCTCAATTTATCCTCCCATAATCAAACAATTCTGCAATTTCACCGCCCTTTTCCTATCTTTGCCCGATACCAACCGAATAACCCCATGCTTTCCCTGAACGTCAAAAACGAGACCTCCCGATTGCGCGCCGTCGTGCTCGGAACCGCCGTGAGCAACGGCCCGACACCCAAAGCCGAAGAGGCATATGACCCAAAATCGCTTGAGCATATCAAGGCCGGCACCTATCCGGTGGAAGCCGATATGGTGGTGGAAATGGAGGCGTTCCGTGCGGTTTTTGAGAAGTACGATGTGACGGTCTACCGCCCGGAAGTGGTGGAAAACGAAAACCAGATCTTCACCCGCGACATCGCGTTTGTGATCGACGACGTGTTTATTGAGTCGAATATATTGCCTGATCGCATCAAGGAGTTCCCCGCGATCCGGCATGTGGTGGACCAGGTCGATCCGGCGAAGTTCGTGCACATCGCCGACCAGGATATCCACATTGAGGGGGGCGACGTGATCGTGTGGAACGACTATATTTTCATCGGGACGTATAAAGGTGCCGATTACCCGGATATCAAAACGGCACGCACGAACCTGAGGGGTGTTGAGTTTATAAAAAACCTCTTTCCGCACAAAAGGGTAGTGGCGTTCGACCTCGTCAAATCAACGGTTGAGGCCCGCGACAATGCATTGCACCTTGACTGCTGTTTCCAACCGGTAGGTACCGACAAGGCGATTATCTACAAAGAGGGCTTCCGCGATGTAAAAGACTATGAGTTCCTTCGGGATTTCTTTGGCGAAGACAACCTCTTCCATATTACCCGTGACGAGATGTACCACATGAACTCGAATATTTTCTCGATTGCACCGGATGTGGTAGTGTCGGAACGAAATTTCACCCGACTCAACACCTGGCTGCGGTCAAAGGGCATCACGGTAGAGGAAATTCCGTATGCCGAGATTGCCAAGCAGGAAGGCTTGCTGCGTTGCTCAACGCTTCCGTTGATACGCGATTAACCTACGAAAGCAACACCCTCCGGTTAGCCGTTTTGCGTGAGGGATGGAAGCGGCAGCCGCGCCGCACGAAGGCTGGTTTTGCCGGCAGGCGGGTGCGACCGAAGGAAGCGCCCGACCACGATGCAAAACCGACTGAGGGCAAGTGGCTATAGCGGACAGCCCGACGGCGCCTTTTCAGTAGGCAGTGGGCAGTGGCAGTAGGCAGTGGGCGCCGGCACGCCGATTCCTTCGCTGCGCTCGGAATGACCACGACCGCCGAGGTAATTGTCATGTAACGAAGAAAGGTATAGACAAGGCCATTCCACTGCCCACTGCGACTGCCCACTGCCTACTCAAAAAAAACACGCAACCGAAACGGAAAATTTTTACCTTGCAGGTATAATTGCCTACGTACCCATGAAACAAATCACGGATACCATTCTGATGATCCGGCCGGTCGCTTTCCGGATGAACGAACAGACCGCTGTAAACAATTATTACCAAAAAGTGCTCGATGGGCTGTCGCCTGAAACGGTGAACGGCCGTGCCCAGGAGGAGTTTGATGCTTTTGTGGCCAAACTGCGGTCGGCGGGAGTGAACGTGGTGGTGGTGCACGATACGAAAGTGCCGGATACGCCCGACTCGATTTTTCCGAACAACTGGATTTCATTTCATGAGAATGGCGACGTGGCGTTGTATCCGATGTTTGCGGAAAACCGCCGCTCGGAACGTCGTGAGGATATACTGGATGTGCTAGAGGAACGCGGTTTTCGTATCGACAACATCATGGATTATACGGAAGCGGAAGACGATGGCTTCTTCCTCGAAGGTACCGGCAGCCTGTTGCTGGACCGCGCCAACGGAAAGGCCTATTGCGCCTTGTCGCCGCGCGCCGATGAGGAACTGGTGATCGAATTCTGTGAGGATTTCGACCTGCGCCCGATCATTTTTGAAGCGTACCAAACCGTTGACGATGAGCGCAAACTGATATACCACACCAACGTAATGATGTGCCTGGGCGAGGATTTTGCCGTCCTCTGCGCCGATTGCATTGACGACAAGCAAGAGCGCAAACAGGTGCTTGAGAGCCTGAAAGAAGACGGAAAAGACATTATCCTGATCACCGAAGACCAGGTCAACAGTTTTGCGGGCAATATGTTGGTGGTGTCGGGTATGGGCGGTAAACGCTTAGTGGTGATGAGCGCTGCGGCCCACAAGAGCCTGACCGCTTCGCAGATCGCACAGCTTGAAAAACACGCGACCATCCTGAGTTCAAGTCTCGATACTATTGAGGCCTGTGGCGGCGGCAGCGCCCGCTGCATGATGGCGGAGGTGTTTTTGCCGAGGCAGTAGGTGGGATAATTGATAATTGAAAATTGATAATGGGTTGGGGGTGGTTGGACGTTTACCCTAGCTAGAAAATAAGAGAAGCCGGCGTTTTGCCGGCTTTTTTGTGGATGGTCGCAATGTTTAATGTGCTGCAAGATGTGAACTAAGGTTTGCTAATATTTCACGAAACTGTCAATCACCTTATCGGTCTCTGATTTTGGCGTGTCTGGTGCCAGATCAAACAGGTGCATGAATAGCGGCTGTCCGTCTACGGTGGCTTCCAGAACGAGGTTGTGGTTGCGATCAAGCACTGCCTGCCATTTGGCACGGACATTCTTCCAGAGCTGGGCATATTTTTTCCAATAGTTCTGTGCAGCCTTGCATTTTGAATCATCGACTTTTCGATAGCGGTCAAATCCTTTCTCTTCTGCGATGACGCTTTCCTGGCCATTGCTTTCGCGATGAATCTTGACATTGTCTTGGTCATGTGTCCATCCGAAAGGGGTAATTTCGTGTGTATTGGTGCGTCTCAGGATATTGTAATCACTTCGTATGGTGTGTTCCCTTCGGGGCAGGGGGGCATTTGCCGTACTTGTCCAAAAATGACGGCCATCTACGTGTACCCAGGTGGCCGAGGCTTCATATCTCGGACTGTCATCTACCTGGAATACCCGCTGTGTCCATTGGCCTTTCACGGAAGCTTTCGGGAGTGTGAGGAATTTCCAGTTGGAATCGCCCTCGAAGTCGTATAAGCGGTTGTTTTCATATTCCCAATCCTGGCGCCAGTGTTTTACAATAGTGGTATCGCTGACGATAAGGAGATGCTGCAGGACGAGCTTATTTGGACTGTCGTCAACCAGTTCGACCCACTCCAAGCCATAGTCATACTTATCTGGAGAAGGTTTATAATCAGCGCTTTTATTATGCCGGAAGGTTTCAGCAAAGTTGAATTCTACCTCATAGCAACCACACATCGACTTAATGGCTTTGATATCTTCGGTTTTCTGGGCGCGTACGGCATGTCCGGAGAGCATGGCTAACGCTGTAATGAGTGCAATTTTCATTGTTGTCAGGATTTATTTTTGGCAAATGTAGTTTTTATTTAGAATAATTAAAAATAGATTATATTTGCGGCGTCTATAATTAGATTGATTCTAAATAATGAAACTATATTTCCTTCTTCTGTTGTGTGTCCTGTGTGTTCCACTTGCTAATTCGCAGTCACAGCAGTTTGACACAATAAGCCGCAACGATTTGGAAGAAGTTGTGATAACAGCCCAAATCACGCCGCAATCCATAAAGCGTGCTGTAAATAGTGTGCGGGTGATTTCCCGACAGGATATTGAGCGATTAGCCGCCGTCAACCTATCGGATGTTTTGAACCAATACCTGAACATCACGATAGTGCCAAATGCGCTCGACGGGCGGTCAACAGTTTCGCTTTTCGGACTTGATGGACAGTATTTCAAGGTGTTGATTGACAATATTCCGTTAGTGAGCGACACTGGCACTGGCAATAATACCGACCTTACCCAGGTCGCCCTGAATGAGGTAGAGCGGATTGAGATTATTGAGGGCGCGATGGGAGTTACACATGGCGCGAATGCCGTATCGGGTATCCTCAATATCGTAACGCGCAAGAATATAGACGGCAGTTGGGAGGTTAATGCCGCTTTACAGGAAGAAACAGTGTCTGGTGAGTACGATTTTGTTGATAAGGGCAGGCACATACAGGACTTGAAAGTGGCGCACCGGTTCCGGAAGCACTGGTTCGCATCAGCAGGTGCGGTACGTAATGATTTTGCGGGCTATTATGACGGGCGTATGGGCCAGGACTACCTCGAAAACGATGGCCTCAGGGGGCATAGACAGCTCCCGAAAGAGCAATGGACCACCCATGCTCTTGTGGCTTATGATGGTGGCGTACACAAGTTATCCTATCGTTTCGAATCGTTCTTTGAAAACGTTGATTTCTTCAATCCCGTTGTCATACCAATTCCCAATTATCCGTTTGAAGACACACATTATGCTCGCGACCGGCGCTATATTACGTACAGGCGCTACAACCACCTTAATGCTAATGGCCGCTTTTACAACCTCACTTACAATGTCTCTGCATCGCACCAGTTGCAGAAACGCGACCTTGAATCGTATAATTACCAACTCGAAACCCGTGAGGAAACAGGCAATGACAGGAATACGTATCAATCAAAAGAACTGCTTTACGCAACCGGAAGCGTCTCCGGATTCAGCCGCAACAAACGCATCGATTTCCAGATAGGGTATGAGTTGGTGCAAGAACTCGGCTTTTACGACAGTACAGCGGGAACCTTCAGGGATGAAAACCAGCAGCCGGTGGACATTCGCAGGCGGATGGAAAACTACGATGTGTATTTCTCGGGCGAGCTCCATTTAAACGATCATTTTACCCTACGGCCCGGTGCCCGATATTCATTCCAGTCTTTTTTCCGGGATCAATATGCTGTTTCGGTAGGATTTCGTTATCTGCTCGCCGCCGGATGGGAGTGGAGGTTCGCTGCTGGGCACTCGTACCGTACGCCAAATTTCGATGAACTGTACACCTATATGGTTGATTCAAATCACGACATCCGTGGCAACGCCGAGTTGGTGCCGGAGGCCGCCCGGTCTTTAGAGATGAGCATTCTCAAAAAAAGCAGTGTAGGTGCTAATCTGCACCTTACCCAGGATCTTTCAGTGACGTTCATGGATATCAAGGACAGGATTAGTTTGGTGTATGTACAACTGACACCATTCCAGAAACTCCAATATAAAAACATTGACTCATACCGGATGTGGAATATTGCTGGCAGCCAACAGCTTACCTGGAAGCAACTGAAAGCCCGTATGGGAGTCGCGCTGATTGGGATATCGCAGACGCTAGACCTGATGGCCGCAGGTGTTTCATCGGATGACAGGTACCTGTATACGTTCAATGCGAACGCTTCAGTGTCCTACAGTTTGAGGGACTGGAAAACGCAACTCTCATTGTTTTTCAAATACAATGGCAGGCAGCAGCAGTATGTATCTACGGTTGATTCATCGGGGGAAACGGTTTTTGTGCGGTCGACCATTCAGGGCTTTGGCTGGATGGATGCTTCATTGCGGCAGCCGTTATTGAAAAATCGACTGAATATCACCATAGGGGCCCGCAACCTGTTAAACGTCAAAACACTCCGCCAGTCCAGAGACGGCGACACTACGGGCGGCGCGCACACCACAGAAAGTAGCCTTTCACTAGGCTATGGGCGTTCCTGTTTCATTCGAATGATGTATAACATTTTTAACTAATAACTACCTATCATGAAAATCAGATTTTTCTTCTTCCTCTTATTTGTTGCTGTTGGCCTAACCGCCTGCCACGATGACAGCGTATCATCGACGCCGGTTTCAGCCGCTTTTTCGGTGTCGTCGGTCAACCTCACCGATGCTGCTACCACCGTTCAGGTGCTGTTTTCGAAGCCTGCTCCCGAAGCTGGTTCGGTTAGTGTGACGTTTGTAACCACCGGCGTAACCTATGGTCTTGATTTTACTACAAACCCCGTAGCAGCAGGTAACACTTTAGAGCTCTTTTTTGATAAAGGAGCTACTACGGCGTCATTTGTCTTTATGCGGCAGACGAATGCGATAGAGGGAGAGACGAAGCATGTGGTGTTTTCGATCGATGAAGTTTCGTTCGGTGCTGAACTTGGAGAGAATCCAACCATACAACTGAATTATAACGAGACTGCATCACTTGGAGCGTCGTTGTCAGCGGAAACGGGAGGCCCTAATCAGCCTTATGCGGTCTATGTGGATTTTAGCAGCCGCCAGATGACATCGGCGGTCCGCACTTCCTGGGACTTAGGTTTCTATTCGGGGCCGGAGTTTCGGGTCATCCTGAATAATTCGGTGAAAATGTCTGCCAAATTACTGTCCACTAACAATATAGATGAGGTGCAGGCCATTGATGATACTATGGTTATCGGACAGGGTGGTGGAAACGCCAACCAAGTGGACCATCCCGCCGGACTAATTGAAGGTACTACGATTGCCGCTATTTCGGAGAACGAGAATGAGAATTATGTATATCTGGTTAATCTGGGCAGTCAGCCGCTTGAAACGGCACCTGCCATCGGCTCTGAGGGAACTGCCAGCGGCGGGCATCGGGGCTGGAAGAAAATACGTGTCCTAAGGAGTGGGAATGACTACCGGCTACAGTATGCAGATGTTGGCGCCACGACACACCAGGAGGCTATTATCAGTAAGAATACAGCGTTCAACTTTACTTTTTTCAGCCTGCTTGGCAGTCAAAGTGTGGCGATAGAGCCCCAACGGAATCAATGGGATGTATGTTTCACTACCTTCACCAATCTTGTCAATTTTGGAAGTGGCATGGTGCCTTACCATTATGCTGATTTTGTGACGACTAACACGAAGGGGGGCGCACGGGCGTACCAGGTTTTGCAATCGGACGCGGCCTACGATACATTTACACTTGCGCAGGTAGACGAAGGCGCCTTTACAAATGACCAACGTAACATTGGTTCTAATTGGAGAGGGACCAGCGTCATGGGAGCGGGTGGCGTACCGGTTTCACAGTTCGTCTTGAGGACCGATCGATTTTACGTAGTGAAAGATCCAGCGGGCAATGTCTATAAAATAAGGTTCACGGGAGGTGCCAACCAGACAGGGGAACGCGGTTACCCGACGTTTGAGTATGCCCTGTTGCGATAACTAAACGTTACGTCTTTGTTTTTGGTTTTGGAAGGTCCCTGTTCGCGGGGACTTTCTTTTTTCTAATCCATTAACGGTGGGGTCGCGTCAGGAATTGAAGCGGCAGTCCGGAGGTATGAGGTCCGAAATCGCCGATGACCATAGCGGACAGCCCGGCCCGAGGCAGTAGTTTGTGGCGCTTTCATGTTGCGTTCCACCGAGGTAGACGCCTAAACAAACCTTACCCGGGGAAGTTATCTTTGATAATGCTGACGATGGCGCTGGTGATGTATTGGATTCCAATGGCGACTACAATGAACCCCACGATGCGGGAGATGGCGACGATACCGGAGGCGCCCAGTATCCGCGACAAATAATGCGCGCTGCGCAGCATTACGAAAATGACGAGTGCCACGGCAAGAATAGCGCCGATTGACCACAGGGCGTCGCGAGTGTCATGGTGTTCCTGGTAGTAGGCGATCAAAAGTGAGATCGAACCCGGGCCGGCGAGCATCGGCATCGCCAGTGGTGTAAGCGCAATGTCATTGCGACGCTGTACGTCTTCTTCCACCTCTTTATTGATACCACGCCTGCGGCTGAATTTCCCCGACAGAAGCGAAAATCCGGAACTTAGGATCATGAGTCCGCCCGCAATGCGCAGCGCCTCGATACTAATCCCGAAAAACGTGAGCACATATTTACCGGCAAAAAAGGCTATGATAAGAATGATGGCGACGTCGATAGCTGTCCATAGCGAAATCCGCGAGCGCTCGGCCTTGCTGTCGTTCTGCGTAAGCCCAACGAAAATAGGCACCGTCCCGATCGGGTTCAAGACAGAGAAAAGCGCGGCGAAGAGATAGATAAAAACGTCCATTTTTTTTTGCAAAGGTAGTCCGGCGTGTCGCCGGATGTCGTTAGGGATTTATTAAAGATAGGTAATTAAGTTGGAAGTTCGGAAGTTGGGAGGATCGGAAGATCGGAAGAAACGGGAGGACTTGATCCAACCTGAAAGGTTTTTTTCACCTTGTAGGTTTTAGTGTTGGATTGGGAAGTCTGAGAGTGAAAGTCAAAAGTCCGGAAGTTTGGAAGTTCGGAAGTTTGGAAGTTCGGAAGTTGGGGAGATAGGAAGATCGGAAGAAACGGGAGGGCTTGATCCAACCTGCAAGGTTTTTTTCAACCTTGTAGGTTTTCGTGTTGGATTTGGGAAGTCCGAGAGTATGAAAGTAGAAAGTCAAAAGTCCGGAAGTTTGGAAGTTCGGAAGTTGGGAAGATCGGAAGATCGGAAGAAACGGGAGGACTTGATTCAACCTGCAAGGTTTTTTTTACCTTGTAGGTGTTAGTTGGATTGGGAAGTCAAAATTCAAAATTCAAAAGTCGGAAAGTCCGAAAGTCCGAAAGATTAGAAGTCCAGACACCAACCACCAACGACTGACTACCGACCACTAACCACTAACTCCTAACCCCTTTTTCCCTACCTTTACTATATGACAGCCAAGAAAACCCTCATATTAGGCGCTTCCGAAAATCCAGACCGTTATTCGTATCGGGCGTTGAACAGCCTGGTGCGGCAAGAACATCCCGTGGTGGCCGTCGGTCTGAGGGAAGGGCGTGTGGCAGGCGTCGACATCCTTCGTGCGCCGGCGCCGTTCACCGACATTGATACGGTTACGCTTTACCTCAATCCGAAAAACCAGGAACCGTATTACGACTACATCCTGTCGTTGCGTCCGAAGCGGGTGGTGTTCAATCCGGGCACCGAGAACCCGGCACTTATGTCGATTCTCCGCGAAAACGGTATTGTTCCGGAGGTAGCCTGCACATTAGTGTTGCTGGCGACAGGGCAATACTGATACGATACGTATCGATTGTAAATTAGATTGTTGATATATTTTATATCATTTAACACCTCCCGCCTTGCGCGTCCGGCGTCGCCTTTTTACCTTTCGGGAAAAAGAAATGGAAGAGGAGAGTAGCTATATCAAAGGGCGTGGTGCGCAGATGAACACCCACAACCGTTTCTTTGCGCAGTCGTATGAACTCCGCGACGACTTCCTCGAACATTGCCGCCTGGAAGGTGACAAGGCCGATGACAACCGAACGCAATACCTCGAAGTATTCCCGAAAACAGTGGTCAACCGCGTTGACAGTCCGGATGTCGGTCTCGAGTATTCCCTCAACCCTTACCAGGGCTGCGAACACGGTTGTATCTACTGCTACGCCCGTAACAGCCATGAGTATTGGGGATACAGCGCCGGACTCGACTTCGAGCGCCGTATACTGGTCAAGAAGAATGCCCCGCAGTTATTAGAAGAAAAACTCAAGAGCCGCAACTGGACCGCCCACACCATCGTGCTGTCGGGTAATACCGATTGCTACCAGCCCGCCGAGAAGAAATTCAGGCTCACGCGCCAATGTCTCGAGGTGTTTCTGAAATACCGGCATCCCGTTGGCATCATCACCAAAAACGCCCTGATCGCCCGCGACATGGACCTGGTGACGGAGCTAGCCGCGCACCGCCTGATTGGCGTCAACCTCTCCATTACCTCACTATCAGAGAAAACACGGCAGATTCTCGAACCCCGGACGGCGACTATCCAAAAGCGGCTCGACACAGTGCGGATGTTGTCGGAGGCCGGCGTGCCGGTCAATGTCATGATGGCGCCGCTGATTCCGGGCATCAACAGCCATGAAGTATTGCCCCTGGCGAAAGCCGCCGCCGATGCAGGCGCGGTTTCAGTGGCCTATACGGTGGTGCGGCTTAACGGCGCCATCGGTGAGATCTTCAGCGACTGGATCCGAAAAGCAATGCCCGACCGGGCCGAGAAAGTGCTCAGCCAAATAAAGGAATGCCACGGCGGTAACCTAAACGACAGCCGCTGGGGCGAACGGATGCGCGGTGAGGGGAATTTTGCCCAGATGATGCGGTCGCAGGTGCAACTCGCGCGCAAAAAGTTCTTTGAAGGGCGTGCGTTTCCGGAGCTGAACCATGCACTTTTCCAGTCGTATAAAGACGGGCAGTTGCGGTTGTTTTAATCAATCGCGCCGGACGCGTAGAATGATCTTTTTGTTAAACAGGTTTTTAAGGTCCTGACGCGCTATGTTAACCACGTCTTTCTGGTAAGGCGAGTCAACCAGCTTCCTCAAGCCGCTTCGCATCGTGCTTTCGTATTCGTTCATAACTAATTGTATCGAATCCGGTTGGGTGCCAATCACTTTGACAAGCGTATAGCCCGCCCCCTCGACCTTGAAGTCATAAACGTCGCCCTTTTTTGGTTTTGCGATGTAGTCAGACGAGTCTATCTTTTCGTTATGGGAATCAATGATTCCAACAACGATCAGTGCGGCGATCACGCCAAGTCCGCTGAATGTCCAAAGCGGATTTTTTATGTCTTTTTGATGATGATAATATCGATTTTGGACATCGCGGCCCCAGAACGCAAAGGGGAGATGCTGTTTGCAGTGCTCGCACTCGGTAAAGCGTTTTCGTTTGTAAGGAAACAGCGGAATCCAGAAGATGTGCGCATATACGGTTTGTACGCGCATTCGTAACGTGTTCTGGCTATCGCAGTTCGCGCAGCGATCAGGAATGATCCGAGAGAAAATGTCGGTCGAATTATATCCGTAGATAATCATGGGTATATACAATAATGGTTAGTTGGAATAAATGAGCAGGCTAAAACGTAGTAGGTTGTTGAGCAGGTTTCGCGATCACCCAAAGTCCCAAAAACGTCAACAACCCATTCACGATAATAATCTCCTCTGCGAATACGTATCCGTTAGGCCAGGGCGCCGTCTGGATGAAATACGTCACTACAGGCGCCACCAAACACACCACCGGCACCCATCGGTCACGCACGGTTTTGGTTTTCATCAGCAATCCGAACGCGTAAAGTCCGAGCAGGGGCCCATACGTATACCCCGCAATCAGGAAAATCATATCCACCACCGCCTTGTTGTTCACGGCGAAAAACACCATAATAGCCAGGAACATAAAAAACGAAAAAGCGATATGGACGAAGTGGCGCGTGCGTACCGTCTTGCCGGTCGCCGGTTTCTTATCCATCTGGAGGAAATCGACGCAGAAAGACGTCGTTAGGGCGGTAAGTGCCGAATCGGTCGTGGCGAACGTAGCCGCCGTCAGGCCAAGAAGAAAGACGACGGCCGCGGCACCCTTGAAGTGGTTGAACGCGATTTCCGGGAATAGGAAATCGGTATTTTCAGGTACGGCCACACCATTCCGTTCCGCATACATATATAACATGGCGCCCACGCACAGGAAGAAAAGCACCACAAACACGAAAATACCCGTGAAGACCAGCATGTTCTTTTGTGCTTCGCCAATCGTTTTACAGCTGAGGTTCTTTTGCATCAGGTCCTGGTCGAGGCCTACCATCGCCAGTGTCACGAAGATGCCGCCCAACAACTGTTTCGGGAAAAAAGTACCTTTCATCGCATCGTCAAAGAAAAAGACACGCGAGTAATTACTTTCCTTGACCGCCTCAAACGCCTGTGGCAGCGTCAGGTTCAGTTGTTCACACACGAAGTAGATCGTAAAAATAACCGACGCTACAAGGAAGACGGTCTGTAGGGTATCCGTGAGGATAATCGTCTTCAGTCCGCTTCGATACGTATACGCGAAAATCAGTCCCAGTGAGCCCAGTACCGTCACCCAAAACGGCACGCCGAGGTCGTCGAATACGTAGTGCTGCAGCACCAATACCACCAGATACAGCCGCGCAGCCGAACCGAGGGTGCGGCTGACCAGGAAAATAGTCGACGCCGTTTTATACGAAACGATCCCCAGCCGTTTTTCGATATACTCATATATAGAGGTGAGGTTCATGCGGTAATACAACGGCAGCAATACCTTGGCAATCAGGATAAATCCGATGGCATTGCCCAGCACGAACTGGAAATACTTGAACTGCACCTCCGGGTTGCCCACCTTGCCCGGCACCGATATAAAGGTCACACCCGACAGCGCCGTGCCAATCATACCGAACGCCACCAGATACCACTTCGAGTTTTTATTGGCCTTGAAAAAAGTGTCATTGTCGCCGCCCTTACGGCTGGTGAACCACGAAACGAAGAACAGCAGTCCGAAATACACAACAATAATCGACAGGATAACGGTAGACGACATAGTGGATTTTTGGGGAAAGATAGTAAATAGGGAGTAACTGAGAAAAGGAGAGGGGAGAGAGGAGAGAAGAAAGAGGAGAGAAGTTCGTCCAACCTCTTGCCCCCTTTTTTCTGACGCCTATCTCCTTTTTAACAAAAGCTACGGTTTTCCCGTAAAATGGTGTCGCGCGGAATTTGTATTTTGGCCTTAGGGGAGGGGCCGAATGCGACCCTTACGAAATCCGCCGGAGATAGCGGTACGGGAAAACCGCATGAATTGTTAAAGTTTAGGGTCGAGGGTCAAGAGTCCGAATCAAGATGTAAGACCGTTACAACATAGTTGAATTCTTATGCTCCTATCTCCTGCCTCCTAACTCCAATCATACTCCGTCCTGCTTCTGCCCACTGCCAACCGCCCACTGCCCACTGCCTACTGCCTACTTCAAAAGGGCGTGCCGGCGCATCATCCTCCTTCCCCCAACCTATATAAGGTCGCCGTCGGGCGCTTTGCTCTAGCTTTTGCCCACCGGTCGGGTTTTGCAGCCTTGCCCTTTCGGCTTCCGTTGGTCGCCGGGGCGTCGGGCAAAACCGCGTCCGGCGGGTCAAAAGGCTGCCGCGTCGCTCCCTCACGCGGATATCCCAGGATTTTAACATATTGCTAATGTTCTCATAACCCGTGTTTTTGGTTAAAACCTGAAAAAACCTTCCCCCAAAAGTTTGGAAAGCCGGAAAAGTGGTCTACTTTTGCACCCGCAATAGCGCAAAGGTTCTTTGGTTTTATTGAAGAGGTGCTCGGGATTAGGTTTTGGGTACTGATAGACAGAGGGATAGAAAAATTACTAAATTTTTTTCTCTTGAAGTCTTGGAAAAGCGAAAAACAGTTGTACTTTTGCACCCGCTTTGAGAGCGAAACGTTTAAAGAATCTTTTAATCTTATAATGTTTCAATCTTTAAATCGAAAAACAAGAAGACACGTTCATAGACATATTGGATTGACAGCACGTCTTACTTCGGTAAGACAAACATTAAGAGAGTAAGGTAAATCGGTGAGGTTTATTTTATTGCTAGCCTTGAGTCGAAAATATTTAAAAACTACGATGAAGAGTTTGATCCTGGCTCAGGATGAACGCTAGCGGCAGGCTTAACACATGCAAGTCGAGGGGTAGAAGGAGCTTGCTCCTTTGAGACCGGCGCACGGGTGCGTAACGCGTATGCAACCTACCTTGAACAGGGGGATAGCCCAGAGAAATTTGGATTAATACCCCATGGTGTAATTGAATGGCATCGTTTGATTACTAAAGTTCCAACGGTTCAAGATGGGCATGCGTCCCATTAGCTAGATGGTAAGGTAACGGCTTACCATGGCGACGATGGGTAGGGGTCCTGAGAGGGAGATCCCCCACACTGGTACTGAGACACGGACCAGACTCCTACGGGAGGCAGCAGTGAGGAATATTGGTCAATGGGCGCAAGCCTGAACCAGCCA
>JAIXYI010000043.1 GCA_027490305.1 Flavobacteriaceae bacterium
CCTGCACAGAACGTACGCGTGGAAGACCTGATTGATACGACGAAATTCGAGATCGAAAGCCTCGAACCCCTTGATGGCAGTCACGCCTTCGTAACAAGAATCACCGGCAACAAAGTGGAGTTCATCTTCAACAACATCATGCTACCCTTCGACGATGCCAACAACGACGGCTGGGTGCTGTTCCGTATCAAAACCAAACCTACGTTGGTGTTGGGCGACAGTGTAAGCAATACGGCGGGTATCTATTTTAACTTTAACCCACCGGTCATTACCAATACGGCGACGACAATGTTTGCAACTATGGGCGTCGACTCTCATTTTGATGCTTCGTTTAGCCTTTGGCCGAACCCGGCGAACGATATCGTCAATGTTGAATCGAAACGGGGGGAGGCGATTACGTCTGTTTCCATTTACAACGCGCTGGGGCAGGAGTTACTGCGCCAAACAGGTGCAGGCTTACATACGGTGGGTGTAGAGGCACTTGCTCGGGGAACTTATATCCTAAAGGTAAATACAAGTAATTCGACATCATCCACACAATTGATAAAACGATAGCACATGAAAAAGCGCTACCCATTTTTGTTATTATTAGCCAGTGCAGTCCAGGCGCAAATCGTGAGTATACCTGACACCAATTTCAAGGCAAAATTACTTACAGCCAGCCCAATTGAGGCGATTGCTTATACACAGACCGGCGAGAAATGTAGCATTGACACTAATGGGAACGGCGAAATAGAAGTTGCGGAAGCGAATGCCATCTACAAACTCGACGTGAAATCCAGCAACATTGTTGATCTAACCGGAATAAAATCGTTCCCTAATGTCGCTCAGATCTTTTGCAATAACAACCAGTTAGTAGGGTTAGATGTGTCGGGGATGTCTGCTTTGATGGTTCTGGACTGTCAATTCAATAATCTGACGGTACTTGATGTATCAGGTACCGCCCTTAACAGTTTGAATTGCAGCAATAACCAACTGAACTCGTTGGATCTTTTCGATGCGGTCGACCTCTCGGAACTTAACTGTTCCTACAACCAAATAAGCAGTCTCACTTTTCCGGGTGAGGGCTTCAGTTTCTTTGGACATCTGATTTGCAGCCACAACCAGTTAACCGATTTATCGGCAATATCAACGCAAACTGGATTTATCAGTACTCTTGATTTTTCTTACAATCAGATTGATTCTTTTTCAACTTCAATTGGCTTTGACAAACTAATTGCCAGCTATAACCCACTCACCAATCTGGCGTTATCGGGGGAGGTGACTGACGAACTCGTATGCAGTCATGCTAATCTTACGACACTAGACTTTTCCAACAACGCGCAGCTTTACGGAACATTGGACTGTTCTTACAACCAACTGACGCATTTATCGTTAAATGAATCCACCAGTGAGGCGAACGCCTCCCACAACCAGTTAGTAACGTTTAATGCTTCTCTCGAGCATCTGGATATCTCTTTCAATCCACTAGAAGCCATTCAATTAAACTACCCTTGCTCGGATGTAGATGTAAGTAACACACAAGTAAAAGTGCTCGATTTTAGCGGCTGTGACATCTCTTACTTGGTAGCGCACGACTGCCCGCAACTGCAGTGGATCAACCTGAAAAATGACTACACCGGCAACCCATATCTCCAGTTACAGGATTTACCTTCTCTTGCTTACATCTGTTGTGACGCCGCAGACGTAGGTCTCGTTAGCGCCTCTGTTTATGGGATGGGGCTAACGCCCGAAGTTAATTCCTATTGCACTTACACACCCGGCATTTTTTATGCAATTGAGGGACATCAGCGATATGACGCTGCCGGAGATGGGTGTAGCACGCAGGATGTTCCTGTGCCGCACCTTAGGCTGGCCATTAGTAATGGAAACGTCAATGGTACTATCATTACAGACGACAGTGGTCAATACCATATTCCCGTGCAGGCAGGCGACCATATGCTGACACCCATTTTTTCGCTGCCTTATTTCACTTGGTCAAACGCGACGGTTTCATTTCCTGGGGACGTGAGTCCTGCAACCCGCGACTTTTGTATCACACCGTCCGGTGTACACCACGATCTTTCCTTAAGCATGTTGCCAATTAATGCAGCAGTACCGGGTTTCGACGCTACCTACAGAATAGTTGTGCGGAACCAGGGAACTGAAGTCGAAAATCCATCGGTCGCGCTTCTTTTTGACGATGCTGTCCTGGATTTTGTTTCCGCGACCACGTCAGGTGTGGCGGGCGCTGGTTTGGTGACCTGGAATCTCCCGACCCTTTCGCCGTTTGAAACGATTGCGATGGAGGTGTCGTTCAACTTAAATTCGCCGGTTGAGGTGCCGCTTCTTGACCTGGACGATATTTTGGTCTTTTCGGCCAGCGTTGCCGGTAACACGGACGAAACGCCCGGCGATAACGCGGTCATCCTCAACCAAACCGTTGTCAACGCCCTCGACCCCAACGACAAAACCTGTCTTGAAGGCAACACTATCGGTCCGGAAATGGCGGGGAAATACCTGCATTACCTGATCCGGTTTGAGAACACCGGTAATTACCCTGC
>JAIXYI010000023.1 GCA_027490305.1 Flavobacteriaceae bacterium
CCTAAAAGTTCGGCGGTGGCTACAAATGACGGGTGCATCACGTCCTGGATTTCGAACCGGGCGCTTCTTTCTCGTTCCGCATGGCGTTGAAGAAAGCGGCACGGCTAAGGGGTTCGTATTCTTCCGTTTCGCCGAGCATCACCAGTTGGTCGCTGTCGGCTTTACGGAAACTGTAGTTGGCGAGGTTGCCGGTGCGGGTGCACACAGCGTGTACTTTCGTGACATACTCGGCCGTAGCCATTAGTGCCGGCATAGGGCCGAATGGATTGCCTTTGAAGTCCATGTCGAGTCCGGCCACGATAACCCGTATGCCCGAATTCGCCAAATCGTTGCAGACCGCCACGATCTCGTCGTCAAAGAATTGGGCTTCGTCGATACCGACCACGTCGCATCCTTGTGCCAGGATGGCGATATTGGCTGCGGCGGGCACCGGTGTTGAGCGGATTTCGTTGCTGTCGTGCGAGACCACCATCTCGTCATGGTAGCGGGTGTCGATGGCCGGCTTGAAGATTTCAACCTTCTGGCGGGCAAACTGCGCGCGCTTCAGGCGACGGATGAGTTCTTCGGTTTTCCCCGAAAACATCGAGCCGCAGATGACTTCGATCCATCCAAATTGCTCCTTGTGGTTGACGGTATTTTCGAGAAACATTTTTCGTTTTTTCTGTCCCGGAACAGGATAGATTTTTTTACTTTGTGACAGAAACAAATGTATTAAAAAAGGTACGCCTTCTCTACCGATATTCCAAAAGTTATGAAAAAAAAGCTCGAAGCCGAACTCATCAGTATTGCACACCGGATCCTCCAGATGAAGAACAAATCGGACCTTGACCAGTTGTATGTCGAGACCCGCCGACTGTATGAGAAATTGGCCGTGATGCGGTTTGTGGAAGCCCATTTCGACGGCGCAAAGCCTACCCTGGGGCGTGCCGACGTTGAGGCGCTGATTGACGATGAGGTAGAACCGACCGCGTTTGATGCCGAAGACGTAACAGAACCGACGGAGGCTGTTGTTTTGGAAACCATACCGGAAATAACTCCCGAAGTGTCGCCGGAAGTGCCTTCCGAAGACGCCGCACCGGAATCGGAGGAAGCGCTTGAGGAAGAGGAAGAAGCCATTGCCGAGGCAGAAGAAACGGCAATAGAAACACCCGAATCGGCTGAACCGGAAGAAGCCGTTGCCGAGCCGGAAGACACGGTTATAGAACCCGAGCCTGTTGCCGAAGCACCGCAAACCGACCCGGAACCCGCACCAAAACCGGTGCAGGCCTCGTTTGAAGATTTGCTGATGCACCACTATGACGAGCCGGTGTTCGTGAAAGCAGGAGAAGAAGATAAAAAAGAGGAAGTGGCAGTTGACGTGCCGGAAACGCCGTTGCAACCAGAAGCTGTTGAGGAGGTTGCATTCGCCCTGGCCGGAACGCCGGAACCCGAAACGCGGTCGATGCCGGATCCTGAAAAATTTGAGGCACCCAAACCATCACCGTTGGCCGATACCGGCAAGGCCATCGTGGTTGGCCTGAACGACCGCATCGGTTTCGAAAAGAACCTCTTCGGCGGCAGCAGCGAAGACCTGAACCGCGTACTTTCCCAACTCAATACCCTCGCCACTTTCGAAGAAGCACAGCAGTTCATTGAACAGATGGTAAAGCCTGACTATAACAACTGGACCGGCAAAGAGGACTACGAACAGCGGTTCCTCGAAGTCGTCGAGCGTAAATTTAGTTAATGTCTGCCGGAACGCTCTTTATCGTACCCACGCCTATCGGCAATCTCGACGACATGACCTTTCGCGCTATTAAGGTGCTGAAGGAGGCCGATCTCATCCTGGCGGAAGATACGCGCAACAGCGGCCGCCTGCTCAAGCATTTCGAAATAGAAACGCCCATGCAGTCGCACCACATGCACAACGAGCACAAGACGACCGAGGGACTGGTTTCCCGTCTCAAAGGCGGACAGTCTATCGCGTTGATTTCAGATGCCGGAACGCCCGCCATTTCTGACCCCGGGTTCTTCCTGACGCGTGCTGCTATCGAAAATGGAATTCGCGTGGAATGCCTGCCGGGCGCCACCGCTTTTGTTCCCGCGCTGGTCAACAGCGGACTTCCCAACGACCGCTTCCTCTTTGAAGGCTTCCTGCCTGATAAGAAAGGACGACAAACCCGCTTTTTGGCACTGGCCGCCGAAACCCGTACGATGGTGTTTTATGTGTCGCCCCATAAACTGGTGAAGACGCTCGCAGAGTTTGTGCAGTATTTCGGCGCTGACCGTCCGGTTTCGGTTTCGCGCGAGCTGTCGAAACTGCACGAAGAGACGGTTCGTGGTATGGCCGCTGAGGTGCTTGCCCATTTCACGGCCCGTCCGCCGAAGGGCGAAATCGTGGTGGTGGTCGGCGGCGCTGTTTCCGGAAAAGACGCGGAAAAACCGTAATTCCGTCCCCTCAAAACCTCCTATTTTTGCATGACGATTCCTTACACGCCATGCCAACACCTATGAGATGGACCCTTATCCCGAAACCCGACGCCGCGCAGGTCAGCGAATTGGCGGCGGCATTGAATGTGACCGAACTTGTCGCGCGTTTGCTCGTGCAACGCGGCATTAGCACGTTTGACGAGGCGAAGGCGTTTTTCCGGCCTGCGCTCGAATCGTTGCACGACCCGTATCTCATGAAAGACATGGACAAAGCCGTTGCCCGTATCGAACGCGCGATGGCAGCGGGAGAGCACATTTTGGTATTTGGGGATTATGATGTAGACGGAACCACAGCGGTGGCGTTGCTGTCGACCTATCTGCGCTCTCTCCACGAGAACGTTGACACGTATATCCCCGATCGCTATGACGAGGGGTATGGTGTATCTTATAAAGGCATCGATTATGCCGATGACAACGGCGTGACACTTATCATCGCACTCGATTGCGGTGTCAAGTCGGTTGCGCATGTGGCGTATGCCAAAGAAAAAGGCATCGATTTCATTATCTGCGACCACCATCGTCCGGGACCCGAACTTCCGGATGCCGTGGCGGTGCTCGATCCGAAGCGCGATGATTGCACCTATCCTTACGACGAATTGTGCGGCTGCGGCGTAGGATTCAAACTAATACAGGCGCTCGGAGCCAACCGACAGCAGGGCCTGCTGGATTTGTATCCCTATCTGGATTTGGTGGCGACGGCGATTGCGGCCGACATCGTGCCTATTACGGGAGAGAACAGGGTATTGGCCTACTACGGATTGAAGGTGATGAATACGCAACCGCGTCCGGGACTCAAGGCGTTGTTATACCAGACCCGAAAGGCGGTGATTGATATTTCGGATGTTGTGTTCATCGTGGCTCCGCGAATCAATGCTGCGGGTCGCATCCGTCATGGACAGCATGCCGTCACCTTATTATGCGAGACCGATTTCAACCAGGCGCTGGAATACGCGAAGGAAATCGAACAATACAATGCTGACCGAAAGGATCTGGATAAAGCCATCACCCAACAGGCGTTGTGGCAGATCGAGGAGAACGGAGAGCAAGACCGTTACACGACCGTCGTGTTTCAGGAAGACTGGCACAAAGGAGTGATTGGGATCGTGGCGTCGCGGCTGATCGAAACCTATTACCGACCGACGTTGGTGTTCACGAAAAGTGGCGACAAGTATGCCGCGTCGGCGCGCTCGGTTTTGGGTTTCGACGTATACAATGCGCTGGAAAACTGCTCGGAACATCTGGAGCAATTTGGCGGGCATATGTATGCTGCCGGTATGACGTTGCGCCCTGAGAACTACCAGCACTTCAAGGATGCCTTTGAGGAAACCGTGAAAAAGACGTTGCCGGAGGCGTTGCGGGTGCCCGAAATCACCGTCGATGCTGAGGTGGCGTTTACGGATCTGGACGCGAAGATGCGTCGGATTTTGAAAATGTTCGAGCCGTTCGGACCGGGAAACCGCATGCCGGTATTTTTATCGCGTAACGTGCATGATACGGGCTATGCCAAGCACATTGGTGCAAACGGCGAACACCTAAAGATGTTTGTTCGTCAGGTAGATTCTGAAGGCATCGGCGCTATCGCATTTGGCTTGGGCGATCGCCTCGAACAGGTAGCGAACCGACGCCCCTTTTCACTTATTTTTTGTCTGGAAGAGAATGAATGGAACGGCAAAATTACGCCCCAGTTGCGAGTAAAAGACATCCGGCAAAATTTCTGAGCTTGATTATTTAGAATGAATTTAAATAGCTATCTTTGGGATATGGATAGCATCGCACCTCTGTATATCAACGACATCGGGATCGTGTTTTATTGGAAGAGAGACGGAACGCTCTTGTCGCACCGGATGCAATTGGTGTTTCGCGACACAGGATTTTACCTTACGGAAGAGGAACTAGTGTCGTTCGGTACACACATTCGTCACGCTGTACGAAAGGGCTGTAACGGTTGTCCGGCGGGATGTGAGCAAAAAAGGCTATTAACCACGCCGTATCCGCAAATCGAGTTGGCCGTTTCCACGTTGGAATTACAGTTGTTGGAGGATTTGGTAGAAGGCACTCTATTTCGCCTTCGCCTGCTTGACTTTGTAAAAGGAGTAGGCCGTAATTAACCGGGGAAGGTGTTCAGTTTGAATTCCGTTCCGTCAAACACACCATAGGTAAAGTACCCGATCCAATCACCAAGATTCACGTATTGCGATTTTTCTCCCACCGAAATCACCATGGGTAAGTGGCGGTGTCCGAAAACCAGGTAATCATAGTGTTCGGTCTCAAGTTTACGACGACTATATTGTACTAACCATTCCTTATCCTCACCCAGGAAGCGAACGTCAGCATCGCCCGAGATCAGTTTGTTCTTGACCGATAGGTACTGCGCAAGACGCACACCCAAATCAGGATGGAGCCAGCGAAACAGCCATTTCGAAAAAGGGTTCGTAAAAACCTTTTTCATCCGCTTGTAGCCCTTGTCACCGGGTCCTTTTCCATCTCCATGTCCGACCAGAAAACGCTGTTGCCGCAGTTGATAAACCTGGTTGTCATAGAATACGGGTATATCGAGCTCCTTTTGGAAGTAATCGTGCATCCACAAGTCGTGGTTCCCAACAAAAAAATGGATAACGATGCCGCAGTCGCGCAGTTCTGCCAGTTTGCCCAATACCCGCACAAATCCTTTCGGAACCACGGTGCGGTACTCAAACCAGAAGTCGAAGAGATCCCCTACCAAAAACAGCACCTCCGCATCTTTTTTGATGGTATCGAGCCAGGCTACAAACCGGTCTTCACGCGGTCGGCTTTCCTCGGTCGTGGGGGCGCCAAAGTGCTGGTCGGAGGCGAAATACGCTTTCTTTCCGTCAAGTAGGGAAAAGCTGTTCATCGCTGCCAAAGATAGTAAAAATACGAAGAGAGGAAGAGATGGGATTTGTAATGAAATCGCGCCTTTTTAGCGAAATGTTACATAAAATCGCAATTTTACACATTTTGTGAAATAACCAAAGATTAAGATTTTCTTGGCAAAAATCCTTATTTTTGAAACTATCCCTTTTTTTGATAAAGGACTACCATTTTAAACTTCAAATTGCATGAAAAAAATTACCTTACTGCTGCTGATGCTGTGGAGTTGCATCAACTACGCCCAGCTCAACGAAGACTTTGAAAGTGCGTTCCCGCCGACCGGTTGGACGACCAGCAGCGTAGTGGGAGGCTCCTTCGTATGGGAGTGGTCTCCCGCCGCCATTACAGCCTGTAGTGGCACAAAGGGAGCCTACATCAACAACGAGAACATCGGCCAGGGCAATACCGAGCAAGACTGGTTAATCACCAAACAGGTGACGGTGCCAACCGACGGGCAACTCCGGTTCCTCGTTCGCCAGTTCCAAATCGGTGATGTCAACACGAAGTTCCGGGTGATGATTACGACCGGCGCGCAAACGGATCTGGCGTCCTATCAACTGGCAAAGGCCTGGACCGAAGCAGAATTAAACGACTTTGATGATGGAGATGTCACAGACTGCGATCTCCGCACGGTGGAATTCGCCAATACCTTTTTCGGACAGCAAGTCTATATCGCGTTCGTTCGCGAGTATACCCAACCTACTCCGGCACGTACCGGTGAGCGTTTTCTGATCGACAACGTCAGCCTGGTGCAACAGTGCCAGCCGGTGACCGATCTTACGGTAGGTGCCGCCTCTTGTTCCGGAGCGCCGATCGGATGGACCGCGCCAGCCGGACAAACCAATTTTCAGGTGTTGGTGATTCCGGAAGGCAATCCAATCAACGAAGCATTCGCGGTTCCCGTAACAGGCACAACCTACACACCTACTACGTTGCTGCCCAGTACCGTGTATTCTATTTACGTACGCACCGATTGCGGCGACAATAATTTCAGCGCGTGGGTAGGACCGCTTAATTTTACAACCATTCCGGCAGGGTCGCTTTGTAGCTGTCCGATTCCCATAACCACGTGCCCGGCACAGTTTTCGGGTAGCACACAAGACTATGGTGACGATTTCGACACTATTCAGTCGCCGGCCGCTGGTTCGCTATGTGGCGCGGTGCCTGCTACCGTCAACTACATGGCCGGACCCGAGGTGGTATATGCCTTTACGGCCACAGCCGACCAGACCATCAACCTTTGGATGGATCCCGTACAGAGCAATTCCGGGGTGTTTGTCTACAGCAGTTGCGCTGATATTGGCGTGAACTGTATCGCCGGCGCGGCCAACAACAACGCGAATCCGCGCACATTTAATTTTGATGTAACGACGGGTAACACCTATTATATTGTCATCTCGTCTACGGCAGCGGTCACTAATGTCGTATATGATCTGGTGCTGCAGTGCGTAACGCCACCACCACCGCCATGTGTGACCATTGCGCCGCCTGCCTGTGCCGCCGTAACGAACCTGACTGCTACCTCGGCCACGCTCAACTGGTCAGCAGGTGCGACAGCCTCCGGGGCCTACACCAGTTGGAACATTGTGGTGCAGCCTGCCTCTTCTCCGGTTCCTACCGGGGGCGGCACGTTGGTTACCGGTGCGCCCACTTACAACGCCACATCGCTTACGGGTGGTATCGCCTATGAGTATTGGATTCAGGGGATATGCACGGATGGCAGCGGCCAAACATCGGTGTGGTACGGACCTTGTTCCTTCACAACACCGCTTTGTAACGACGCCGACAAGTGTACCTATACCTTCCGCATGACCGACTCGGCCAACAACGGATGGAACGGTGCCCGGATGCAGATCGTACAGAACAACGCCGTGATAGCCACCATCGGTTCTACCTATAATGCAGGTGCAGGGCCGATTGATGTTGCCGTGCAGCTTTGCCCGGGCCAACCCTTCAGTGTTTTCTGGAGCGTGGCCGGCACACAACCGCAACAGTGTATCCTAACAATACTGAACTCGGCTTCACAGGCGATTTTTCTCAAGCCTGCGGGAGCCAGCGGTGTCAACCAAACCGTATACTCCGGTGTCGTTAGCGCTGCGTGTGCCGACACAACCTGTAACACCTTTGCAACAGGCCTCACCATTTCAGGTGTTTTCACCACCAGTTTGACGGCAAGCTGGACGTCTCCGGGGGTGGATACATGGGACGTCTACGTGGCCCCTACCGGGGGTCCGGCGCCGGATGATGCGACGACTCCAACCTATGACGACATTACGTCTAACCCGTTTTCAACGATCGTTCCTTTGACTCCGGACACGCCATATGATGTTTGTGTTCGCGTACAGTGCGACTTTACAACGCCGGATTGGGTGTGTACGACGGTCACTACATTGCCGACCTGTCCGAAGCCAACTAACCCTACGGTGACCAACATCACACTGAACTCGGCTGATTTTGGATGGACGCCAGGAACACCCACCGATTCGCAATGGGAGATCCTGATTATTCCAGGATGGCCAAATGCACCGGCACCTCCGGGTGTGAACCCTGCTGTGGGCACCATCTATCCGGTGAGTGCGGCTCAGGTCGGAGCCCCTCCTGGACCGTATACGTTCAACATTGCCGGCCTGACCCAGGCGACTATTTACTACTACTACATCCGTACGGTATGTCCGGGTGATGATAAGAGTACCTGGACCGGCCCGGTTATCTTCAATACCATCACATGCGACGCGGCTGACAAGTGTACCTATAAGTTCGTCCTAACCGATTTAGGTTCGAATGGATGGAACGGTGCCCGTCTGCAGGTACGCCAGAACGGCATTCCGATTACACCGGTTATTGGCGGCACCATCAACGGGGCAGGTCCGACGACCGTGAATATCTCACTTTGTGACGACATCCCATTTGATGTGTTCTGGCAAACAGCAGGAACCGCACCGGATGAAATCGGATTTACGGTGCAGAATCCGTTCACGGATATCATCTATACCTATGAGCCTGGAACCGGAACGCCTGGAACGGTAATTTGGAACTCGGTGACGGAATGCGATCCGCCAACCTGTCCGAAGCCAACGGCACTGAGCGTCAACTTGGTGGCCACTACCCAAACAACGGCTGAACTTACCTGGATACCGGGTGGGTCGGAGACACAATGGGAGGTATATGTGGTGCCGGTTGGTGGACCTCTTCCAGTTAACGGACAGCCTTTGGCCGACCCGACCAACACCACTGACAACTATTATGTAGCCAATGCACCGCTACCTTTTACCGTAACCGGTTTGCTTCCGGGAACGAACTATATCTATTACGTACGTGCTATATGCTCGGGTTCTGACGTCAGTACCTGGACGATACTGAATCCGAAAACCTTCACTACTAAACCAGTGAACGACGAGTGTACGGCGGCCATTAACGTGCCGGTTAACCCTACCCGCGAATGCGTAGACGATGTATCAGGCAGCACGGTGGGTGCTACGCTGTCGTCTCAACTCGCCGGATGTCCGGGACAAGAGGATGACGACGTATGGTATATGTTCACGGCTACGAATGATATCCACATCATCACACTTAGCAATGTAGTAGGCGGTGGCGGCGATGTCAACCATACCGTATACGCACTGGCAGGGCCGGATTGTTCGACCATGACGCAGTTGTACTGCTCGAACCCGAACGTGAGCATAGCAAATGGCCTTACACCTAATAATGTGTATTACATCCGCGTATACAGTAACGGTAACACACAAACCAATGCTATTACGTTTGATCTCTGTATTACGACACCGCCGGACATCACCAATGATGACTGTAGTACAGCCATTGTCGCCTCGGTTAACGAGGGCTTTGAGTGCGTGACGACTACCCCTGGAACCGTAACGGGAGCAACACCGTCGACAGGTTCGTTTACAAATGCTTGTGCTGGGTCTGAGGACGATGACGTATGGTTCCAGTTTACGGCCAACGGGGCTAAGCAGATCATTAGTTTAGAGAATATACAAGGGACCTCCGTAAACGTCAATTTCCAGGTGTTTTCAACGGCCACAGATTGTAGTGCCCTTACCTCTCTCGGATGTTTTACGGAAAATCAGGCCGTACTTAACAACACAACGGAAGGCGCAGTCTATTTTATAAGGTTGTGGTCGGAGGAAAACACGTTACAGGACATTGTATTTGATATTTGTATAGGGAAAGTACCTCCTCCCATCTATACAAGTACTACAGATTATACTATTACCGAATTAGTGGAAGACGTTTTTATTGATTCCGATTGTGCATTGGTTTCGAATATCACGTCATCCGCTGCGGGAGTGGGTTATTTCAACAAAGCAAACTCTGAGTTCGCTTTGACGGAGGGTATTATCCTGACTTCCGGCAACGTTTTGGCGGCCCCGGGTCCGGAGACGGGCATTCAGAGTTTTGATAATGGGAACCCTGCGGATGCCGATCTCACCGCGTTGATTAACCAAGTAGACCCTGACGGAGGAATCAGTTCGAACGTCGCCAGACTCGAGTTTGACTTCACGCCGATCACAAACTACATATTCTTCGATTTCATTTTTGCATCTGATGAATATGGGACCTTTCAGTGCAGTTTCAGTGATTTCTTCGCCTTCTTCCTTACGAATACCGTAACCGGGGAAACCATCAACATGGCGGTTGTTCCAGGAACGGACGATCCCGTATGTACTTTTACCGTCAGGAACAATATCTTCAATACAGCCTGCACCTCAGAAAATGTCGAGTGGTTTGATTATTTGTATGACGATTTTCTTCCAGGTGGTACTCCGGCCATCGTTTCCATGACCGATTTTCGAGGGATTACCAAGAAGATGATCGCGGAAGCAAACGTGACGCCTGGTACGTTGTATCATATGAAGATTGTACTGGGGGACGACGGAGGTTTCGGAGGTTTCGATACCGCTTACGATTCGGCTGTATTTATCCAGGATTTTGAGATTGGCGATGTAGAGTTGGGGGTTGACCTTACGGTAGATAATGGGAACGCGATTTGCGTGGGCGATGAGTATACCATACAAAGCGGACTGGATCCGGTGAATTATACGTTTGAGTGGTATAACGGAACCGATTTGATCTCAGGTGAAACAGGGCCGAACCTGACAGTAACACAGCCCGGGGCGTATACCATAAAGGCACTGTTTAATAACACTTCCTGTCAGGCAACCGACACAGTGACTATTGAGTACTATCAGGATGCGCTACCCGGCACGCCAGAAAACCTCATCAACTGTGATGCTTCTGGTTCTGCCTTATTCGATCTTACAGAGAATGCCGATAACATCCTGGCGCCGTTCACTGCGGGTACCCACACGATTGCGTACTTCCTGAATGAAGACGATGCGAGCGATAATGTCAACGATATCGATGATCCAACCACGTTTACCGGAAATGACGATCAGGTTATATGGGTTCGGGTCAACAACACGGCTACAGGATGTAAGCAATTGATATCGTTTACTCTTACCGTACAAGACCTTACACCGCAATTTACGCTTGATGGTAAATTGGCTATTTGTCCGGATGAGTCGACAACCCTTACCGTACAGCCGGTAGCAGGTAATTTCGATCCTACGTTGGTTACCTACGTTTGGACAGGGCCATCGGGCACGCTTCCTGACACAGGCCAGTCGATCACGGTAGTGGGTGCAACGGGCTATGGTTCGTACTCAGTATTGGTGAACAACCAGGGCTGTACCGCTACCCAGACATTCGACATAATAGAGAATACGGAAGAGTGGACGGTATCAGTCAATACGCCTGCGACCCTTTGTCCGTCTGAATCGGCAACTATCGCGGTAAGCATCGGCAATAACACGAACGGCGATCCGGTGGAATACACCTACACGACACCTGGGGGCACCCCTGTAGTGAGTGCCAGCAACTCGTTCGTTATTACGGGTCCTGGTGATTACAACGTAAACGTCAACATTTTGGGTTGCGATACGGATTATCCGTTCACCGTAGGTACGTCAACGCCGGCGTGGGCCGTGAGCGTTACGGGCAACACACCGCTTTGTCCGGATGAAAACGGAACTGTGACCGCCACCGTGGCCAATCCACCGGCCGGAGCTACTATCACCTATACGTTTACACGACCAAGTGGAGGCGATGTTACCAACACCACAGGTGTATTGCCGGTAGACGAAGCAGGCGATTATACGGTGAGTGTGGATATCTATGGATGTCCGTCTACACCGCAACCATTTGCAATCGCGGAGGGCGCTATTGACTACACGGTATCGTTTGTGGGAGAGCCGTATACGATATGCGACAACCAGAGTGTACTGGTTTCGTTCACAGCCAATAATTTCGACATCAACGATCCGCTGGTGAGTTTCACGTGGATCCGACCAGACGGGTCAACCGCCACGGGTGCTACTATCAGTGCCGATCAGGTTGGGACGTATCAGTTGACCATCGAACGTTTGGGTTGCCAGGCCGGACCGTTCCCAGTTAACGTAGGAGAGAACAATACGACCGTGACCATCGGAAGCGATAACAGTTGTGAGAACAATGTATTCCTTATCCGCGCCATTCCGGTGAACAACTCCTTCGATCCGGCGACCGCTACATTTGAGTGGACGGGAACTGCGCCGTTCCAACCGGGCACCGAACCGTGGATCATCAGGGTAACGGAAGGAGGTACTTATACGGTTACTATAACAACACCTGACGGATGTAAATCCATACAGCCGATTACCGAGAACTTCGTCGCCTGCGGCATCCAGCGTGGTATTTCTCCGAATGGGGATGGTAAGAACGACACGTTTGATTTGAGTGGTTATAACGTCAAGAAGTTGACGATTTTCAATCGTTACGGTACTCAGGTTTATGAGTATGCGAACTACACCAACCAGTGGGATGGTCATTCTGCTGGCGGAGAGACGTTACCTTCGGCTACGTATTTTTATGTTATAGAGACGGCAGAGGGAGACCAACTGACGGGTTGGATTTACATTAACAGATAAACGGCAACCTAAATTCAGGCCTGCCCGAAAGGGCAGGCTATAAATTACCATACAGATGAAGAAACTATATTTGGCGGCGTTAGCCGTTTTACTGGGTGCTACGGGTCTTTATGCGCAGCAGGATCCGCACTATACGCAGTATATGTATAATATGAACGTAATGAACCCGGCGTATGCGGGCTCGAAAGACCATTTGTCGATGGGTCTTCTCTACCGCAAGCAATGGGTGAATATAGACGGAGCCCCTGAGACGGCGACCTTCTCGGGTTCGATGCCTGTTGGCCGGAACGTTGGTTTGGGTTTATCGGTTATATCAGACAAGATTGGTCCGGTAGAGGAGCAGAACGCCTATGGTGATTTCTCCTATACCCTTCGTTTGAACGGCGAGCACCGCCTGGCCTTTGGTTTGAAGGCAGGTGCTACCTTCCAGCGGATCGGATTGTATAGCGACATCAACAACGGGAACCTTCCCGACCCGAGCGATGATGCCTTCCAGGAGAACACCAACAATGTGTATTTGAACATCGGGGGCGGTGTTTTCTACTACACGGATCATTACTACCTGGCCTTCTCGGTTCCGAACATGCTCAAGGCAACGCAACTGGACTACAACGGTCGGAAGTTCGGCAGCGAGACGCGCCACTTCTTCCTTACCGGTGGTTATGTCTTCAACCTGAGCCCTACGGTTAAGTTCAAGCCCTTTGCGATGTGGAAAGGCGCCTTTGATGCCCCTACGTCGCTGGATGTCTCGACGAACTTTCTCTTCAATGAGAAGTTTGAGCTTGGAGCTACCTACCGTGTAGACGACAGCTTCGGGGGTATGGTGAACTATGCGATCAACCCGAACATCCGCATCGGTTATGCCTATGACCATGTGATCTCGGATATCAAGACCGTTACCACGTCTTCGCATGAGATTATCCTTTTGTTCGATCTGGACTTCCCGAAGAAGGTATCACGTTCACCACGTTTTTTCTAACATAAACCTGAACACGACAATGAAAAAAACAGCACTTATATTCAGTTTTGTGTTAGCTGCGGCATTCTCCTCGGTGCAGGCACAGAACAGAGACACAGAGACGGCCGATAAGCTCTTCCGTCGATTGGAATACGTAGATGCCGCCAAGGAATACGAATCGTTGGTGGAGAAGAAGAAAGGCAGCAGCTATGTGTATAAACAACTGGCCGAAGCCTACTACAATATGTTCAACCCGAAGGAAGCAGCCAAGTGGTATGCCCGTATTATCAACGAGCCACAGGATGCCGAGACCTACTTCAAGTACGCCCAGATGCTGAAGATGAACGGTAAGTACGAAGAGGCCAACAAATGGATGAAGAAGTTCGCCTCGATGGCTCCATCGGACCAACGTGCGGTGGAGTTCATGAAGAACCCGGACTACCTTCCCAAACTACTTGACAAGAGCAAGGCCTTCAACGTAAAGACAATGGCCATCAACAGCCCGGAGTCTGACTTTGGCGCGGTATTGTCAAACGACAACTTCCTTTACTTCACCTCGGCCCGCAACAAGTCGCGCAAGACCTATGGCTGGAACGATGAGCCGTATCTGGATATGTACCAGGCAGTACGCAACGCCGATGGCAGCTATGCAGAACCTACCCCTATCGTAGGCATCAACAGCAAGTGGCACGACGGCCCGGCTACGGTAAGCGCCGATGGTAAGACAATGTACTTCTCTTCGGAGAGCTTCAAGGAAAAGGAATATGTAAAGGACAGAAAGGTAAAGAACGCGAAGCTCAACCGCGGACAGGTCTATATCTACAAAGCCACCAAAGCCGGCGACGGCTGGGGCAATGTAAAGGAAGTACCTTTCAACAACAAGGAATACTCTACGGGCAATCCAAGCCTTTCCAAAGACGGCAAGACACTGTACTTCTCATCGGATATGCCAGGCGGCTTCGGAGGCTCTGACATCTGGAAGGTATCCATCAACGGAGATACCTACGGCACGCCGGAGAACCTGGGCAAGATGGTCAACACCGAAGGCTCGGAGAACTTCCCATCAATCACCGACGACGGACTGCTGTATTATGCTTCAAATGGCAAACCGGGCCTTGGCGGACTCGACATCTTTGTCTTCGATACCAAGAAACCAGCCGAGGCCACCAACGTAGGCAAACCGGTCAACAGCGAGAAAGACGACTTCGCTTTCAGCTTCAACACGGCCCAGAACATCGGCTTTTTGGCCTCGAACCGTTCGGGCAATGACGATCTTTACATCGCTGACCCGATCTGTAGCGTAGAGGCCACAGTAGTGGTAACCAACGCCAAGACAGGCCAACCGATTGATGGTGCCCGTGTGGCGATCCTCGACGATAAGAAGAACGTGATTGAGACGCGCAACTCCGACTCAAACGGAGCTGTGGTCTACACGGTAGAGTGTAACAAGTCCTACACCGTCCAGGCGATGAAAGACGGCTTTGAGAGCGGCACCTTCGGCATCGAGAAGAACAAGGGCGGCAAGGTAGAGGTAGCGGCGGCATTGAACCCAATCGATGTGATCGTGACCGAAACCGAAATCATCCTCAAAGACATCTTCTTCGAATACAACAAGAGCAACATCACTCCGGAAGGCGCCTTCGAACTCGACAAGCTCGTACAGGTGTTAAGCAACAACCCGAACATGGTGATACTGGTCAAGTCGCACACCGACAACCGCGGTTCGGACAAATACAACCTCGATCTCTCCGATCGTCGTGCGAAGGCAACGGTGGCGTATGTCATCTCGAAAGGCATCTCCAAAGAGCGCATCTCGGGCAAAGGCTATGGCGAGAGCGAGCCGAAGGTCGACTGCAAAGAGGCCTGCACCGAAGAGCAACACGCGATGAACCGCCGAAGCGAGTTCTTGATCGTGAAAAAGTAAATTTTCTTTTTGACGTATACTAAGCCGGACCTGTTGTCCGGCTTTTTTATGCCCGTAGACGAACGATGGTAGATCGGGAAACTTTTCTATTTTTGCATTTCCTTAACAAAACCAAAGCACATAAGCATGAGAAAAATTGCGTTGAGCCTTGTTGCGTTTGCCGGGCTGCTCTTTACAGGATGCGCGGCCAATCCCGACGAGGTCTGCTACCTGCCAAGTCCAACGTTTACCGTAAATGGGCAGCCACTTACGAACGACCCGATAGAAGTAGAGGTAGTTGATAACGGTATTCTGGAATTCGGAGTAGAAAACCTGGATGGCTACGACTTCTTTTGGACCGGACCCAACAATTTTCAGTCATCCGCGACCCATCCCGTTATCCCCGCGCCAACTTCCGCGAATTCCGGAACGTATACGCTGACCATCAGTAAGGGAATCTGTACGGGAGACGTTTCTGCAAATGTAAACGTAACGGTAATCAGTCCGCAATGCACACCGATAAACAATCGAATAACATTTGATTCAGGCCTTCTGAACTCGGTCAATTTCAATTCTGTTTCTGCGTTTACCTCGGCCGATCAATTCCGGATCTCTGCCTACGCATGGCCGTGTGACCTGACTATAGGTTTCGCTTCCGCCGTGGAACCTGCCACAGGCGTCTATTCCATCAACACTGAATGTCCGACATCCTTTCTGGAAGGGAATCAAGTGTGTGTGTCCATGGTTTACAGCGGGCAGTATTGCGTCGCACAGGGCGGGCAGGTGTTCGTAACCCGGCTTGATAATGGAAAATATACGGCGACCTTCTGCTCAGTAGAATTCAATGGTTTTCAGGTTCCCGTCATAGCAAGTACTAAAATAACGGAGCCATGAGGACTTGCATGCTACTTCTGCTATGTCTCTGTGGGTGTATGTCGCACGGGCAGAACACGGTCATATACGATAAGCAAGGGAACAAGAAGATTGTTCGCGATGATGCCATTGAAATTATCCTGCTTGACAAGCGCGTTTCTTACAAAGAAGTGGGGAAGACATGGGAAAAATATATCACGTTCAAAGATCTTGATCGTGTAGAAACCGAAACTTCCGTGTTGCGTTCAGTTCGGCTGGATCATAAGAAGAAGGACGAAGGATTTTACGTGTTGGCCGAAACCGCCGATCGTATCTGCCTCGTCCGCGCTATTGAGGTAACATCCTCTGGCAGAAGGTTTTCCTCTAGCATCACGTACTATTCCCTGTTTATTACAGATAAACAATACAATACGATTGAATCACTTGAATTTAATTCACTGCCTAAGGATATTGTGAAGGGGTCCGGTATCGTGTCTCTTATCCGCAAGTACTTCGGGAATTGCCCTGGATTGGCGGAAAGACTTAATGCGTTAGCAGGGCCTTACGAATCCCAGTTAAATCTCATAACCAGCCCTGTTTATAATGTTTGCAAATGACCATCTAACCAACAACATGAAGCGCGCACTATTTTTCATTTTTCTTTTCTCAGCCGTCACCGTCACCGCCCAGGCACCGCGGGGAGTCTATTTTGCCGCGGGCCTGAACCAATCTTCCCTGCAGTCGGATGACCTTTTGGCAACATCTGCTTTAGGCTGGCGGGTGGGCGTTAATGCTAATTTCGGTTACCACGAAACCTACAATTACCAAATTGAAATCGCCTTTAATCAATCGACTTTCGACTTGCTAACGATAGATGCTGGCACATTTGAGCCCTCTGGTAAAAGCAAGTACAAAATGGAGTCTTTTGAAGTCGGAGCGTATTTCAACTATTACATCCTCAAACCACAGGAAGATGCCTTTTTCCTGGGTTTGCAGGCCGGTCCTATGGTGGCTTTTGGAAACAGTCTGGTACCAAAGAGCGGACAGGATACTTCCGGCGAACTGTACCTTCCTTACCAGCTTAACGAAGATAGTTTCCGGCTAAGCATGCCAAAAATGACCTTGAATGTCGGCGTTGGTCTCACAGGGGGTTACAATAATATCCGGTTTGACCTGCGCTACACAAAAGGATTTACGAACTTACTGTCAGATGTAGAGACAAGTAATAGTTACGATGAGTCCGGACAATACATCGGTCCGGCTCTTGAGGCTAAGGTAGACGTAGTTTCGCTGGCTCTTAGCTACAATCTGGCCCGACTGTTCGGCTTTCAATAGCGGCTCGTGAATCTAATGGCAGGTTTTATGGATTGTCAGACGCGTACCATTCCGCGAAGGAAGATTCCGTTTCCTGCAACTTTAAAGAGAAAAGAGATATGTTCGCTGGTAGTCTTGATTTGATTTTCGAAGCGAAGTCGATTACCATGTTCTCGCTGGTGGGCTGGTAGTCTGCCAGGATGACGTGGTGTCCGCGGTCCCGGAGCTGCTGGGCAAGTTCTGCGTGCGGAGTGCGGCCATTGAACACCGTCGCATGGTCGAAGACATCCACGATTTCCTCTTTGACAATCCGCTTTAGGTCAGTGAAATCTATAACCATGCCGAATTTCACGTGGGTTGGATCGGTGATGGGTGTGCCAATAACGGTGACAGACAACTTATAGCTGTGGCCGTGCACGTTTCGGCATTTGCCATCATATCCAAATAGGGCATGCCCGGTTTCGAACGTGAATTGTTTGGTGATACGGATCTTGGTCATAGAAACTTTATTTGCAAAGGTACGCGAACCAACCTATTTGCGAAACATACGGGCTACTTCCTGAACGCTTTCAGCGCCTGTCGCGTAAAATCCGACAGCACCAGACTACCCGAAATCGCCGCGCGCTCATACAGCAAGGTGCCCCAGTGATCGGTGCCTTCCCACAACGCTTTCTTCATTTCCGACAACGCTTCCGGATTACAGCCGCCCAGGGTTTCGACAAAGTTGTCCAATGCCACATCCATTGACGCGATATCGTCGCATAGGCGCGAGAAAAGCCCGCGTTGCAGGGCCCACGACGCATCCTTCCATTCCGATGGCGCAAACGAGAGTTCTGCGAGTCCGGATTTACCCACCTTCCGCTCGACGGCCGGCGCAATGACGAAGGGACCAATGCCAATCGCCAATTCCGATAACCGAACCGACGCCGCATGGGTAGCGAATACGTAATCACAGGCCGCAGCCAATCCCACGCCACCGCCCACGGCTTTTCCCTGTACGCGACCTATGATTGGTTTCGGGCAACGTCGCATCGCGTTGATGACGTTGGCAAAACCCGAAAAGAACCGCGTGCCGGCATCCGGGTCGGTGATCGACAACAGTTCATCGAACGAGGCACCTGCACAGAACGCCCCGTCGCCGCTACTTTGCAGCACCACCAACGCCACCGTTGGATCGTGCGCGAGTTGCCCCAGGGCTTCCGTAAGTTTCAGCAATTGAGAGGATGGAAAGGAATTTCCGGCCGGATGACCGAACGTAACATACGCCGCATTACCGCGCATCGAGACCGAAAGAAAACCGGAATCGGACATAGTAGAATGTTTGTGACAAGGTACGATTTTTGGGCAAACCGTTTTGGGATTGGCTTGAAAATACTATATTTGCCTCCACTTAGCCGGGGATGTAGCTCAGATGGCTAGAGCGCTTGCATGGCATGCAAGAGGTCGTGGGTTCGAGCCCCATCTTCTCCACCAAAAGCCTGAACGTATCGTTTGGGCTTTTTTGTTGTAGCGAAGTCGTTTTTTTAACCTTCTAAGGCGCTTCTTTCCGAAATAATCCGGTTGGCCTAACCACATAAAAACAAAAAGGACGCCTTCAAGCGTCCTTTTTACGATTTATTTCCTGTCTTACGCCTTCTTCTCCAAATCAAAAGAAAGCACAATATTGACTTTATCGGCGATCTTATTCTTGACCACGGCCGGAATCGAAATACCGTAATCCTGCGGTTTGACCGAGAACGTGCCTTTGGCCGATAGCTTGTCACCCGAGGGTACAAACGTCATCGTCGTTTTCACATGCTTCGTCACGTTGTGGATGGTCAAATCGCCCTCCACGTCGCACACCTGCTTCTGCTTGGAGTTTGGGTTGAAACCGCTGACCTTCCCTTTGAAAGTGGCTTTCGGGTATTTGTCCGACTCCATATAATTTTCATTGAAGTGCTCTTCCATCAAAGGAACTTTGAAATGGAAGGCCTTCACCAGCACCAGTGACACGAACTCACCTGTCGACGTATCGAACAGGCAGGAAGCCGTGTTGGTCTTTGCCGCAATCTCTTCAAGAGCCGGCATCGATGCTTCAAAACTGATTTCACCCGAGCGGGTAATCATTTTCTGGGCCGAGGCACCAGCGAACGGGAGGGTCGCCAACAAGGCAACAAGCCATTTTTTCATAACTAGTTAATTAGGGAATCCGTTTTCGGCCCAAGTTGTAACGATATTGATTTTGCTCTGTGGCATCCGACCTGATTCCGGCATCCCGTCGCCCGATGACGCTGAGATTTCGTCTAGAAGGCCGTTTTCGATTACGGCGTTCCGCACCTGGTCGTAGGTTTCGAGATACGGCTCCTGATTGCCGTCCACGCTGTGGCAACTGGTGCAGTTTCCGCTCATGATCGGTTTAACATCTGCCGTATAGGTGGGGTCGGTCACCGTGGCCGACACTTCATCATACGTTCGTGATTCGCATGACACGGCCACAAAGGCCACTGCTGCGATAAGTAAGGTTCCAATCGTCTTCATCTTAAAATACTCTATACATGTTAAATCCAAAGAAAATGCCGCCGCCGTCCCAGTTGCCGGCTGCGTTCGTAAAATACGCCACATCGTTCATGGCCTGGCTGTTCGAGAACAGTAGCTGGAATACGTGTCCGCCGGTTTCGATGTCGAGTCCTACCGTCAACGGGTTCGTATACATATCCATTTCCGGTTGGCCCATCCGCGCCGCATACTCAAAGTTGATGCTGAGGCGTTTCGAAACTTTATAACGTCCGCCCGCCGCAACCAAAAACTGGTCTTTCTTTTCCGAAAGCGCGTCGTAGAGGTTCTTGTGCACGTAAACCGGGTTCAACTCCATTGAAAAAGACTCCGAGAACTTCCGCGAAATCGGCAACTGGGCCGTATACGCCAAACGGTCGGAACCATTCAGGTTAGGGTATTCGTCCGTACTGAGCTTCGTATTGACGTCCATCGTACCATAGGCCACGATCGTCACCGGAAACCCGTCGTTTTGCTGTGGGAAGAGCCGCAATTTGGCACTTCCTTCAAATACTTTGTTATACGTGTGACGGGAAAGTCCGAGGGAAAGCCAGTCGGTTACGCCATAAATACCGCCAATCTTGGTGTAGGCGTTATCGAGGCCGAAGAAATTATCGAGTCCGTTGGTCAAATCGCCAAATCGATGCGAGACCACAAAATACCATTCGTTTTTTGCAGCCAGTTTGGTCGACTGCATGGTCACGACCTGTACACCTTTGAAGGCAGCGGTAGCGATTTCCTTATCGTCCGCTTTTTGGTCAATCTCTTTCATCAGGTCATCGTCCTGGGCCATCGCCGATCCGGCAAACAGCATCGACAGACCCAGCATCATTGCATAGTGTTTCATGTTTTATCAGTTGGTTAAAGAGCAATTGTCAAGTTTGATTTCTCCCAGCAGGTCGTCATAGCCGAGCAGTCGTCCCTTTACGGTGACGGATGTGCCGCCCGCAACGGTTGTAGCCGCGGTGAACGAGCAAATAATCGTACCATCCAACACCACCTCTTTGTCTTTGACCGAGGAAACCGGCCCCGTGACTTCGATGGTTTTGTTCAGATACAGCGCCGTCGATTTGGCTGCGTCCGCACTGAATGCGTCCGTCAACTGCTTTGACGATAGCACAAAGGCCGCGTCTTCGGAGGCGACGTCACGGGCGCCGGCGTGCATGACGTAATAATACCCGCCGCCGACCCCGATTGCCAGTACTATCAGGGCGATAAGCCCCCATTTGAGTCGTTTCTTCATATTATTCTATTACGATTTTTTTTACAGTATGGTTTTAATCAGCGGCAATTTCGATAAAATAAATACCGTATGCAACACCGGATAAAGATACAGGAATGTCGGCATCATCCGCATAGATGTTAATTTCTTTCCCCAATTGCGCTTCCGTATTGTAGATGGCAACACGTTCAATGCGTGTGCGGAAGTCATTTTTGATCGACAGTTTTTCCTTACACGGGTTCGGATATACCGATAATTTGTCGTCAAGCGAAGGCTCGTCGAGTCCGAGTACGGTCGTAAACGTCACCGAACTGCTTCCTTTCGATGCGTGCTCGCTGTTTACATTGGTCGATGGCCCGACAGCCCAAATGATACTCATTGAGGTCATCGAGTACGTAAGGGTGTAGTCGTTGGCATCGCCCGTGCTGAACGGACGTGTGGCGACAACCGTGCGGGTGGTGCCGCTCACGGTATTACTCACCAGCGTGTAGTTTTGTGTGGCGTCGGTAATCGCTGCGTTGTGGCCACCGGAAAGGTGCTGGTCGAGCAGCGAAGTAGAAAAGGTCATACAGTCGATCGGGGTGTTGCTCGACATGGTGGTGGCATGGAGGCCAACCGTAAGCCATTTTGTAGAAGGTCCGGTCATGGTAAACGTGGCCAACGACGTTGCCTGGTTGAGGTCAATTTTAATGGTCATTGACCCAATGTTCTTTACGCCCGTGGTTTTTACCTGGGCACCGGCTAGGGAAGAAAGCGCCAAAAGCGCACATACAAGGATTTTTTTCATGATTTCGAGGTGTCAAGTGAGATGATGAGTTCCGTATTTTGGTTGAATCGTGCCATATCAAGCGCCGTTCGGCCCTCGTGGTCTTTTTGGGTTTTGTCAGCCCCGCTCTTGATAAGCAGGCGGGCGATGTCGTTTTTATTGAAGAAAACAGCATACATCAGCGCGGTTTTGCCGTCGTCATCGGTGGTGTCGAGGTTGACGTGACGCGCGATCAATGCTTTTACGATTTCGATGTCATTCCCCATGACGGCGGACATCAATGCTGTGCCACGGCCACAATTGTAGTTGAGATCGGCGGTTTTATCACAAAGGAATAAGGCCACGTCACGGTTTCCACGATAGGCGGCCAGTATCAGCGCGTTGGCTTTCGATTCGTTCAATTGCGAAGTAACGGTAGGATCCGCCTCATACAGCGCCTTCATTTCGGCCAGTGTGCCTTTGCAGGCCACATCGAAAACCGTAGATTGTTGTGCCCATGCACTAAAAGATAGGCAAAGAATTAACAGGAAGGCCGCGCTAGTTTTCATCTATTTTAAATTTCTCTACAAAACTATTGGCAGAATCTATTTCAATTCTGTAGAAAAAAAATGGAAATTTAAGAGGATGAAAAAGCCCGGCAACAAAATGCGGCAAACGGCTACAGGATTACGATAGAATCGGATGCCACCTTTGCACGCCAACCTTACATGACCCAAACTAAATGAAGATACTTGTAGTAGAAGACGAACCCGGGCTCCGCGACAGCATACGCCAATACTTCGAGACCGAAGGAAATATCGTGGAAGAAGCCACCGATTACATCCGGGCGGCCCAGAAAGTAGCCGAATATGAATACGATTGTATCCTGGTTGATATCACCTTGCCACACGGATCGGGCCTCGACCTGATTCGCGATATCAAAAACCGGAAATCACCCGCAGGCGTTATCATCATTTCCGCGAAAGATTCCTTAGACGATAAAATCGCCGGCCTTGACCTGGGTGCCGACGACTACCTGCCGAAGCCCTTCTACCTGCCCGAACTCAATGCACGGGTAAAAGCCCTGATACGCCGCCGGAAATTCCAGGGTGAGAACGACATCGTATTCAACGAAATCACGGTAGTGCCCGCCGAGCGAACGGTGATGGTGCACCACAAAAACATCACGCTCACCGGCAAAGAGTATGAGCTTTTGATGTATTTCATCGCCAATAAAAACCGCGTACTGAGCAAAAGCTCACTGGCCGAGCACATTTGGGGTGATTATGCCGACGGACTCGACAATTTTGACTTCCTTTATAACCACGTGAAGAACCTGCGGAAGAAACTGCTGCAACAGGGCTGTACCGATTATATCCATACGGTGTACGGTCTGGGCTACACGTTCAAGGCTACCGAATGAAACTCGTAACGCGCACCAGTCTCTACTACCTTGTTTCAGGTATCCCGGTCATGATTGTTTCGGGCTTTATCTGCTATTCGATTGCGACGGAGGAAATACGCGAAAACAGCGACCTGCTGCTCGGTCACGTGCGGTATCAGGTCGAAGGACTGGTAAAAAGGAAGGACACCGCTTCGTTGAATGCCCTCATCCGCAGCGGCGAAGCCCATGTGCGACGGATACCCAAAGTGGACGAGCCTACGGTCGCCTTTTCCGACACGTTGATTGCCGATCCGGCTGATCCGGGAGAAGACGAATTGAATGTCAACCGGATGATCACGGCAAACGTCAACATCCAAAACAAGGGCTATCGCATCAAAGTATGGCGCACGACGATGCAATCAGGGCAATTGGTGCTGGGTATTTCCGCAGCGGTGCTGACGGTGCTGTTATTTCTCTGCGGAATCTATTTCATCTTGAATTATTACACCTCACAATGGCTGTGGCGGCCCTTCTACCGCGCGCTCGACAACCTTCGGGGTTTCCGCGCCAGCGAAGGGGAGACGCCAGCCTTTTTGGATAGCAAGATCACAGAATTCAAAGAACTAAACGCCTCACTGGCGCAAATGATGCAGACGATGGTTGCCGATTATGGCCGCCAGAAGAAGTTTTCGGAATCGGTGTCGCATGAAATCCAAACGCCGTTGGCGGTGATCCAGTCGAAGATCGATATCCTGATCCAGTCGCCCGACCTTACCGACCAGATGGCGCCCCTTGTGGCCAGTATCGCCGATGCGTGCTCGAAACTCATCCGGATGAGCCGGTCGCTGATTTTGCTGGCACGTATCGAAAACAAACAGTTTCCGGCGACAGACCCGGTTTCCTTTCTAAGGAAAGTAAGGAGTGCGCTGGCCTTGTTCGACGACCACCTGAAGGAGAAAAACCTTTCGCTTTGCATCGAAGAAAAAGCCGATTTCACGTTGAAGGCCAATGCCGACCTGTGCCTGGTGCTCGTTAACAACCTCGTGCAAAATGCCATCCGGTATAACTATCCGGGCGGTTCCATTGACGTAACGGTCGAGGAAAACCTTTTCCGGATCGCCAATACCGGGCCGTCTGTAGCGCTACAGAAAGAAGGACTTTTCAAGCGATTCAACAAGAATGAGGAGGTCAAAGACTCGATTGGCCTTGGACTTTCCATCGCTGCGGAGATCGCGAACGCCAGTGGTTTGGTGTTGCGGTACGACTTTGAAGACGGCCTCCACGTGTTTCGCCTGACGCGGGCCGAGTGACATCCAACCGGAAATACTATATTTAGGGGATGAAAAAGTGGTGGCTCTTCAGCATCGCAGTAGCGTGTGCCTTTTCCTGTAACCGTGAACCGGAGTACTATGACCCGCGCGGACCGGAGTTTGCCGGCAGTGCTTCGTGTGTGGAATGCCACGCTGACATCCACCAACACTATACGCAAACCGCACACTGGCTTGCTACGGCACCCGGAGATCCCGGTCAGGTGCTGGGCCTCGGCGGAAAAACCGGATTCGATTTCGGCAACGGCACTGTCGTAAAGGTCGAACAGCGCGGCGACAGCGTCTACCACGTCGTCTACCAAAACCGGGTGGAGAAAAAGGCGTATCCGGTTGCGGTGGTCTTCGGTTCCAGGCATGCCCAAACGGCGGCCTACTGGCGCGATCACAACACCTATGAACTGCCGGTGTCGTATTACAAAGACGCCCGCGCCTGGGGTATGAGTCCGGGGTTTGAACCCGTAGGCGCCTACTTCGACCGCAAGATTCCCAAAGACTGCTATACGTGCCATGCCTCTTTCGCCGCCGCCCATCCCCGCACCGGAGCGGGTGGCTTTGCCGACTACGATGCCCAGGATTTCATTGACCCGCAGGCATTGGTATTGGGCATCGACTGTGAACGCTGCCATGGTCCCGCCAAACAGCATGTGGAAGCGCATCGGGAGCATCCGAACCTAAAGTCGGCCCGGTTTATGACGTCTTTTGCCTCCCTTACACCCAAACAACAAAACGATGCCTGTGCCATTTGCCATTCGGGAGTGGACGGCGCACGCGTGAAAACCCCGTTCGATTTCCGGCCAGGCGATGTGTTGGAAGATTACTACCGCATCATCCCCAAGGAAAAATACGATGTACACGGCAACCAGTATGCGGCTTTGTCGAAGAGTGCCTGTTTTCAGGGAAGTGGGAAGATGACGTGTGTTTCCTGCCATGATCCGCACGGCGATAGTTCGCACGATCCGGCCTTCTTCGGAAATACCTGTCTGCAATGCCATACGGGTGTCACACATAAAACGGGGCGGGCCGCTTCACTCGATGCCAAACGACTCGTGGCGCAATGTGTGGCGTGTCACATGCCTAAGGAAGCATCGTCGGCGATTACCTTCCGCCTTGACGGACATACCAAGCCTTCTGATTATCGGTTGGCGAACCACACCATCGGTATTTATCCGGTAAAAACTAATAGCGCACCGAAACCGTAAAGGCGAAACTCAAGTCGTCTTGTTCGTTCCATTTGCCCTGCGCGGCGGCCCGGGTGATGATTTTGGGTCCGGAATAATCGGCGTAAAAGTGGAGTCCGCCTTCTCCCAAGTCCTCAATCCATTCAAGGGAAAGGAAGAAATCCCCTTCCGCCACGATGCCGTAGTCCGACAGATCGACTTCCAATACGCCCTTACGGATGGTACTCGTCACGATGATGTTGTCGGTCAGCAATGATTCGCCCGGCAGGCCGTCTTTCATGGCATACACATTCAGGCGGAACCGCATCTCTTCATATCGGTTGTAGGCGACCTGGGCCTTGAACTTCATCAGTTTCACGGGTTTTTGCCGTGCTTTGATGACCATACCGAGTTCATTACCCAGTTTGTTGTTGACGAAACCGGCGTCGACCTTTTCTTTCCGTGAAATGCGGGTGTTGCCCCATTCGTCGGCGTGTGCGAAGTGGCGTACGGTCACTTCACGAAGGGCCTTTACATCGGGTTTTAGCTGGATGACTGTATTTTCACCGCGTTTTCGGAAGTCGGCTACCGATGCTTCGAACGATACATATCCCAAGGCGGAAATCCGTACCGTGCCGTCGACTCCTTCCGGAAGGGACAGCGAAAACGATCCGTCGCTGCCGGAAACCGTACCGATATTGCGTCCGACGACGCCAATACTGGTGTAGGGTACTGGTGCGCCCGAACCCGCTTCTATTACTTTCCCGGTGACGGTTTGGCCAAAAGCCGCCACCGACATCCATCCCCATACAAACAAACACCATCGAATCATGCCGGCAAAGGTAGGTAAATGTGGAACGTCGCGCCCTCTCCGGGTTGCGATTCCGCATATAGGATGCCCTCGTGGTTTTCGACGATTTTGTTGCAGATGGCCAGGCCGATACCGGTACCTTCATAGTCGCCGCGGGAGTGGAGGCGCTGGAATACTTCGAAGATCTTCGTCGCATATTCCGGTTCGAATCCGATCCCATTGTCGGCCACCGCAATGTGTACGTAGCGGCGGCCGGGATCCGCTTTTTCGTGCGTCACGTCTTTCCCATTGACCGACTCGGACGTGATCCGGATGACGGGTGGTACTTCAGCCCGGGTGAATTTCAGCGCGTTCGATACCAGGTTGATGAACAGTTGCCGTAACTGGAAGGGGATGCCGTTCACCACAGGAAGATCGTCGATTAGGATGCGGGCGCCTTTCGCCTCGACCGCATCGGATAGTTCCGCCGTTATTTCGCCCAGTATCGTATTGAGGTGGGTGGGTTCGAATACTTTTTCACCGTTATTGGCCCTGGAGTAGGTGAGTAGGTCGTTGATCAGCGTCTTCATCCGGTTGGCGGCAATTTGCATACGCTCGAAGTTCCTGCGTCCGGCTTCCGACAGGTTGTCGTGGTCGGTCTTCATGATGATGCTGACAAACGTCTGGATTTTCCGAAGCGGCTCCTGCAGGTCATGGCTTGAGATATAGGCAAACGACGACAGTTCTTTGTTGCGGCCTACGAGTTCCATATTCGCCCTTTTGAGTTCGAAGGTGCGTTCCTCTACGACCTTTTCGAGTGTTTGTTGGAAGTCCTTTTGGTCTTGGATGTCCGTGGCGGTTCCGACCCATTGCGTCACCTGGCCGCTTTCGTTTTGCAGCGGTACGGCCCGACTGAGGTACCAACGATACTGGCCGTCGTAGCCACGCAGGCGGTGTTCGAAGGTGTAATCGTCGCCCGAATGCAGCGAATGCAGCCATCGTTTCCGATAGCCGGTACGGTCATCGGGGTGGACGATTTCGAGCCAGCCTTTGCGGGCGAGTTCGGCCGGACTCTTGCCGCAGTATTGGTAGACGGAATCGCTGTAGTAGTCGATATTGCCGAGGGCATCCGCCGTCCAGATGAGTTGTGGAATGGTATCGGTCAGCAGGCGGAACTTCTCTTCACTTTCCCGCAACGCCTCTTCTGCTTTCTTCCGTTCGGTGATGTCGATCATCACTTTCGAAGCCCCGATCCTGCGTCCGTCTTCGTCATGCAGCATCCGTGGATACACGATCACATGGCGTCGTTCGCCGTTTTCGCGCACCATATACAGTTCTTCCTCCAATGACTGACCGTTGCGGAAGGCCAGGGCCATGGGGCAGGAATCATGTGGGATGGGCACGCCGTCAAGGGAATACAACTGGTAGGCACCGCACCAGCGGTCGACCCCCGGCAACGGATGCCGTCCCCATACCGTGGCGGCGGCCTGGTTGTAGAGGTCGATATAGCCGTTTTCATCGATGGTATACATCCCTACCGGCAGCGTTTCGATGAGGTGGCTATAGCGCACCTGGGCCGATTCGAGCAGTTTGCGGGCCCGCACCTTTTCGGTGACATCGTTTACCGTACAAATCACGCCTTCCGCTTTTCCTGACGACGGCATAAGAGGCGCATAGTCGTAATCAACGTAAAACGAACGCGGTCCGTCAGGCCCATCCACAACAGCCAGTGCTTCGCGGTCGCGGTGGGGCTGGCCCGTTTCAATTACATGGCGCAGCAGTCGCGGAAAGGGCTGGTTTTCGAGTTCGGGAAAGACTTCCATCAGCGGATGTCCCATTACATCCGCATCCGATCGCCGCCAGAGCGTTTCAAGCATCGTGCGGTTGGCCAAGTCAATTACAAGGTCGGGGCCTTTAAAGATGGCAATGGCAATAGGAGACTGGGTCACGATGTTGCGGAATTCGCGTTCCTTTTCCGAAAGCACCTGTCTGGATAATACGATGCCTGTAACTTCGCTACACACGACGATGATACCCGTGACGGTGCCGTCGTCTTCGCGCAGGGGTTGGTACACAAAGTTGAAGTAGGTCTGCTCGTCGCGCTGGTGGCGATGCAGGATTACGCCATGTTCGTAGCCTACGTGCGGCCGCCCGGTTTGGTAGACCTCGAACAGCATGTTTTTGACAGACTGCGTTTTCAGTTCCGGAAGTGCCTCCAGGAAGTTTTTCCCTATAAAGTCGGGCCCTTTGTCGATGAGCGAGAGGTAGAGCGGATTGGCGTGTTCGACCCGCAATTCAGGACCCCGTAGCACGCAGATGCCAATGGGCGCCTGGCGGAAGAATACTTCGAGGTCCCGCTGGGTGCGGGCGCGGGTGCGATCAAGTTCGTCGGCCTGCTCGCGGTAACGTGCGTTTAGGTCTTCGATGCGGCGTTCGATTTCGTCGAATTCGGCGTCGGAGTGATGGTGTTCGCCCTGGTCGTTCCAACGCAAGGTAATGAGATCGATCAGGGTGATGAGGTGGCGGATACCGATCTTTCGCCAGGAAGAGGATACGTCACCGGCCTCGTGCAGTTTGAGGAAGGTATCGTGAAAATCAAGGATTTCGGGTAGCGTTTCGGTATCAGGCCTTTTTCCGAACGGGTTGGCGATGGCGGGCAACGGATCGCCTTCCCCAGATACCAGAGCTTTATTGAGGGCGTTGCGGGCGTTGGCGATTCGTTGTTGCATCAGGGCGTCAGGATAAAGCGTTCTTTCTCAGGTTGCGCGAGCTGTACGGACCAGTCGATAGTCAGCGCTTTGCGTACGACCGATTTCAGTTGGCCAAAATCATTGGGTTTCCTGATATAGAAGTGCGCACCCTGTTGGTAGACCGCGTTGATACTGTCTTCTTGCTGGCTGGTGGTGAAGATCACGACCGGAATGTGTCGGAGCGTCTCGTCGCGCCGTATTTCGGCCAGGCATTCGTAGCCGTTTTTCTTCGGCATGTTGAGGTCGAGGAACAATACGTCGGGTTGCGGGTTGCGGCGGTCGCGGAGGACTTCCATCAGTCGTTCGCCATTATCAGCCATCACCAGCAATGACTTCGTGCATACCTCTCGAAGTGCTTCTTCAAAAAACAGGCGGTCATCTTCATCATCGTCAGCCAAAAACACATTCATGAGGGTTGCGTGTAGGTTGTAGAGTAAATATACGGAATATAAAGTCGCAATTTGTTAAGATTTGTGGAAGGGAGAAGAGAGTGGGCAGTAGTTAGTAGGCAGTAGTCAGTGTGTGGGCCGGAGATTGAATTCGGACTTAGATGCAGTGGCGCCGGTTTATTGGAATCCGGGCTGACGTGTTTAAGGTGCGGAGGGTTCTCCCGGCTGAAGAATTTGAGGGTATTCTTTACTTTCTACGAGGAAAAGCTTTAGTGCCGTGAGGGTTTTATTTTCTATGGCCGGTTGCAGACTGTTTACTGCCTACTGCCAACTTCAAAAAGTGGTCCCACTTGGGCTCGAACCAAGGACCACCTGATTATGAGTCAGGTGCTCTAACCAACTGAGCTATAGGACCGGGTTAGGGCTGCAATATTACGACTATTTTCGGTTCGGTGCAAGGGAGTTTGGAAGTCGGGAAGTCGGAAGGTCCGGAAGTGCGAAAGGGGTAATGACTGCAAACCGTCAACCCTGAACCTTGAACTCTCAACTACAAACTACTTCAACGCCTCATCCTTATCCTTTTCCAGAAAGTCCATGCTGTCGGTCAGGCCGTGCGTAGCGCTGTCAAGCAGGGCGCTGTCGGGTACGACCTCGAGGGGTTTGATGCAACTGAGGTTGGGTTCATTATAGGGTACATTCGAGGCGCGGTTATAGCAGGAAATCAGGCTCCACCGCGCGTGGTCTGACAGGTTGGCCTCTGAGCGGTGCAGGAGGTTGGGGTGGAAGAAAAGCGCATCGCCGGCTTTCAGTTCAACATAAACGAGCGGCATCGTCTTCAACGCCAGGTCGACATAGTGCTGCGAGGCTCCTACCTGCTCGCCGGAAAACCCATGTTCGATGCGGCCCATTTTATGCGTGCCTTTTATAACCTGCAGGCAGCCGTTTTCTTTGTTGGCATCCGTGATTGCCACCATTACCGACAGCATCTGGTCGGGAAACAAGAATTCGTTCTTATACCAATAGCCGTAATCCTGGTGCCACTCCCATGCGCCGCCCACACGAGGTTCTTTTTGCATCAGCTTCGAATGGAAATGGCAAACAGGGCCTTCGCCGTCCATCAACAGGTCGCCATTGTGCACCATACGCTCTGATTTTGAGAGCAAGCCGTACATGTCGTCACCCGGTGTGTACCACAAGGTCAGTTTGGTCTTTTTGCCGGTTTGATCGTTTAGGTCGAACGCATTTCGGCGCATGACATCATCGGTTACTGCAATGTCGTGCAGTTTGCGTGTTTCTTCCGCGGAAAGAAAGCCGTTTACGATCACATACCCATCACGGTGATAGGCGGCGATTTGGTCGGTGGTGAGTGTGGAATAGGCCATAATTTTGTTGGTTGTGGAGGTGGTTTTAGAGAGTGTCGCTTTTACGCGCCAATGCTTTACGAATTTAACAATAAGTACGGTTTTTCCGCACGGCCATGTCCGGCGGAATCAGTATTTTGGTATTGGGGAGGGGCCATGGCAGTCCCTACAAAATGCAGCGGAATTTTAGGTACGGGAAACCCGTATATTTTGTTAAAGTTCATCATCCTTTCACGCCGGTATAGTTTAACAATAAGTAAGGTTTTTCCGCACGGCCATGTCCGGCAGAATCAGTATTTTGGTATTGGGGAGGGGCCATGGCAGTCCCTACAAAACGCGGCGGAATTTTGGGTAAGGGAAACCCGTATATTTTCTTAAAATTTACCATGGTTTCTAAGTGCGATAAAGGCTTGGGTTGCTTCGGTTGCGCAGTCTACCATCGTCCGAACTCCCCTTAGCCTACAAGGTTATGAAAACCGTCCAGATTGTATCCGTCTCTTTCGGACTCCTGATCGCCCCAACTTCCTAACTCCTTTTCTACTTCTTCTCAAAATACGGACTCCGGAATCCCAGTCGTTTCAACCCCCTCTGTATTTCCGGGATCTTCATGAAGAGTTTCCAAATCAGGCCGCTGCGGTGGTTTTCAATCATCACCACAATCGGCCCCTGGTCAATCGCCAGATAGGTGTTCGACGACCAGTCGTGTCCGAGGTCAAAACCATCATGGAACCCGTATTCACCCCATATCTTACCGCCCAGTTCCTCATAGAAATACCGCATCGCTTCCATGCTTTCCTTCGGTGTGAACGGCATCGATGAAATCGCGGCCGTTGGCTGGATGACGCCTTTGTCGCTTGACGGACTGTGCGCGACATAGCCTTTATAGCTGTCGCCCGCCGTCAATCCCCAGCATTTGCTGCTATACCCTTTGAATTTCTTGGGGTTTTCGATACAATACGCCCGGTTGATGAGGGTATGGTTGCGGGCCTGTAGGGCGTAATCGATTCCCAGTGAATCCTTTAGGCCGTTGGGGTCGATTCCCTGGAAGGTGTACTGCTCGAAGAACAAAGGACCGCCCTTGTCTTCTCCGTAATTCCCCAAAGGAAGTTCGAGTCCGTAATACTTTTGCGTATTCCGGAACCCCTGGCTTCCGACCCAGGTGCCGTCGTAAGCCGATTTCGGAATGGCATGCCAGTTCGACGATGCGGCAATGATATACGTGATCAGTGCCTCGTTCCACCCCCAGATCGGGAAGTTCATGTCGAAGCCCTGATAGGGCGACCAATGCCAGTAAAGCTTGGGCTCGTTGTTGGTGAACCATTTCCAGTTGATGGTGTCCCACATGTCGGTGATCCGACGGCGGAGGTACACTTCCTTCTGCGTCTTTCCATCAAAATACTCGCGGGCACAGAGGAATCCCATCATAAGATACGACGTTTCGACCAGGTCGGCCGCATCGTCAAGACGACCGAACGGGATGGTTTTACCCGTTGCACCGTCCATAAAGTGCGGGAAGGCACCGTGGAACCGGTCCGCTTTCGTGAGGAAATCCGCGATCTGGATCAAACGGTCGAGAGCGGCGTCACGACTGATCCACTTCCGCTCGACGGCAATGACGGTTGAAAGGATGCCGAAGCCCGTGCCTCCCACGGCAATCGCTTCCGGGCCGAACGAGCCTTTGCTAAGGTTGGGCTCGTCCCAGGCTTCGTTGATGTAATCCCAATAATAGTTGCAGGTAACGGTGTTGCTGCGCTCGCGGGCCATGCCCGACACCGGATGTCCGTAGTGCCAGAAATACCGGAAGGTTTGCCGTTGCACGGTTTCCATCAATTGCTCGTCGGTCAGTCCTTTGACGACACCCACCACGGGGATTTTTTCGGTGACATTCGCTTCGTTCGGCTTCTGTGCAAACAACGCTGCACACGAGAGCAGCAGGGCGGAGAGGGTTATTTTTCCCATAATACGGTTTTGGTTTGGAGGTTTTCAGAATCGGTGCCAATCATGATGTCGAAGGCGCCCGCTTCCCAATCAAAAATAAGGTCTTCATTGTAAAAGGACAGCAGTTCAGGCGTGATGTCAAAACTGATCACACGGCTTTCCCCTTTTGCAAGGCTGATTTTCTGGAAGCCTTTCAGTTCTTTAACCGGCCGGGTAATGCTGGCGGCCTGATCGCGGATGTACAATTGTACGACTTCCGTGCCGTCAACGCGTCCGGTGTTTTTCACGGTGATGCTCGCCCGAAGGGTTTCATTGCCGTTCAGCCGCTCTTTCGATACGGTCAGTTTCGAGTAGTCGAACGTGGTATAGCTCAGGCCAAACCCAAACGGAAACAGCGGTTCGTTGCGAACATCGAGGTAGTTTGAACGGTATTTCTCGAATTTACCGTCCTGGTTGCCAATCGGGCGTCCGGTGTTTTTGTGGTTGTAATAAATCGGCACCTGACCCACCGCCCTCGGGAAGGTCATCGTCAGTTTGCCGGAAGGATTTACGTCTCCGAACAAGACGTCGGCAATCGCATAGCCTGCTTCGGTACCCGGAAACCACACGTTCAGCAACCCGTCGGTGAGCGGCAGCAATTTCGTGAGGTCAAGTGGCCGGCCGGTGAACAGCACAACACTCATAGGTTTCCCCAGTGCCCGCATTGCCGTCACCAGTTTCAATTGGTTTTCTGGAAAGGCAATGTCGGAGCGACTGGCACTTTCACCGGTCATTTCCGATGCTTCTCCCAATACAAGCACGATGCGGTCGGCTTTTTTCGCAACCGCCAGCGCCTCCGCCAACAACTTTTCAGGATTGTCAATCGGCGTCTTGATCCAAACATTTTCAGCCATTTTCGGGTCATCCGTAAGGTTGCAGCCTTTGGCAAAGGAGAACCGTTCACGGTCAGTGCGCTCGTTCAGGGCTTGTTTCAGCGTTACGGCCTTGTCCGATTCTACGGCCACCGCCCAGGTTCCGGGCATGTTGGTTTTATCGTCTAACAGCGGCCCGATAAAGGCTACCCGTTCAGACGTAGGCAGTGGCAATGCTTTCCCGTCGTTTTTCATCAACACGAAAGAGGAAGCGGCTGTACGACGGGCCTCGGAACGGTTTGCTGTGGTGAAAATTTCCGTATCACGACGTTTGCTGTCGAGGCGAAGGAACGGATCGCGGAAGAGTCCGAGGTCGTATTTAATGGAAAGGATGCGACGGCAGGCACGGTCAATATCCGCTACCGTTACTTTTCCTTCTTTTACGGATGTCGCCAGGGTGTTTAGGAAATCCTCACCGACCATATCCATGTCGGTTCCGGCTTTGAGCGAGCGCGCCGCGACCTGTGGACTGTCGCCGAGTCCGTGCGCAATAAGTTCCTTGATAGCCGTAAAATCCGTGACAACGAAACCGCCAAAGTGCCATTGGTCACGCAACACGTTTGTCAATAACCATTTATTGGCCGTCGACGGCACGCCGTTGATGTCGTTGAAAGACGTCATGACACTGCCGGCACCTGCCTCAACTGCGGCTTTATACGGAGGGAAGTACTCGTTATACATCCGGTTCGGACTCATGTCAACGGTATTGTAATCGCGTCCGGCTTCGGCACCGCCATACAAAGCGAAGTGTTTCACACAGGCCAGGATGCTGTTGGGCGACGACAGCGATTGTCCCTGATAGCCTTTTACCATGGCCGCCGCCATTTTGGAACCGAGGAACGGGTCTTCTCCAAATCCTTCCGCCACACGTCCCCAACGCGGATCGCGGCTGATGTCGCACATGGGCGAGAAGGTCCAGTCGATACCATCTGCCGTAGCCTCGGTCGCAGCAATCCGCGCCGCGCGTTTCACCGCTTCCGGATCCCAGGTAGCGGAAAGACCAAGCGGAATCGGGAATTGTGTTTTATAGCCGTGGATGACATCCAACCCGAATAAAAGCGGGATTTTCAGGCGACTTTTGGTGACGGCGATTTCCTGCGTCTTGCGGATGCGGTCAATGGATGTCATATTGAGGACAGCGCCGAGTTTTCCGTCGATGATGTACTTTTCAGCGTCGGAGCTGACGGCGGCCCCGGTGGATATATCCCCTGGTGGCGAGATGAGGTTGAGTTGCCCGATCTTCTCCTCAAGCGTCATTTTAGACAGCAATTGGTCGAGGAAGGCGTCTTTAGTGGTGCTCTGTGCATAGCTGAACGAGGCGGCCAGCAACAGAAGTGCATACAGGTGTTTCATTATTGGAAAAATGAGAGGTACTAGAATATAATTTCTCGTCAGGTCAGCCGAAGGATAAGGCAGGAACGAAACCCAAAAGCCCCCAAACGGAGGCTTTGTCGGCATTGCGATGGCTTACTCTACTTTTTTAACCTGCGTACGCTCGGATACGCCGTTTTCGTTGATGGCTTCGATGGTGAAATAATAGGTTTTCTGAAGGTCCATCGCCTTGAACCAATACTCGTTGAAGTCGTGCACCATGATACAACTGTAGAGTTTATCAGGAGCGGTTCCGTAGTAAAGGTTATAGGCATACGCATTATCGACCGGCGACCATTTGATGTAGGCGCTGCGTTTGTCTTTCTCCGTACGCAGGACGATCAGTTCTTTTACCGCGTCAGGTTTGGCGCCGCCGCCATTTCCAAAGACCCGAAGTCCGCTGATCGCAAATTTGCCCGTTGGCATGTGGAGGTTTTCCAATTTGATGAAACGCGTCCTCACCGGTTGGGCGAGTTCGACATAATCGTGAGGCACATCCGTTTTATTCTTGCTTTTATCTACAAGTAACGTCCACTTCTTGCCGTCATTCGAGCAATAGAGACGGTATTGGTGGTAGGTAGTGGTTTGTTTTCCGAGGAATTCCACGTCCTGGTCAGCATAATTGATTTGGATGGCATTGACGGTCGAAACTTGTCCGAGGTCGCTTTGGATCCATTCCCCCGGGTTCGCCGTCTTGGCACTCCAATAGGTTTTGATGCTTTCGTCGACGGCGTTATTGGCGAAGAAACTGCCCAACGTCGACGATACCGTCACCGGTTTTTTGTAGTTCAGCAGCATCCATCCCGGAAAGGCCTTACCGTCTTTTCGCGCTTCCGGAAGGTACTGCGGATAATCACCGAAGGCCGTGTTACACCACATTACATCGTCTTTGTCAAACCCTGTCGGCCAAATGCCCATGCGTCGTTCCCAGGTGTTCTTGACGCAGACGATGCTGGTCGAAATGTGCCAGTAATTGCCATATTTATCCTGAAAAGTCGACCCGTGTCCCGCTCCCCGCGAAAACCCGCCGGGCTTGAAACTCAACGGATCCGATTGTGCAAAGGTTTCAATGCCGTCGAACAATGGTTTGCTGCCCATGACAACGCCATCGGCATAACCACTGAATTCGGTTCCCGGTGCACCGTATTGGAAATAGTATTTGCCGTTGTGCTTCGTCATCCACGCCCCTTCGATGAACGGGTCGAGGAAGGTGTTGTCCATATACTCCCCAAAACGCTGCCAACCGTAGCGCCAGTCTTCCAAAAGATACATCGGCATACGGGTGCCAATCGGCTCGAAGGTCTTGCGGTTCAGCTCGACGCCCCATACCGGGTAGCGGTTGCTGCTGCCATTGTACATATAGAAGCGGCCATCGTCGTCGGTAAAGAAGGCCGGATCCCAGCCACCGATTTCAAGCGAGTCTTTAATGACGAACCATTTGTTGTGTTCGGGGTCGGTGCTGCCCCACAGGCTGAAATTCTTTTTATACGTACTGCCGAACACGACCATCGTGTCGCCGATGACGCCTACGCCCGGGGCGCACAATTCATCTTTTTCAGGGTTCCACGGGCGAAGGAAACGCTTTTCATGGAACTTCCAGTTCAGCATGTCGTTGCTATGCCAATAGCCCCATTGGTTGGTAGAAAACAGGTAAAGATCGCCTTTGTAGTTCACCACTACCGGGTCGGCTGTGGCACGATGGCGTCCCCAGGCGGTAAAGCTCTCAAAAGGAGTGTAACCATAATCGACATTGATGGGGTTACAGAAGGTTTGTTGTTGGGCGGTGGCGGATAAGCAGCATACGGTCGCCACCAGTGCGAAAAAATATTTCATGGTTTATGAGGTTGGTAACGCTAAAGTAACGAAAAGAGAAATGAGGACACCGGCGTCGGACTTTCTCAAAACTACATCAACCCCTATTTTTTTTCGCGTATTTACTGATTTTTGACCACTTTACGCGGCAGTACCACTACATCATCGCTATTCAGGCGTGATGGATTGGCACAACTCCACCAAAACGCCATTCGTTCCCTTCGGATGCAGGAACGCCACGAGTTTGTTATCGGCTCCTTTCTTGGGTGTTTCGTTCAAAACAGTGAACCCTTCGCCTTTTAACCGGGCCATTTCCGCTACGATGTCGTCTACGTCAAAGGCGATGTGGTGGATGCCTTCCCCTTTTTTCTCCAGGAACTTCGCAATCGGGCTATTGTCATGTGTGGCTTCCAGCAACTCGATTTTGTTCGGGCCCGACAGGAAAAACGAGGTACGCACGCCTTCACTCTCCACTTCTTCCATTTTATACGGCGCCACGCCCAGCAGTTTTTCAAAAAGGGCGTTAGAGGCGGCGAGGTCTTTTACGGCGATTCCGAGGTGTTCGATTTTGTTCATGGGACGTTTGTAGATAGAAAACGGGTCAGGAATTTATCGCAAAGAGAGAATTTCAAAGCAACCAAAATTCGGGTCTTCCAGAAACTTCTCCAGCTCTTCAAGATGGTCAATTAAGATATTCGCAATTATTTCGGTTCTAAGGTTTCCTGTTCGGATCCAAATAATCTTGGGCGGAAAACCTAAAAGAGAATTTAGGTCATTGAAGTCGGAATCCTGGGTTACAATGGTAAAATCCGATGATCGGGCAAACTGCCATATCGCCTTGTCGGTACTATCTGTAAGATGGAATTGCTTGACGCTAGCCGATCCCTCAAACCGTGCTGGTAGCAGTTTTACGATGCGATGTGAAATGTTCTGGTCGAACAACAACTTCATATCGCCACTTGGTAGATTTTATTCTCCCGGTCTGCGGCATAGCTCAGGGCGGCAAAAATATCCTCCTGCGTCAATTCGTCGAAGTCGATCAGAATTTCGGCAATCGTCATGCCAGACGCCAGCCAGCTCAATATGTCATTTACTGTAATTCGCATGCCGCGTATGGTGGGCTTACCACCACGTTTTCCGGGTTCAATCGTGATGATTTGTTTATAATCCAACATCTCGCTCTTTTTGGTAAAGCTACAATAAAGAAACGATTGAGACAATATACCGCAGCCCAACGCCAATAATGTCTTTCGACTTTCAGCTTTCGGCTTTTAACTTCCCTTCCCCACTTTCCGTATCTTTGCCCCATGGAAACGAACAGACAAAAGAAAATAGGAGGCCTCTTGCAGCAAGATCTAGTCGACATCCTGCAAGGGGAAGTGCGCAAAAACGCCATCCCGAACCTGGTGATTTCCGTTTCGAAAGTGGCGGTTACCAGCGACCTTTCGATCGCTAACGTCTACCTGAGTATTTTCCCAAGCGACAGGGCGCAGGCTACCCTGGCCGCCATCAAGTCGAACGGACCGCTCATCAAACATGACCTCGCGCAACGCGTCCGGCAACAACTGCGCAAAGTGCCCAACCTGCAATTCTTCATTGACGACTCCCTCGAGTATATCGCCAAGATTGACCGTGCGCTTACGGGTGCCGACAACCCACTCGAAAACCCCGAACTGTTGGCCCGTCGGAAAAAGTCCTGACACGTGAATTTCCCGCTCTACATCGCGAAGCGTTACCTTCGGAGCGCCAGCAAGAACAATGCGATCAACATCATCAACCGCATCGCAGCCATTGGCGTCGTAGCCGGTGCGATGGCGCTGTTCGTGGTGATGTCGGTGTTCAGCGGACTCGTCGATTTCAGCCTTTCTTTTTCCAACACCTCCGATCCCGACCTGAAAGCCACGGCCCGCGTCGGTAAGACGTTTATCGTTACGCCGGCCCAGGAACAGGAGCTCCGGCAGGTGAAAGGCATAGCCCAGGTAAGCAAAACCGTCGAAGAACGGGTGCTCTTCTCGTTCAAAGGAAAGGAAATGGTCGCCTACCTCAAAGGAACCGATACGCTTTATAATAAGGTAAGCACCGTAGAAAAATCCCTGCAGGATGGGCAGTGGTGGACACCCAACACCCTCGAATGTGTCGTAGGCTACGGTATCCTCGACCGCCTTTCTATCGGACTCGTCGATGCCAATAACCTGCTCGAAGTATACGTGCCGCGACCCGGTACGGGCACCATCGATTCGCCCGACGAGGCACTCACCCGCGCCCAATTAGTACCTGTAGGTTTCTTTGCCCTCAGCGAGGACCTCGATTCCAAGTACGTTTTCGCCGACATTCGCCTCGTGCAGGCGATACTCGAATACCCGCCCGCCCGTATTTCCTCGCTTGAAATCGCACTGGCACCTGGCGCCGATGAAGACGCCGTCCGCAAAGGCATCGCCTCCATTTTCGGAACGTCGCTCAACGTAAAGAACCGTGCCGAACTCAATGCCTCGCTCTACCGTATGCTCAACACCGAAAACATGGTGTTGTATCTGATTTTCACCCTCGTTATCATCATCGCGCTCTTCAATCTAGTAGGTGCGCTCACCATGATGATCATCGAAAAGCAATCGAACCTGCGCACCCTTTTCAGCCTGGGGTCGACACTGCCCGAACTGCGCCGCATCTTCTTTTTACAAGGCGCGCTCCTGACGGTTTTCGGCGGAGCACTCGGCATCGCGCTCGGGGCACTGCTCGTCTTTGTCCAGCAACAGTTTGAATTGGTTATGATTACCATGACGCAGCCCTATCCGGTGAAGTTCGAAATGGTCAATGTCCTGATTGTGTTTGCCACCATCGGCACTTTGGGCACCCTGGCATCCTTTATCGCGTCACGCCGCATCAGCGCCGCCCTCCTTCGCAAATAGGCATAAAAAAACCCGGCGTTAACCGGGTTTTGACGAGTGATCTCGTTTATTTTTCAACAGCGTAACGCCGTGCGACCTCCGTCCAGTTGATGACGTTGAAAAACGCCTCGATATAATCCGGACGACGGTTTTGATAATGCAGGTAATACGCGTGCTCCCAAACGTCCATACCCAAGATCGGCGTGCCATCGCAACCGGTGTCAGGCATCAGCGGATTGTCCTGGTTGGCGGTGCTGCATACTTCCAGCTTGCCACCTTTGTGAACACAAAGCCACGCCCAGCCCGAGCCGAAACGCGTGGTGCCTGCTTTCGCGAAACGCGCCTTGAACTCGTCAAAAGTCCCAAAGTCGCGGTCAATGGCGTCGGCCAGTTCGCCGGTCGGCTTTCCACCGCCGTTCGGTCCCATGATGCTCCAGAATAGGGTGTGGTTGTAATGACCACCTCCGTTGTTGCGTACCGCCGCATTCTTCATGTCAAGGTTGATCAGGATGTTCTCGATCGTTTTCCCCTCCATGTCCGTACCGGCAATCGCCGCGTTGAGGTTGGTCACATAGGTATTGTGGTGTTTGGTGTGATGTATCTCCATCGTCCGCGCGTCGATATGCGGTTCCAGCGCGTCGTAGGCATACGGCAGTTTCGGTAACTCAAAAGCCATAATAGTCTGTTTTTAATGGTTTGTAAATATCCTATCAAAGTTACGGATTAATGGCATTCAAAAAAACTCGGCGTGATTTTTCCGATTTTCGTTTTTTGGGCAGCATTTCCGGCTATCCGCTGCAAGCTTTCTCCGATCGCGGGCGGCGGCATCGGGCGCCAGTGGCTTCCGTTGGTCGCCCCCGCCGTCCGTCCGCCGTGCCGCTCCCGTTCGAAAGGCTTTCCGCTGCTATCCGGGCTGCCTCCTTCTACCGTCAAACATCCACTATAATTCCACCAAAGTCGTACATTTACGAGGCAAACACCATGATCTACGAACAACCTTCCTTTTCCGTTTACGATGCGTCCGCCGGTTCGGGCAAGACCTACACGCTTGTGAAGGAATACCTTCGAATCATCCTCACCGCCGAACGTCCCGACGCGTACCGCAACATCCTCGCAATTACGTTTACCAATAAAGCGGTGCACGAGATGAAGTCGCGCATCGTCGACAGCCTCGTCGGCTTTGCCTCCGACACCCCGTCTGAAAAGACCGTCAGGCTTATGGAGGTGCTTGCTGCCGAAACGGGGCGTTCGCTTCCGCAGTTGAAAGCGAAGGCAAACGCCATCCTGCGGCACCTGATTCACAACTACGCCGCCTTCGATATTTCCACCATCGATAAATTCACCCACCGCGTCATCCGTACGTTCGCGCACGACCTTGAATTGCCGCTGTCGTTCGAAGTGAGCCTCGATACCGAAAACCTTTTGGCCGAGGCCGTCGATGCGGTGATTGCCCAGGCGGGCGAAAACGCTGAACTCACCGAGTTGCTGCTGTCGTATACCCTCGAAAAAACCGACGACGACAAAAGCTGGGACGTGTCGCGCGACATCCTCGATACGGGAAAATTACTGCTGCGTGAGACCAATCGTACTGAAATCGCAACCTTGTCTGACACCAGCATCGGCCAGTTCCGCACCATCCGCGACCGGCTACGCGACACCCTGAAAGCCATCGAGGCCGAAAGCCGCGAACTGGCCGGCCAGGCGTTGGCGCTTATCGGGCAACACGGCATTGACCCGGCTTCTTTTTACAGTAGCTATGTGCCAAAGCACTTTCTTCGGGTGCAACAGGGCGCCATTGAAATCAAGGAAGGCCATTATAAATACCTCGAAGCCGCCGAAGGAAAACGCTTTCCGGCCAAAGCCCCGGCATCCGACAAAGCCGCCATCGACGGCATCGCCGATACATTATTGGAAATGCTGGTTGCCCTGAACGCCCTGGCTGCCAAACACCTTTTTTATACCGCCCTCACGCGAAATATCACACCCTTGTCGCTGTTGAACACGGTCGCGCAGCAAATCGCTGTCATCCGCGACGAGCAGCACCTGCTGCCGATATCCGAGTTCAACGCGATTATCCATAACGAAATCAAGAACCAACCTGCGCCGTTCATCTATGAACGCATCGGGGAACGCTACCGCCATTTCTTCATCGACGAGTTTCAGGATACGTCTGAAATGCAATGGGGCAACCTGGTGCCGCTGATCGACAATGCGCTTTCCGGCACCGACGACTACGGACAAAAAGGAACGCTGCTGATCGTGGGCGACCCGAAGCAGTCGATCTACCGCTGGCGCGGGGGCAAAGCCGAACAGTTTATCGAGCTGTCGAAAGGCAAACATCCGTTCAAAAACCCCGACTGGAAGCTGTTTTCACTCGAAACAAACCGCCGCAGCGCTACCGAGGTCATCCACTTTAACAACGATTTTTTCCGCTACCTGTCGGGCACCTTCGAGCATCCCGATTACGCGGATTTATATGAAAACCGCAGCGCCCAGAAAACAAACGACAAAGTCGGCGGGTATGTGCGGCTTTCCTTCCTTCCCACCATCGCTACTGATGACGAAGACGAAACGACCGACATCCGGTTTGCCAGAGCGACTGCTGCTACGATAGAGGAGGTGCGCGACCGCGGGTTCTCTTATGCCGATATAGCCGTCCTGACGCGTAAAACCGGGCAGGGCATTGCAGTGGCGCGCTATCTTACCTCTTTGGGCATCCCGATTGTATCATCAGAAACACTGCTGATCGCCAACGCACCCGAAGTGCAATTGCTGCTGGCCGCGTTCCGCTATTTGAACCATCCCGGCGATGCCGAATCCAAGGCGTTGTTCCTGTTCCACGTCGGTTCAAAAGCGGGGAAAGCGCCGTTGCACGATTTTATCGCCGCCGGACTTGCCTGCGCGGATGAGACGGCACTCGAACACTGGCTCGAACGCGAAGGCCTCCCGTTTCGCTTTTCCCATGCCCGAACAAAAGGGATGTACGAAATGGCCGGTTTGTTGGCCAGCGTTTTCCTTACGGGCAGCCACAATGCCTACACACAGTATTTTCTCGACTTGGTACTAGAACGTGAGCAACGGGGCCAGGGCGGCCTTGCCGATTTTCTCGAGTATTGGGAAAAGAAAGGCCAAACGTTCAGCATTCCGTCGCCGGAGGGTCGCGATGCCGTGCGTATCCTAACCATACATAAATCAAAAGGACTCGAGTTTCCGGTGGTCATCATGCCTTTCGCGGAGGAAGATTTCTCTAAAAAGCCCCGCGAAAAGCTGTGGCTTGACGCCGAGGACCCCGAGTTGGGCCTTTCTAAAGTGTTGGTTGACAGCAGTTCTTCGGTGCTGCAGTTTGGGCCTGCGGCTCGGGAGGTGTATACCGCCCGGAAACAGGAGGAACTTCTTGACAACGTCAACGTGCTCTATGTGGCATTGACCCGGGCAGAAGAACAACTATATGTCATTTCTTCACTGAATTTGAGTCTGAAAGGCGAACCCAAACCCAATACCTTATCCGGTTTTTTCCTGGGCTACTTACTGCAAAAAGGACTATTTGAAACCGATCGCACCGACTACGTTTTCGGCAACCCAACGCGTCTCGCTACTACGCCCGCGCCGCTGCGCCAGGCCAACCCTATCACAAGAGTGGCGCGCCCGCTTGACTTTCAGGCCATCCGCATTGCCCGTCGGGAAGCTTCTATGTGGGGCACGCGGCAGCAGGAAGCCGTCGCCTATGGTACGATGCTGCACGAGATACTGGCATCAATACGCACGGCCGATGACATAAAGTGGGCGGTTCAGGACGCGGTATCATCCGGCAGGCTGGCGCCCGACCAACTCGAGACAGTCACGCGCGATATCGAGGGCATCGTAGCACATCCGGACCTGCAGGCGTTTTTCTCCGCCGAAACCGTCGTACTTAACGAACGCAGCCTCGTAGGGCCGGCTGGCATCGCCCGTCCAGACCGCATCGTGCTTTCAGGTCATTCGGCCCGACTGTTGGATTACAAGACCGGCGCGCGCTCGAATGCCCACTTCGCGCAGATCGAGCATTATGCTTCACTACTCGAAGGGATGGGGTACGAAGTAGTGAAAAAGGCACTGGTATATACCGGGGCGGAGACGGAAGTCGTACTTTTGTAAGCACAAACACACTCTAGTATATGTACGGTAAACTGAAAGACCACCTGACGGCCGAACTGCAGGCTATCGAAGAAAACGGACTCTTCAAAAAGGAACGCATCATCACGTCGCCGCAGGGAGCCGAAATCACCGTTTCGACCGGTGAGACGGTATTGAATTTCTGTGCGAACAATTACCTCGGACTTTCCTCGCATCCGGAGGTGATCCAGGCGGCAAAAGAGGCCCTTGACACCCACGGATTTGGGATGTCGTCGGTGCGTTTTATCTGCGGCACGCAAGACATCCACAAACAACTCGAGAAAAAGATCGCCGACTTTTACGGAACGGAAGACACCATTCTCTACGCCGCGGCTTTTGATGCCAACGGAGGTGTTTTCGAGCCCTTGTTCGGGGAGCAGGACGCCATCATTTCCGATAGTCTTAACCATGCTTCGATTATCGACGGCGTGCGCCTTTGCAAAGCCATGCGGTTCCGCTATGAGAACAGCGATATGGCCGACCTTGAACAACAGTTAATCAAAGCCAACGAGGCGGGTGCCCGTTTCAAGATCATTGTTACCGACGGCGTATTCTCAATGGACGGCCTGGTGGCGCCACTTGACCGTATTTGCGACCTCGCTGACCAATACGACGCCCTCGTGATGATTGACGAGTGCCACGCCGCTGGTTTCATCGGCGCAACGGGCAAAGGCACACCGGAGGCCAAAGGTGTAATGGGCCGAATCGATATAATCACAGGCACGCTCGGCAAAGCACTCGGCGGTGCCATGGGGGGCTACACCACCGGAAAGAAGGAGATCATTGAAATGCTGCGCCAACGCTCGCGGCCGTACTTGTTTTCGAACTCGCTTGCCCCTTCGATTGTCGGCGCTTCCATCAAAGTTTTCGAATTGTTGGAAAAAGACACTACGCTCCGCGACCGGTTGGAGTGGAATACCCAGTATTTCAAGGAAGGCATGAAGAAAGCCGGTTTCGACATCATCGACGGCGATTCGGCGATTGTGCCCGTAATGTTATACGATGCCAAACTCGCCCAGCGCATGGCCGAGAATTTGTTAACAAAAGGGATTTACGTCATCGGGTTTTTCTTCCCCGTGGTGCCGAGGGAAAAAGCACGTATCCGCGTGCAACTTTCCGCAGCCCACACGCAGGAACATCTTGACAAAGCAATTAAAGCCTTTGTTGATGCAGGAAAAGAATTAGGTGTTATATAATTATAAGATGAGCGAAAAAATATGTTATTTTTTTAACACTTACTTTTGTCGTTCAAAATCTACAGTTTACCTTTGTGTTAATATTTAGAACTAAAAATAAAATCAAGTATGAAAAACCTTAACAAATTCCTGGTCGTGGCGCTTCTGGCATTGGGCTTCGGTAGCCAGGCACAGGATGCTGACAATCCATGGGCGGTCAGTTTCGGTGCAAATGCCGTTAGTACAAGGCCTGGTGCCGGTGACGGAGGTCTGCATCGTTTCGACCAGTTCTTCAGTGTTAAAGACAACTGGAACATCCTTCCATCTGTTTCGTACCTTACTGTTAGTAAGTATGTAGGAGGCGGATTCTCTTTCGGCGTTACAGGATCGGTAAACAAAATCGACAAATTCGTCGTTCGTAGCACCTCAAATCCAAAAGACTTCGAAACGTTTAACCCTGGTGATCTTAGCTACTATGCTGCCGATGCGCAGATCAAGTATAGCTTCATGCAAATGATCGGTGCCAAGTGGTTCGACCCTTCACTTGCTGTAGGTGGTGGTTACACCTGGATGGGTGACTACAACCAAGGTACGGCTAATGCGTCACTCGGATTTACTTTCTGGTTCACAGAAACAGTAGGTCTTGAGTTGCGTTCAACGTACAAGCACTCGTTTGCTGACAACCAGGCAAACTTCCCTATCCACTTCCAGAACTTCGCAGGTCTGACCTTCAAATTCGGCGGTAGCGACAAAGACAACGACGGTATCTATGACAAATATGATGCATGTCCGGATGATGCAGGTCCGAAAGACCTTAATGGTTGTCCTGACCGCGATGGCGACACCGTTCTTGACAAAGACGACACGTGTCCAGACACAGTAGGTCTTCCACAATTCCAGGGATGTCCTGACACAGATGGAGACGGCATCCAGGATAGCGCTGATGCGTGTCCGGATGTAGCAGGTCTTAAGAACCTTCAAGGTTGTCCTGACAAAGACGGCGACGGTATCACCGACAAGTCTGATAAGTGTCCTGACACAGCCGGTCCAAAAGAAAACGGTGGATGTCCATGGCCAGATCGTGACGGCGACAGCGTTCTTGACAAAGACGACAAGTGTCCGGATGTGAAAGGAACAGTAGCTAACAACGGTTGCCCTGAAATTTCAGATGCAGCAATCAGCCAATTGAACGCTTACGCTAAAGTAATCTTGTTCGACAGCGGAAAAGCAAGCTTCCTGCAACAAACATACCCAGTGCTTCAATCTATCGTAGCTATCCTGAAAGAGTACCCAACTGCTAAATTCAGCATCGAGGGTCACACAGACAGCGACGGATCAGATGTTAAGAACCAAAAACTGTCAGAAGACCGTGCAGGTGCAGTGAAAAACTACCTGGTTCAGAACGGTATAGGAGCTGACAGGCTGACATCAGCAGGCTTCGGTGAGTCAAAACCAATTGACACCAACAAAACCAAAGCTGGTAAAGCAAACAACAGAAGGGTAGAGGTAAAACTTATCAAGTAATCCCTCCGCTTCAATAAAACCAAAAGCGCCCCGGTAATTCGGGGCGTTTTTTTATTTTTATAGCATGGCACAACCCACGTTTCTCGATCACCTTGCTGCCGATATCCTGGCACATTATCCCCATACGATTGACCTGACGGTGGTGCTTCCGAATAAGCGGGCGCGGATCTTTCTGTTGGAAGCCATCCGTAAACAAACGCCACACCCGTTGTTGGCACCCCGAATCGTAAGTATTGAAGAGATGGTCACCGAAATGTCCGGTTTGAAGGCGGTTGACAATGTCGAGCTATTGTTCGTTTTTTATGCCGTCTACCTCGAGGTGACGCCCGCAGCGCAGGCGCAGCCCTTTGACTTGTTTTCAAATTGGGCGGTGACGTTGTTGCAGGACTTCAATGAGATCGACCGGTACTTACTCGACCCGGATCGCGTATTCTCGTACCTGAAAGACATCGATGATATCAAACGCTGGAACATCGGGCAAGACGAGAAAACCCCTCTTATAGAAAAGTATGTCGGCTTTTGGCAACAATTGCCGCTTTATTACGACGGCCTCCAGCAAAAATTGCGCGCCGAAGGTAAAGGCTACCAAGGGATGCTCTACCGGGAGGCCATCCACAATCTGAAGCACGTGGCAGCCACGCTGTCAGATGACACGCTGCTATTTGCCGGCTTCAACGCACTCAATGCCGCAGAAGAGACGTTGTTCCAACACCTGTTAGTCACGGGGAAAGCACGCGTTATCTGGGATGCGGAGAAGACTTTTCTTGATGATCCGTTGCACGATGCCGGACTTTTCCTGCGCCGCTACCGCGATACGTGGCGTTACTACCGCTCGCATCCCTTTGAATGGATGGGCACGGCTTTTTCCGATCCTAAGGAGATCCAAGTTATTGGCACGCCTAAGTCTGTTGGGCAGGCCTATATCGTAGGTTCGCTTCTCGAGACCCTGGAAGCGGCCCAACCCAGTAACGTGGCCGATCAAACGGCCGTAGTGTTGGGCGACGAGAGCCTGTTACTTCCGGTGTTACACGCCCTTCCCGACGCCTTTTCCGCGCTCAATATCACCATGGGATATCCGGCAAAAGGCAACCCGGTTCAGGTGCTTTTGTCCCGTATATTTCGGCTGCACGTAAACGCTTCCGGAAAATCGGGCTATGTGTTTTACCACCGCGACTTGCTCGAAATCCTCGACCATCCGATGATGGCGCGACTAGGCGACTACAGGGTGCTAGCAGCGGTCTTGCGTCGGAACAACTTCACCTTTGTGCGTCCGGAACGATTGCACGACCTGTTCGGCAAACGCGATCCCATCTTCGAGTTGGTATTTTCACGTTGGGACGGTGCGCCGACGCAAAGCCTGAATCGGCTATCGGAGCTCCTGCTGGCCATACGCCATACCCTCGACACCCACGACAATGCGGATGCCATCACAGGCGCTTTCGTCTATACCCTCTATCAGACCCTGAACAAATTGGCCCACTATTGTGGTTCGCACGCCTACGCCACGTCGCTGGAAACCATTTATGCGCTGTATAGGCAGGCGGTGCAACTGGCCGAGGTATCGTTTGAAGGGGAACCACTCGGCGGGTTGCAGATCATGGGCGTCCTGGAGAGTCGCGTGTTGGATTTCGATACCGTGATCCTGACATCGGTGAACGAAGGAAGCTTTCCGGCAGGGAAATCGTCGAATTCGTTTATCCCGCATGATGTGAAGCGCGAACTCGGACTTCCCACCTACAAAGAAAAAGACGCGATTTATACGTACCACTTTTACCATCTGCTACAACGGGCGCAACACGTCTATCTGTTGTATAATACGGAAAGCGAAGGACTTGACGCGGGCGAGAAGAGTCGCTTCATCACCCAACTCGAGATCGAGACCCAGCCAAACCACCGTCTTACCCATACGATATGGAACGCGCCGGTTCCGGAGGGCGATCCGGCACCCGTTGTTATTGAGAAGTCCGTTGCCGTCCAGGATCGGTTGAAAGAGATTGCGAATAGCAGTTTTTCTCCATCCGCACTTACAACCTATGTCCGCAACCCCATCGAATTCTACTTCCGTCGGATCCTGCGCATCCGGGAGGCCGATGAGGTGGAAGAGAACATTGCCGTCAATACGCTGGGTACGATTATCCATGGCACACTAGAGCGACTCTACCGCCCCTTGATTGGCAAGCGCCTGACGGTGGCCGATATCGAAGGCTGCGAAGCGGGGCTGGATGATGAGGTTGCCTATCAGTTCCGCGAGGTCTACCGCGAGGGCGACATCCGAAAAGGGAAAAACTTATTGGCGTTCGAGGTGGCCCGGCGGCACGTATCGAATTACCTGAAACAGGAAAAAGCACAGCTAGTCGACGAAAATGCCGACATCACCGTGTTGGCCCTTGAGCAGGAATACCAAAGATGGATCCACCACCCGCGACTGCCGTATCCGGTATTATTAAAAGGAAACGTTGACCGCATCGAGCAGCGGGATGGCCGTATCCGGATCGTCGATTTCAAGACCGGACGGGCCGAGCAACGAAACCTGACCTTGGGCGATTGGGATGCGTTGATCGCACCGGATCACGACAAAATCATCCAGGTGTTGGCGTATGCCTATATGTATGAGGAGCAGGCGGATGGTATGCCGATGGAAGCCGGCGTGGTATCCTTCAAAAACCTCAAATCCGGATTCTTGGGTTTCCGCATGAAAGGCGAGCAGGTGCCTGCTGTCATCGACCGCACGGCGCTTGAAGCGTATGAAGAGGCGTTGGTAGGGTTGCTGTCGGAGATACTTGACCCGACGGTGCCGTTTGCCGAGCCGGTATTAGCGTGATTTCAGGAAGTCGAGCAGGGTATTTTCCAACTCTTCGCGGTTTTCGATATGCGACATGTGTCCGTCCGGAAACGTCACCAATCGTGCGTCAGTTCCTTCGACCTGCGCGCGATTTTCATCGTATTTCAGCACCTCGTCCTTTTCACCGAGTACCAATAGGATGGGATAGGGCGCGAAGTGCAGCAGTACCGCCCGGTCTTTCCGAATTTTCATCCCTTCGAGCGACGCCACGATACCCTGAAGCGGTGTGGCAAGCGCTTCCTGTTTGACCTCTTCGATCACGTCTGCCAGACGCGCCCGATTGTCGGCGCTGAAGAGGTTGGAAATCGACATCCGCACGAAGTTGGCATGGTTTTGTTTCACCGCCACGATGGCGCGGTCACGATTGACACGGCGTTCTTCGCTATCTGCTCGTGATGTGCTGTTGATGAGGGCGAGTCCCTTTACCATATCCGGATACAATTCGGCGAAGGCCAGTGCTACATACCCGCCCATTGAGTGACCGACGAACACGGCTTTTCTTATCTTCAATTCGGCTAAGACGGCGTGCACCATGTCGGCATTGTCTTCCATTCCGTGCACATACCCAAGGCAATCCGTGCCCCCATGCCCGAGCAAGTCGATGGAAACGACACGATATTTGCGGGCCAGCGCCGGGGTGAGCGCCTTCCACATGGTGCTGTTCTCCAGAAAACCGTGTAGCAGTACGACGGCCATACCTTTGCCGGTATCCGAAAACGAAACATGGATGTTTTTATAGGTCATACGAAGCACACTGAGGCGCAAATATAGTGCGTCCGTTGCCCGATACAAAGGCTCAGAATGCGCTGTCCGGATAGAAGTTATACCAATCGTATTGAATGTCTTCTGTGATATCCGTGATTTCGTCGTTGCTCTCGGCTTCGCGGATGTCTTGCTGCCCGTCGTACGCGTCGGTCAGCCGGTAGGGAAATTGTAGGGTTCTCATGGTGGTGGGGATTACGATCACGTTCACAGTAAAGGTACCGCCTCCATGTTCCGCCGTTGTTGTGGGATTGTTATGAAACGTTGCAGTTTAAATCAAAAAAGCGGATGAAACAGGGCTCCATCCGCTTTTTTTTACGCATTCATCAACGTTTCGATGTGATCGGCCTCAATCGGTATGTTCCGCATGAGGTTAAACGGTTCGCCCGTTTCCTGCACCACGACGTCGTCTTCGATCCGGATGCCGAAACCTTCTGCCGGGAGATAGATGCCCGGTTCAACCGTAAAGACCATATTCGCCTTCATCGGTTCGTGCAGCAGTCCGTAATCGTGGGTGTCGAGTCCGAGGTGGTGCGACGTACCGTGCATAAAGTACTTTTTATACGCCGGCCAGTCCGGATTTTCGTTTTGTATGTCGGCTTTGTCCAACAGTCCGAGACCGAGGAGTTCCGATGTCATCAGTTTTCCGACCTCCTTATGGTATTCCTTCCACAGTGTGCCCGGCACCAGCATTTTGGTAGCTTCGGTTTTCACCCGCAGCACGGCGTTGTAAACGTCTTTCTGTCGGGCGGTATAGCGGCCCGACACTGGGATGGTGCGCGTCAGGTCAGACGAATAATTCGCATATTCCGATGCTACATCCAACAGTAACAAGTCGCCTGCCTTGCACTCCTTGTTGTTTTCGACGTAGTGCAGGACGTTGGCGCTGGCGCCCGAGGCGATGATCGCGCCGTATGCGAAACCACGCGCGCGGTTGCGGACGAATTCGTGTAGGAGTTCCGCTTCCACTTCATATTCCATCACGCCGGGTTTGACGAACGACAACAATCGTCGGAACCCTTTTTCAGTGATGTCGCATGCCGTTTGGATGAGTTCAAGTTCTTCCGCTTCCTTCACCGACCGCAGGCGCTGCAGAATCGGATTGCTTTTCGCCACCGTATGGGCCGGATATTTCTTTTTCGCCCACTCGATGAAGCGGTCTTCCCGCGTTTGGGTTTCGACGGCCGAGCGGTAATGTTCGTTGGTATTGATATACAGCGTCTCGGCGTAGGTCATGATTTCAAAAAAGATCTTTTCGAAATCCTGCAGCCAATACACCGATTTGATCCCCGACACCTCAAATGCCTGGTCTTTGTTCAGTTTGGCACCGTGCCAGATCGCGATGTGTTCGCTGGTTTCAGTCACGAACAGCACTTCTTTGAGGTGGGGATACGGCGCGTCGGGGAACAGCACGAGGATGCTTTCTTCCTGGTCGACGCCGCTCAGGTACAAAATGTCACGGTGTTGCTGGAACGGCATGGTGCTGTCGGCACTGATAGGATAGATGTCGTTCGAATTGAACACCGCTACCGCGTTCGGCTTCATCTGCGCCATGAACTTCTGGCGGTTTTTGATAAAAAGGGAATTGGGAATAGGATGGTATTTCATAGTGAATGTATGATCGTGTTGAAGGCAAATGTAGTAAGAATGTCGGGTCAGGATGCAGCCAAATGGCCGGAAAACGACCCGATTAAAAATGGGATTTCCGGATGCGGCTCATATGACGGTCCGATATCCCGAGGAACGACGCCAGGTGGCGGAGTGGGATTTCCAGCAGCAATTTAGGTTCGGTGGCCAGGAGTTTGCGATAGCGGGCCTCGGGCGTTAGGGTAAGTAGGTCAATTCTGTATTCATCGATGAGGCAGATCTGGCGCTCGATGAGCCGGTGATAATAATCGCGGAAATGGGGGTCTTCCGCCATCCGTTTTTCAAAACCCGGGCGGTCGATGACCCAAACCGTGCTGTCGGCAATCGCTTTGATGCTCTTGCGCGAGGGCGTTCCCGACAGGAAACTCCTAAGCGAGGAGGTGAAGGTGTTTCGCAGCGCCAAATACGTCGTTTTTTCGCCGTTTTCCACCTCTACAAGATGCTGGAGTATTCCGCTTTCCACATAGCAAAACCACGGGCACACCTCGCCTTGTCGGACGATCAGCTCGTTTTTTCGAAACCGCTTCTTCACAAAACGCACGGCACCACCCTCTATAAAAAGGCGTAACGCGTTGCTGTCGTCAGGGTCGTTTTTGGGATACATAGCTTGTGTTGACTTGGTAAAATTACACAATTGACGTTAGGATTGTCGGTTGGTCTTATAGCTTTGTTAAAGCGCCAAGCGGGCATCCCCTTTTTTATATTTTTGTTCAAAATCGTTGGTTATGAGGTTAATGGTGTTTTTCTTATTGATGTCATTGTGTGCAACGGGCCAAACCCGGCTTGTTTCGTTCCGTAGCCACAGCGGCGACATGCGGCACTTCCGGAATGCAATTGAACATCGAGCTTTTGACCTAGAGGCGTCGAACCTGGGCGAAACGCCTAAAATGGAACTCGAAATGGCGCGGCTGGACTCCGTTATCCGTTTACCTGACGGGAAAATAGTGTTGGTAACCAGTAAAGATTATAGCGCGGTACGGTTGTCAACGGACGGAACGACACTTCCCGCGGAACGGTTGCCTCGTCGCGATACCGTCATGCATCAGCTGACGTTCCCGAAATATAACGATGTCGACTCTATCAAGAAGTTCCTAAGATCTGAGTACCGTTTCCGCAACAATATAGATAGTGTCGCTTTCGTCGGTTATGGCAAAAAGGAAAAGGCCAAAAAATCCAGAAAGAAAGGAGTGGTTCCGGCGATATGGGTACAGTGGCCCAAAATGGGACTTTTCCTCCTTCTTGCGATCGGCTCGGGTCTTGTGGCGTTCTCGTTCTGGCGGTTGAAAGCACTTGAAACGTCCTTGGCCACGTCATACAAATAATGTTCCCGACGGTGTTCAGTTGTTTCCATCTGGGAAACGCATACAGTGGATCTCGACCTTGTTAATGGCGGGAATGCGTGTTTGGTTTGTGTATTTTTGTCTAAATGCGGTGCTTATGAAGTTAATGGTATTTTTCTTTTTGTGTTCCCTTGGGGCGATGGGCCAAACCCGGCTTGTTTCGTTCCGTAGCCACAGCGGCGACATGCGGCATTTCCGTAACGCGATCGAGCGCCGGGCTTTCGATTTGGAAGCATCCAATTTAGGTGCCGCGCCTACCGAGACCGTCAAGAATGCACAACTTGACTCCGTTATCCGCCTGCCGGACGGCAAAGCGGTTTTGGTAACCAGCGAATATTGTGACGAAACAAACCGTCGCAATTGTAGGGTCGTGTCAACAACAAAATGGTCAGCGGGGCGCGATACGGTTAGCGGGCATCCGTTGTTTTCGAAATACCATTCACTGGATTCCGTAAAAGATATCCTGGCAAAGGACTATAATTTCCGAAATAATATAGAGGAGGTGGTTTTCGTGGGCTACGACAATCATAAGAAGCCGCCGAAAAAAACGAAGAAAAAGAGCGTTGTCTTTCTTTTTTGGAACAAGTGGCCGCAAATCGGACTTTTCCTGGTTCTCGCCATCGGGTCCGGACTCGTAGCTTTTTCGCTATGGCGACTTCGGGGCCTGAAAACGTCTCTCGCCACGTGATCCAACGGGTGTTTTCGATGGGGACTGCGCTGTTCTTTGCCGGCACGATGCTGTTCCTTCCATTCGACGCAGGAGTAAGTTGGCAGCGACGCCTATCATTATTCGTATTCGGAGATATTGTAACCGGCATTTCCCCTTTCGTTCACGCCCATCCGCTGCCGGCAGATTTCTCCTCCGACACCCTGTCCCTTTTGATACTGATCGGCCTGCTCGCTATCCTGGCCGCCGTCCTGGGTTGGATTTTGTCAGCTTTAAAGACAGACTTTCCGTTGACCAAATGGGTCCGCATCGGCGGCAGCTATTACCTTGCCTATGTCCTGCTGTGTTATGGCGTGGGGAAAATACTGGGATTACAGTTTTACATCCCCGAAGCCAACGTCCTTTTCACGCCCTTTGGCCAACTGACCAAAGACATTCTCTTTTGGAGCACGGTAGGCACGTCGCGCTCCTTCAATGTGGCGACCGGCGTCATTGAATGCGCCATTGCGTTGCTGTTGCTTTTGGGACGAACACGTGTGGCGGGTTTGTTTTTGTCACTGTTCGTTTTGCTGGGGATCGTACTCCTCAATTTCACTTTCGATATATCGGTCAAATTGTTCTCATTACTGCTCACGGCGCTGAACCTGTATTGCCTGTGGCCGGTACTACCCGCGTTGGTACGTTTTTTCTTAGGGAAGGGCGTCGTTTCGCTCAACGGACTTTTCCCTCAATGGTCGATTCGCTCTGTTTGGACGCTGTGGTCGCAAGTGTTCCTCGCATCGGTAATTGTCATGACGGCGATTTGGCCGCAACTCCCGACCCACAGGCACCGCGCCTTTCCGAGTGGTGCTTATGATGTGATTTCCGGAGAACCGTCCGGCATACGGCGTTTTTTCATCCACAGCCGCGATTACCTGATCCTACAGGATACGGTCGGGCATTTGGCGGATTACCATTTCCAGGTGGTAGGCGCGGCACTTTGGGTAGAGGATTATGACGGGAAAAAGACTCTTGGCACGTTCCGCTTTTCCAGAAAAGACAGTCTACTGCGCCTCGAAGTGCCCGAAAGGGGCTGGGTGCTGAACGGGAAGGCTATCGATATCCGGAAACTTCCTGCATCACAGGATGAGACGCATTTTCTCTTAGACGACTTTAGGTAAAGACCCCGCCCATTCGTAATACCGCGCGCCGATAAGGTTTTGACGTGTCGTTTCAATGGAAGCCAACCCCCATTCCCCGGAGGGTTTTCGGACGCTTTCCTCCCGCTCTTTACGGTGCAACGATTCGTAGGTATCAAAATCCATCTCATGGCTTTCCGCCAGGGTTTCGAACAAACGGATTTTTTCGGTTTGCGTCTTCCAGCCATTTTCCACAGTTCCTTCAAATACTTTCGATTTCGAGCCGCTTCCATAGGCCATAAAGCCAAAAGTCGATCCCAATAGTTCGGTGTTCTTTTCCGCAGCGTCAGCAAAAGTCGACAGCAAGCCCATAAAGATGGAGCCCGTATAAAGGTTTCCGATAAGTGACGAAGCCCGTTCTGCCGGCTGTAACTTTTCCGTTACGAACGCACGGTAGGCCTCCGATTTGGCCAGGTCTTTTAGTTTTTGCGGGAATTCGGCATCACTGGCGTCCAGCGACAAACCACCGTCCAATGCGAAAATCTCGGTCAGCATCCGCCGTCCCTGGAAGGCGTAGGGCAGGTGCATGATGATGCGGCTCCAGGAGTCGTAAAGCGTAGCCGGGGCGTTCTTTTTTCCTTTCAATGAAAAATAGGCCTGCCGGGTACGATCCATATAGCATTGATTCGAGTATTGACCGTCAAATACCGGCTGGTCTTTGTGTATTTCGAGATGGGCTTCGAGATGCCCGAACCAAGGTGTATTGTCTTTTCCGTCGAGGATGTCGGCTTTGGCTATCGTACGATACGGCTTGAAAAAGTCAAACACGCCTTTTGTGCTGACGGCCCAGTCAGTGCCTAGCGACAGTAGCCGGGGTTGTGCCGATACGAGTAAGGCTACGGCGCCGGCGCCTTGCGTATATTCACCGGTGGATCCCAGATCATATTTCGCAAAATCCGTCGCTACCACAATCGCTTTTTCCGCTGGATGAAGACGGATGTAATCAAGGCAATTCTGCAACGCATCGACTGCCCCGATGCAGGCGAAGGTAAAATCGACCGTATCGCAGTTTTCGAGCACACCGTCGCCAAACTGTTGCTCCATCAATGCCGTCAGGAACGACCCGATGGGCTTGGCATTGTCGATGCCGCTTTCCGATCCAACATACAGTCGCGTGATCGTGCGGAAGTCGAGGTTTTCCTGGTTGGCGAGTCGTGTGAGGGCATTCGCGGCAAATACCACCGCATCCTGGTGCACATCCGGAAAGGTCATCCGGGTCAGTCCAAGTCCTTTTTCCAGCTTTTCCGGGTCAATGCCACGGGCAGCGGCCAATGAGGTGATAGGTAAATGGATACGGGCAACATCAAACGCAACAGCATCGATTCCGACAGTCATAAGTAGGATTTTGAGGTGCAAAAATACGATATCCGGACGCTGTAAGAAACCCGGAGCGCCTTTACAGCCAACTTTTTACGGATATGACGGAAATCTTAACACGATTTTTTGAATCGCTGATAAAAACGCGGAATTTCAGGTCGGGGAAACGTTTTCGCTTCAACATTTTATACTGATTATAAATTACGAAACTCCTTTGTGTTAAAGGTCATAAGCCTTACTTTTGTTTGATTTTTAAAACCGTTATTCCGTATGGCAAAATCCGCTTTACTGAAGTCGTCGCTGGCGAAAAAATACTGGATGGGCATGACCGGACTTTTCCTCTGCCTGTTCCTTGTAGGACACTTGCTGGGGAACCTCCAGATCCTCTACGCCGATGCACATCAATTCAATGCGTACGCGCTCTTCATGACCACCAATCCGGCGGTGAAAGTGCTCTCGTACCTGACGTATTTCTCCATCCTTTTCCACGCGGTCGACGGCCTGTTGCTGACGATCCAGAACGCAAAAGCGCGTCCGGTGGGATATGTAAAGAACAATCCGTCGCAAAACTCCACCTGGTCATCGCGTAACATGGGCCTCCTCGGAACGCTTCTGTTGGTGTTCATCGTTACCCACATGATGAATTTCTGGGCTGTGATGCACTTTGACGACAAAATGCCGTTGGAGAAATTCGAGTTGGTTCTCGACAAAGACCAAATGATGCCCGGACAGGATCTGCCAACCCTCTACACGACCACCAACCCGGGCGTATTGGTAGACAGCGCGAAAGTCGGTGCTACCAATGAAGAGGCGAAGAAAGACCGGAAGACCTATTACGTCGAAGACCGTACGAAATTTATGTATACGGGCACCAACGTGCAATATGCAGAAGGCTATAAAGACCTGTATGCGATTACCATCGCGTTCTTCAAAGACAAGTCGTTCGGACTCATCTACACCCTGCTTTATGTGTTGGCGATGGCTGTACTGGCCTTCCACCTCGACCACGGGTTTGCCAGCGGCTTCCAGAGTCTGGGTGTGAACCATCCGAAGTGGAGTCCGCTCATCAGCGCCTTTGGCCGCGGCTTTGCCATTCTCGTGCCGTTGGCGTTCGCGATCATCCCGCTCTGTGTTCACTTTGATATTTTCCGTACGTTTTAATCCTTAGCGCCATGAATCTAGATTCCAAGATACCACAGGGTGATATTGCCGATAAGTGGACCAATCATAAGAACCATCTCAAACTCGTTGCGCCGAACAACCGTCCGAAGATCGATATTATCGTCGTTGGAACCGGACTCGCAGGTGCTTCTGCAGCCGCTTCATTTGGCGAGATGGGATATAATGTAAAAGCCTTCTGCTTCCAGGATTCGCCCCGTCGCGCGCACTCCATTGCGGCACAGGGCGGTATCAACGCAGCCAAGAACTACCAGAACGACGGCGACTCTACCTACCGTCTTTTCTATGATACGATTAAAGGAGGCGACTACCGCGCCCGCGAAGCAAACGTCCACCGTTTGGCAGAAGTTTCCGCCAACATCATCGACCAGTGTGTTGCGCAGGGTGTTCCGTTTGCCCGCGACTACGGCGGACTCCTCGACAACCGTTCCTTCGGTGGTACGCAGGTGCAGCGTACCTTCTACGCAGCCGGCCAAACCGGGCAACAGTTGTTGTTGGGTGCCTATTCGGCGCTGTCCCGTCAAATTGGACTCGGACGCGTGCAGATGTTCAACCGCCACGAAATGCTCGACATCGTTAAGGTGGATGGCAAGGCGCGCGGCATCATCGCCCGTAACCTCGTCACCGGTGAATTAGAGCGTCACTCCGCCCACGCCGTGATCATCGCATCAGGCGGCTACGGAAACGTCTACTTCCTTTCGACAAATGCGATGGGCAGCAACGTTACGGCCGGTTGGAAAATCCATAAAAAAGGGGCGTTGTTCGCCAACCCGTGCTTCGTACAGATCCACCCGACCTGTATTCCGGTACACGGCACCAACCAGTCGAAACTGACGCTGATGTCGGAGTCACTACGTAACTCGGGCCGTATCTGGGTACCGAAGAAAAAAGAAGATGCGGAAGCCATCCGTGCGGGCAAACTGAAGCCAACGCAAATCGCCGAAGAAGACCGCGATTATTTCCTCGAAAGAAGGTATCCTGCCTTCGGTAACCTCGTGCCACGTGACGTAGCATCACGCGCGGCGAAAGAGCGTTGCGACGCCGGTTTCGGTATCGAGGCGAATGACACGAACGAAGGGGTGTACCTCGATTTCGCGTCTGAAATCCGCAGCAAAGGACGTCAGGCAGCGTTTGCGCAGGGCGATCATAATCCATCCGAAGAGACCGTCCTGAAACTGGGCAAAGCCTGGATCGAGGAGAAATATGGTAACCTCTTCCAGATGTACCAAAAAATCACCGACGAGAATCCATACGAAACACCAATGAAAATCTACCCGGCGGTGCACTACACCATGGGCGGCGTATGGGTGGATTATAACCTCGAAAGTACCATTCCGGGCTGTTTCGTCGCCGGTGAAGCCAACTTCTCTGACCACGGCGCCAACCGTCTCGGTGCCTCTGCCCTGATGCAGGGTCTGGCGGACGGGTATTTCGTATTGCCGTACACGGTATCGAACTACCTCGCCGACGAAATCCGTACCGGGAAAATCTCAACCGACCTTCCGGAGTTTGCCGAAGCGGAAAACAACGTCCGTTCGCAGATCGACCGTTTCCTTGGCAACAACGGAACACGCTCTGTCGACTATTTCCACAAACGCCTCGGCCTCATTATGTGGAACAAAGTCGGTATGGCGCGGAACGAGAAAGGCCTCAAAGAAGCCATCAGCGAGATTGCCGCACTTAAAGCCGAGTTCTATCAGGACGTTTTCGTACCGGGAAGTGCCAACGAACTCAATCCTGAACTGGAGAAAGCCATGCGTGTGGCGGATTTCATCGACCTCGGCCAATTGATGGCGCAGGATGCCCTCCAACGGAACGAATCGTGTGGTGGTCACTTCCGCGAGGAGTATCAGGACGCGGAAGGTGAAACCCTTCGCGACGACGAGAACTTTAAGTTCGTGGCTGCGTGGGAGTACAAAGGCGATGACATCAGCCAGGAAGTCCTTCACAAAGAAGAACTTAAGTACGAGTTCATCAAGATCGCCGCACGGAATTACAAATAAGAAAAGACGCTTTTTATGGCAACGAAATATATCAACATCACCCTAAAGGTTTGGCGCCAGAAAGACGCACAATCAAAAGGACAAATGGAGACCTACAAGCTCGACAAAGTGTCGACGGATAGCTCCTTCCTTGAAATGCTCGACCAATTGAACGAGCAGTTGATCAACGAGCGGAAAGCGCCGATTGCCTTCGACCACGACTGTCGCGAGGGCATCTGCGGAAGCTGCTCCCTGTATATCAACGGGCGCGCCCACGGCCCGGATCGTTTTATCACCACCTGCCAGTTGCACATGCGCAGCTTCAAAGACGGCGAGACGATTTACGTAGAACCATGGCGCTCGAAAGCCTTCCCGGTTATCAAAGACCTCGTTGTCGACCGTTCGGCATTCGATCGTATCCAACAAGCCGGTGGTTTCGTATCGGTCAACACCTCCGGTCGCACGATCGACGCCAACGCTACGCCAGTGCCGAAAGCCGACGCCGACCGTGCCTTCGAAGCGGCTGCCTGCATCGGATGTGGCGCCTGCGTGGCGAGCTGTAAAAACGGATCGGCCATGCTTTTCGTTGGCGCGAAAGTATCGCAATACGCACTGTTGCCGCAAGGCCGCGTGGAAGCACATGACCGCGTTCTGAACATGGTCCGCCAGATGGACGAAGAAGGATTCGGTAACTGTACGAACACCGGCGCCTGCGAAGTCGAGTGCCCGAAAGGCATTTCCCTCGAGAACATCGCCCGCATGAACCGCGAGTACCTCAAGGCCAGTTTATCGTAAGAGAACAATCAGAGTATAGAAAAAACGCGCACTTCGGTGGGCGTTTTTTTTTTTTTGGCGTTGCCGCTCATTCGAATCGATGGTTATAATGACGTATCCGGTTCGCGGCCCGGCTGTCCGCTATAGCTTTTTGCGCGGATGGTTTCGGGGTTCCGGGCGTTCCCACGGCGCAAAAAGGCTGCCGCTCCCATCCGTAACGCGGATTCCGTATCTTTGGGTACCAACCGTTTCACCATGAGGTCTCCCATCGTTTTTGTCTTCCTTCTGATTTCCTTCTTCGGCCACGCCCAACACCAACACGTCAACCCCCTAATCGGAACCGGTGGCCATGGGCACACCTTTCCCGGGGCGACGTTGCCTTTCGGTATGGTGCAACTGTCGCCTGATACCCGCATCGACGGCAGTTGGGACGGCTGTTCCGGCTATCATTATTCCGACCATGTCATCTACGGCTTCTCGCATACGCACCTGAGCGGTACCGGTTGCTCTGATTATGGCGATGTGATGCTGATGCCTACCATGGGAACGCCTTCGCTTGACAAAGAGCAGTACGCGTCGCGGTTTTCCCACAACTTAGAAAAGGCGTCCGCGGGCTACTATGCCGTCCACCTCGACGATGACGACATTGACGTCGCCCTTACGGCTTCTACCCGGGTCGGGTTCCACCAATATACCTTCCGGAAGAAGGGGCAGGCCAATTTTATTCTCGACCTCAACCACCGCGACAAATTGTTGATGGGCGAGGTGCGCATCATCGACGACAAAACAATCGAAGTCATGCGACGCAGCCAGGCATGGGCACGCGACCAGTATATTTTTGCGCGGATCGAGTTCAGCAAACCCGTAAAAGTGACGGATCTCAACAACAACGCCTTTGCGCGTCCCCGCAACACCGATTCTTTTTTTGCGGGCTCTGTTCTCGCGATTTCCTTTTCGGCCAATGTCCGTGCTGGAGAGAAAATCAACGTCAAAGTCGCGCTATCGCCCACTTCCTATGAAGGTGCCGAACGCAACATGTCAGAAATAAAAGGCTGGGATTTCGGCAATGTGAAATCGGCCGCCGAAGCCGCCTGGGATAAAGAATTGGGTAAAATCGACCTCAAGGAATCCGATGCGGATAAACGAACCATTTTCTACACGGCGCTATACCATACCATGACACAGCCCAACGTGGCACACGACATAGACGGACAGTACCGGGGGCGCGACAACCAGGTGCATCCCAATCCGGGGTTTGGGTATTATTCGGTTTTTTCACTGTGGGATACCTTTCGGGCGGCCCATCCGCTGTATACCCTCATCGACCGTAAGCGCACCGCCGATTTCATCAACACCTTCCTTCGGCAATATGAAGAAGGAGGACGGCTTCCCGTTTGGGAACTCGCGTCGAATGAGACCGATTGCATGATTGGATACCATTCCGTCTCCGTGATGGCCGATGCGATGGCGAAGGGTATAAAGGGTTTTGATTACGAAAAGGCGTTCCAGGCGGCCAAACACAGCGCCATGCTCGACCACCTCGGACTGGCAGCTTATAAGAAGAACGGCTTCATCGCTATTGACGACGAACATGAGAGTGTCTCGAAGACATTGGAATATGCCTACGACGACTGGTGCATCGCGCAAATGGCGAAGCTCACGGGTCATAAAGACGACTATGATTATTTCATGATGCGGTCGCAGAACTGGAAGAACCTTTTCGATCCGTCAACGGGTTTCATGCGTCCGAAACGCAACGGAGGGTGGGACAAACCCTTTGATCCGCGGGAAGTCAACAACAACTTTACCGAAGGAAATGCCTGGCAATACTCGCTCTTCGTACCACACGATATCGATGGGCTCGCAGGCGCACTGGGCGGACAAGAGGCCTTGGCGCGGAGACTCGACGATTTGTTCAGCGCCCCCACCAAAACTACCGGTCGCGAGCAGGCCGACATTACCGGGCTTATCGGGCAGTATGCACACGGTAACGAGCCCAGCCACCATATGGCCTGGTTGTATGTGCCGGCCGGGCAGCCGCAAAAGGCGCAGGAGAAAATTCAGTTTATCCTCGATAATTTCTACAAGAACACACCCGATGGTCTGATAGGAAATGAAGATTGTGGGCAAATGAGTGCCTGGTACGTATTGTCTACTCTTGGGATGTACGCCATTTGTCCGGGTCAACCCGCCTGGACGTATCTGGCGCCTTCCGCTTACGCGACGGTGCATCTCGAAGACGGCTCTAAAAGGCCGGTTTCTGATGTTACGCCGCCTTTCGAATACTGGTTTCCTGATTACCGTCGTGAATTGGCGACCGAAACCTCGGGTGTCTTACTTCCGGTTCCCGCCATTGAGGCGCCTTCGCGCGTGTTCACCGAAAAGATGCCGGTTTCGATCAAAACCGTTGATCGCGACGTCCGGTGTTACTACCGCATCCAGGAAATAGGGCATCGCGACGAGAAGAAGGATTTTATGGTGTATCAGGGCCCTTTTTTCATTGAACAAAGCGGCACGGTGGAAACCTATGCCGAACAAGTGCCGGGAATTGCCAGCACCGTGGTGACCGGGACGTTCATCCGGAAACCCAACGCGTATACGGTGGAGATCCGTTCGACTTACAATCCGCAGTACCACGCCGGTGGCCCGGAAGGCTTGCTGGATGGCATCCGCGGAAGCGAAAACTGGCGAAAAGGCGATTGGCAGGGCTATCAGGCTCAGGATTTCGAAGCCGTAGTAGACCTGAAGGAAATGCGGAGTGCGAAGGAGATCAGTGCGGGCTTCCTGCAAGACAGCCGCTCGTGGATCCTGATGCCGCGGGAGGTGGAGTTTCTGGTGTCGACCGACGGACAGAAGTTCTTTCCGGTCGGGAAGAAAATCATAACCGATGAAGACCCGCAACGGGAGGATACCTTTATCAAAGAATACGGCTTGAAAGATCCGATTGGGAAGTTCCGATACGTGAAAGTCATCGCTCGCAACTTCGGTAAACTACCCGCGTGGCATCAGGGTGCCGGCGGTGACGCTTTTATCTTTATCGACGAAATTACCATCCGATGAAAATTGCGCTCGTCCAAACTGACCTTGTGTGGGAACAATCACAGGAAAACCGGGAGCGGCTTACGGAAATGCTACAATCCGTCACGGCTGACCTTATCGTACTGCCCGAGATGTTTACCACAGGCTTCACGATGCGTCCCGACGCCGTCGCTGAAACCATGGACGGCCCCACACTAAGCTGGATGAAAGAGATGACGGCCGAACGACAAGCCGCGATTACGGGTAGTGTCGTGATGGAGGAGGAGGGCGCTTTCCGAAACCGTCTCCTGTTTGTATATCCCTCCGGTGATGTGCGGTACTACGATAAACGACATCTCTTTACCCTGGCTGGGGAAGATGTTGCCTATGCGGCGGGTCAGGATCGGCTGATTCTTGATTATAAAGGCATCCGGATATGTCCGTTGATCTGCTATGATCTTCGATTTCCCGTCTTTTCCCGCAATACAGAGTCTTTTGACCTGTTGCTATATGTAGCGAACTGGCCGGTGCCACGCATCGAAGCCTGGGACGCGCTGCTAAAGGCCCGCGCGATTGAGAATGTTTGTTATGTGGCAGGTGTAAACCGTGTCGGCCACGATGCTAACGGGCATCATTATCCGGGGCACACGCAGGCGTTTGATTTTTCTGGCCATGACCTTCTGGCATCCAATGGAGAGGAAGGCGTCTTTGTTTTTGAACTAGATACACAGAAAATGCAGGCGTTTCGGGAACGTTTTGCCTTTTTGCGGGACCGCGACGACTTTACGCTGCTGCCTTAGCCGCCTCCGACATCCCATTCCTGGTTGATGTCCCAGTTGGAGCGTAGGATGATATCCTTCGGAAAATAAATTACCTCTTCAGGCTGCCGGTGTTCCATCCAACTGCCCGAATCCCATTCGCCATTACCATTGTGATCGTATATCAGGCGCATGGTGTAGGTCTCAGGGGTGAGTGAAAGGAAGTCGATTTCGGGTTTTGACGCGACCTCCCTTGCCAGTACTTTGCCCTTCGCGTCGGTCAGTTCGATTATAACTGGAAACGATTTGGCATTCTGCAATACGACTTTCATGTTTCCGTAATCCCCCAGGCGCCGAGTAGCCACTGTATAATCGAGCGTGTCGTTTTCATGTCCGTAAAAGTCCACCAAAGCGCCCGGCATCATATTGATTTTGTAACGCTGTTCTTCCTTCTTCTCAAAAACAACCGTAAGCTTTTGGTTGAAGACGTCATAGTCAGTCGTAAAAGGCACTGATGCCGAATCTTTGTCTCGTATGGTAATCTTGGTGTTGTCGAAAGCGGTCAAAGGCGTCGCGCTACGAAGCTGGAATTGTTCCCGGAACGAAAGAGTGCCTGCTTTCTCCGCCGTAAAGCCAATCGAATCTTTTTTCTGGTTCTTCAATTTGACCCAGAAGTCTTTTTCAAACGCATCTTTCTTAATAGAAACCTGCAACGAATCGACTTTAGGTGCTTTATACCAGATCTGCACCGAGTCTTTTTCCGGCATTCTCGTAACGATTGAAGGAACCGTTTCGGTACCATTTCGAACGGTATAAACAGCACCTCTCGGATCACCCTCAAAACCGCCTAACATCCGGTTGCCTGATGCCTGCGACGGCCGCAGTCCCCGGAACGATCCGTTTTCTTTGAAAAGGCGCAGTTTGTATGGTTTGTCAGACGGCACCACCACCGGTTCCGACGCGAAGGCAATCTTATCGCTCCGCGGGTCAAATTTATAGTTGTTCGATTTGTCCTTAAGCGCGATCAATTGGTAGCGGCCTTCCTTCAGATTCTCCAGTTTAAAGACCACAGCACTGTCGAGCGTGCTGGTGACATAACGCGGTTTCTCCTTATAAATAGTCGAGTCGTTGAATGTCTCGTTCCATTCGTAGAGCATCACCGTTACGAAATTATCCGCTTTGCGCTCAAGTGCGTCGCTGATGCCGCCGTTAATTGCGAGTGAATCGATGTAAGGCCCGGTCGAGAAAACATACCGGAACTGCTGCAGCGGCACGCCTTCGTTGTTGTCTTGTATGCTTTGGCCGAAATTCAGGCTATAGGTCGTATTAGGGCGGAGTGTATCGCGGAAGCGCACCGTCAGGGTCTTTGACGGCAATAAAGGACGAACATCCGGTGTGTGTTCGAGCGGAGGCGAAACGACAAGTTGTTTGCTCACGTCTTTTAACTTGACGTATTCGTCGAAGGTCAGACGGATTTCCTGTCCCTTGAAATCGGTCGAAAAGTTCTTCGGAAGGCTCACTTCCAGCGTGGGCGGCAGGCTATCTTTCGGCCCACCATCAATATTGCCGCGGCGCGCGCAGCCGGTCAGCACGAAAAGCAGTACGGCGAAGACAAAGAGGATTCGGTTTTTCAACTCACGGTCATTGGTAGCACAAAATAACGATTATATTTTGTCGGGTGGAAATTTTTAGGAAAGTGTTATCGATGCTACACCTCATTTGTACGTCATAGCCATCGTAACGATACTGAGCCGCGCGCCAGGAATACGTAACAGGGCCTTTCCGCAGCTTTCGAGAGTGGCGCCCGTGGTCAGCACGTCGTCGACCAACAGGAAATGCCGCCCGTGGTGCGACGCGTCGAATTGCACGTCAAATCCTTTGTCTTCGGTAGCGATGCGTTCAAAGAAGGACTTTTTCGACTGCGATTTCGACTGTACGCTTTTAACGAGGAGGGACGTATCACACGGAACCTCCAGATAACCCGCCAAGGTCTTGGCAAACGACGTCACCTGATTGTAGCCTCTTTTCCGTTGTTTCTTCGGATGCATTGGAACAGGGACGATTGCGTCGATGTTGGAGGGAAGTCCGGCTTCCTGCAACCCCAGGCCTGTCCAATGCCCCAGTGCTGTACCGATGTCTTCCCTTCCCTTATATTTTAGCTTATGGATCAGCCGTTGCACGCGCCCGTGCCGGTGGTAATACAACAGGCAGGAGACGTGCTCAACCGGCAGCCGTCCATAAAAAGCGCGAAAAGCTTCGTTTTCGGGATGTAAATGCTGTTGCGTAAACGGCAGTTCATGCCGGCATTCGGTGCAGATGAGGATTTCGCCCGTTTGCAGCAATCCGTCACAGGCCGCGCAGGTATCGGGATAGAAAAGGGAGAGGAAGTCGTGGAGCCATTTTTTCATGGGGGCAAGGTAGGCGGAACGTTTTGGACGATTTTACGGTTTTTCCGCACTTTTTTCGACAAATCCTGATGTGTTAGGACACGATTAAATTGCTGACGAAAGCAGAAAGGTGAATAGAAAGTAGAAGAAAATACAAAAACACGTGTGTTTAAATAAATATTTACACGTGTAAAAAACAAATATATTTATATTTGCGTCTGATAATTTTAAAGATTCAATACCATGAATACAAAGTTAACCTTGACAATAGAGCAAAGCGTGATTCAAAAAGCAAAAAGATATGCAAAAGATAAAGAGCGCAGCTTGTCCAGCTTAATTGAAAATTATTTGAGAGCGTTGACAAACGAAAATAATACTGGGGAAATAGAATTAACTCCAATTGTAAAATCCCTAAAAGGTTCATTTACAGCCCCAAAAGACTTTGACTACAAAAAGGAATTATCTAAACGTCTGTCAGAAAAGTATCTATAACCAATGACAAGGGTATTAATTGACACAGATATAATTTTAGATTTCTTTTTTGACCGGGAACCATTTGCAGAAAATGCTGCTAAAATATTATCGCTGTGCGAATCAGAAGAAATAAAAGGTTTTGTAACACCCGTAATAATAAGCAATGTTTACTATTTGCTTAGACAAACAGCGAAGCACGAAAAAGTAATTGAAAAACTAAAATTATTGGTTTCAATTACGGGAGTTTTGGTAACAGATAAAGATGTGATAGTACGGGCACTGAACTCAGAATTTAAGGACTTTGAAGATGCTTTGCAAAACTACTCTGCAGAATCGGATCAGGAAATAGACCTGATTTTGACCAGAAATACGAAAGATTTTAAAAATAGCTTACTGGCCGTAATGACACCAGATAGCTATATAAAAATTAAAGGTGCCAGCCACTAACGACGAATATTTGCAACAATTTGATTTTAAACGATTTATGCTTGTTTTCCATGCGGAATTTCTAACTTTTGCAGCGCGTACGCGGCCCGCTTTTCTGCCACTGTCAGGTAGCCGCTAAGCACCATGCCAATAAAGAAATCGTTATTTCGCCTATTCATTTCGTTTGCGTTTTTTCAAATGAGCGCACAGGAGCCGGTTTATTTATCCGTCCGGGATGCGTTTCAGTATTCCGTTGACGAAAGCGAAGGCATCTATCAGTTTCAGTTAAAAGTTCAGCCTGTGGGCGAGGCCTATTTCGATTCCTATGATTTCATGGTGATGACGGGAGGTGCTTCCTGGGAAAGCGCCAGTGAGCCATTGGGTAAAATAGCCGTGCTGGACGTAAGCGACCTGAAAAAAAGAGCATCCTGTGAACTGCATACGCTATTGAGCGACCACCCCGTGTGGTTCGTAGATGTCAGGGCAGGCAAGAAATGGAGAGCCGTATGCAACGGTACCGTGCGCAATAGAGAGATGGTGACACACTTTCGAAAGAAGCCTCAAAAATCCTAGAAGGCTAGCGTGAAGACCTCTGACAAAAGTCTTGGAGTGAATTCAATACGTTTGTCTATTTTTGCACCACTATGGCAAAACAAGACGATATTTTCAAAAACGTCGTATCACATGCGAAGGAATACGGGTTTATCTTCCCGTCGAGCGAGGTATACGACGGACTCAGCGCCGTGTATGATTACGGACAAAACGGAGTCGAACTGAAGAACAACATCCGGCAGTATTGGTGGAAAGCGATGGTGCAGATGCACGACAACATCGTAGGCCTCGATGCGGCTATCCTGATGCACCCGACGACATGGAAAGCATCCGGGCACGTAGATGCCTTCAACGATCCGCTTATCGATAATAAAGACTCCAAAAAACGCTACCGTGCTGATGTCCTTATCGAAGACTACGCCGAGAAGCTCAACCAGAAGGCGGAAAAGGAAATCGAGAAGGCCGCTGCCCGTTTTGGTGATGCGTTCGATCGCGAACAATTCATAACGACGAACGCGCGCGTGGTCGAGTACCTTTCCAAAAAGAAAGAAATCCTCGAGCGGATGGCAAAATCACTCGATTCAGGTGACCTCGAAGATGTGAAAAAACTGATTGAGGAACTCGAAATAGCCGATCCGGAAACGGGCTCGCGCAACTGGACGGAAGTGCGGCAGTTCAACCTCATGTTCGGAACAAAACTGGGCGCATCGGCTGAAAACGCCATGGATTTGTACCTGCGTCCTGAAACGGCCCAGGGTATCTTCGTGAATTTCCTGAACGTGCAGAAATCCGGGCGGATGAAGATTCCGTTTGGTATCGCCCAAACCGGGAAAGCCTTCCGGAACGAGATCGTAGCACGCCAGTTCATATTCCGTATGCGCGAATTCGAGCAGATGGAGATGCAGTTCTTCGTCAAACCAGGCGAAGAAATGAAGTGGTACGAATACTGGAAGGAGACGCGCCTGAAGTGGCACCAATCGCTCGGACTTGGAAACGAGAACTATCGCTTCCACGACCACGAAAAGCTGGCGCATTACGCCAATGCCGCAGCCGACATCGAATTCAATTTCCCATTTGGCTTTAAGGAACTCGAAGGCATCCACTCACGCACCGATTTTGACCTGGGCGCGCACGAGAAGTTTTCGGGTAAGAAAATGCAATATTTCGACGCCGAAGAGAATAAGAACTACACGCCGTATGTGGTGGAAACGTCGGTTGGTCTCGACCGGATGTTCCTCGCGGTATTTGCTACCTCCCTGCGTGAAGAAACCCTCGAAGACGGTTCTACCCGCACCGTACTTTCGCTTCCGGCTGTATTGGCACCGACCAAAGCCGCGGTGCTTCCGCTTATCAAAAGGGATGGTTTACCGGAGTTATCGCGCGAAATCATGGAAGATCTCAAATGGGATTTCACGGTTACGTATGATGAAAAGGATGCCGTCGGTCGCCGCTATCGTCGTCAGGACGCGCTGGGAACGCCGTTCTGTATCACAGTCGACCATCAGTCACTCGAAGACCGCACCGTCACCATCCGCCATCGCGACACCATGAAACAAGACCGCGTGGCAATTTCAGATCTTCGTGGGATAATTGAGAAAGAAGTATCGATGAAGACGTGGTTGTTGAAGACCAAGGCTTAAGACACCCTTACTATAGTAAAAGAAAACCTCCTGAGAAGGAGGTTTTTTTGTTTGTGTTTTGATGGATGTGTTAGCCGTTTGGATGTCCCTGACCAGGGTGAAAGTCTGTTCTATTTAAGGAGAAGGTTATGCCAGCCCTGAAACTACAGGGCTTGCTACTACAAGATTACGCGAAGAAAAAGTTTAACAAAAAATACGGTTTTTCCGTATCAGCTTGTCGTGTGGGTTTCGTAAGGGACGCATGCGCCCCTCCCCTAATGCAATCTCGGGTTTTCCGGCGAGACTGTTTTACGGGAAAACCGCACCTTTTGTTAAATGTTTACGGGCACAATACCTATTCGTAGTAGGATTCAAAATCTCAGGGCTTCAGGTAAAGACGGAATCCATCATACAACTCCAGCAATCCGTTTGACTTCCCGTCGTCTGTAAAGAACTTCTCCCATGTGCTCAACGGTTCCCAGATGCACGACCCCTTGGCATGCGGTCCGCCTGCCTCAAAAGCGATTTTATTCACCTCTTCCTTGAGCGCGGAGTATTCCACCACAATCACATCTTTGTCGTACCGGCGCGTGAGGTCAATGATGTTGTCTTCCAAATCGGCCAGCGTGCCGTGCCATTTCGGATAATAGGAAAGGCCAATAACGTCAAAATGGGCCTTCCGTTTCAACATCGCGTCGACGAACTGGACCGTTTCGGTGTTTTGCCCTCCCAACGCCACATGCAGCATGATCGGAATCGTAGGGTCGACCGATTTTACTGCTGCGGTTCCAGCCTTGAAGAGCTGCGCCATCTGATCGGGTTCGCTGACATTTCCTTCCGGCCAAACGAGTCCGTGGTTGATTTCATTGCCTACCTGCACCATATCTGGGGTGGTGCCCTGCTTTTGCAGTTCCAGCATCACCATTCGGGTATAGTCGTAGAGCGCTTTTTTCAGATCGGGAAACGACAATCCGTCCCATGCTTTTGGTTTGTATTGCTTGCCCGGATCGGCCCAGTAATCGCTGTAATGGAAGTCGAGCAACAACTTCATCCCGGCGGCCTTTACCCGCTTGGCCATCGCCTTGGTGTGGGCGAGATCACAGAAACCGTCGCCAGGCGAATAGCCTTTTTCGTTTTCCGGATGATGGAAAATCCGCAGGCGGACGTAGTTCAATCCGTGGTCTTTAAGGATTTCAATGGCGTCTTTCTGCACGCCTTTATCCGAGAATTTCATCCCCTTGGCTTCCAGTTCCGGGAGGAAGGAAATGTCGGCACCGAGCATTTTGCTGACCGCTCGTGGTTTCGCGGCTTCACCTTTAAGGTCATACGATGCATCGTGGGTCACGACGGACGACTTCGACGGAAGTACCGTTATGATGTCCGTTCCCCCGCTGTAAAGTCCGGCCGCCTTTGCCTCGAATTGCAACATCGACGCGCTGGTACCCGCCTGCACGATTACCTGACAATGCCCATTGAACAGCGCGCGTTGCCAGGAACCGTCGGCGCACACGTCGGGTTCGTGGCTGCTCGGATCGCCATTTCCTACCCCAATGATCTTCCCGTCGCCCTTTAGGTAAAAACGAACGAGGTTATCGGCATCGGGCACTTCACGGCCTTCGCGGTCAACAGCAGAAATGTTGAGGATGGCTATGTCTTTGCCATCCGCCGCCATGGTCGTGCGATAGGGTGTCACGACAATTTCCGCCGCCGGGCCTGTCGTTTCTACTTTCGCTTTGAGTTTCTTTCCTTTTTTGAACGCAATGGCTTCAAGTTTGCCGGGTTCGTACGGAACGGTCCAGTTCAGGTGACCGTTTCGTGGCATGTCTTTCTTGCCCAGGCTTTTCCCGTTTAGGAACAATTCGACATCATCGGCATTCGAATTCACCCATACCTCGACGTTTTGAGCGGGCGTTCCGTCCCATTTGCGTTGTTTGTCGGGCCAGTTCCAGTGCGGACTGATGTGCAACACATCTTTATCCGTCCACCAGCTTTGGTAGTAATAGTAAATGTTTTTAGGGAAGCCACACACGTCCAGGATCCCGAAGTGTGAATTGACATTCGGCCATTGGTAGGGCGTCGGTTCACCGCGGTAATCAATTCCCGTCCAGATGAATCCACCCAGCCAATAGTCGTTTTCCGCTGCCAGTTTCCACCACTCTTCTGCCCGGCTGGCCCACCACGGAGCCGTAATGTCCTGATCGGGAACGTATGCCCTGATTGGATCTTTCTCGTAGATACCCCGAGTCGTCACCGTACTGCCCATTTCGGTTCCGATGATGGGTTGGTTCGGATGGTCGTTGTGATACGCCGCCACATCGAACTGTCGGTAGTTGAACCCCCGCACGGGGATGACTTCGTTTACCCCTTTGAACACATTCGGAAGGTCAGCGGCATAAGTGCTCGTACGGGTGGGGTCGAGTTCACGTTGTTTGGCCAACAGGGTCAATGCGATTTTCCGGCCATTTTCCGTCGCCTGTATCAGTTGCTCTTCGTTGCCGATACTCCATAGGAAAACCGAAGGATGGTTGCGGTCGCGCTTTACCAAACGGGAGAACTGGTCGAGGTATTCGGCTCCGGAGTTCAACAAACGCTGTTCATCGAGTACCAACATACCGAGGCTATCGCAAGCCTCAAGCAGTTCGGGCGCCGGGGCATTATGGCTCATTCGCCAGGCATTCACGCCCATACTCTTCATAAGGTTGACGCGGTAATAGTGGAGGTGATCCGGAAGTGCAGCGCCTACGCCCGCATGGTCTTGGTGGTTGTTGACCCCTTTGATTTTGATTTTTTTCCCGTTGAGGAATACACCTTTGGCGGTGATATCGATCGTGCGGAACCCAAAGGTGGTGGTGCGGGAGTCGATGAGTTTCCCTTTTTGGCGTACCTCCGCGACAACACGGTAGAGATACGGATCGTCAAGCGACCACAGCCGCGGATTGGAAACCGAAACGACCTGTTTTACCAAACGCGTCTCGTTCGTTTTCAGTGAGGTGGAGGTAGGGGAGGAGGTAGCTACAACCTTGCCCGTCCGGTCTTTTATATAATAGGATAGGGAGACGTCCGCGGCAGAAAGTCCGCTGTTTCGGACGGATGTTTCGAGTGTCAGAGAGGCTTTTTTGGCTGTCGTAACGGCGTGTGCGAACAAGCCGTCATGCGGGATGTGGACATCCTGATATTGGTTGAGCCATACATGACGGTAGATACCCGCGCCTTCGTAGAACCATCCTTCGTATTGCGTCGCATCGACCCGGACGGTGATGACGTTCTCCTTATCGAACCACACAAAATCGGTAATGTCGTAATGCACACCCAGGTAACCACTTTGGTTGTTGCCGCAGTAAAACCCGTTCACCCACACCTCGGCATCGCGGTAGATACCGTCGAACTGCAATTCAAAACGCTGGCCCTCGTCTTTTTTATCAAGCGTAAAGGACTTGCGGTACCAGCCGATGCTCGTCTCGGGAAATAGGCCGCCCACGGGCTTGTAGCCGTGAGATTGCACATCGAAGTTGTCCACTTTTACAAACGGCAGCGCCACCGCCCAGTCATGGGGAAGCTCGACGCGGGCCCACGCAGTGTCAACGAATTTCGGATCGACCAGTGTCATCCGCCCGTTTCCGGATTTTGAAAACACGGGTGCGATGCCGTATCCGAAATCTTTTTCGGGAAGCGCCGCATGTCCGAAATGGAATTTCCATCCCGAATCGAAGTCGGTGTGTTGGCGTTGGGCGCGGGCCGAAGGCACGGAAAGGAGAACAAGTGCGAGGGCAAAAAACGGGAGTTTCATCCTGGGGAATGTTTAGCTACCGGTAAAAATAACGATTTCGTATGCCCTCGATTTTTCAACCCAACCAGTTTGTACTGGTAGGGTCGCAAGCGGATGGCTTAGACCTCAAAGGTTTTCAAAACCTTTGAGGTCTAAAGGTCGGCCCAATGTGGAAAAAAGTGATACGGGAAAACCGTACATTTTGTTAAATTATCGAAGCGAGTGGATGCGCGCCACATACTTTCCAATCACATCAAACTCCAGGTTGACGACATGACCTGCGGCAAGGCGATGAAAGTTCGTATGGGCGAAGGTATACGGTATAATCGCCACACTGAAGGCGTCCTTTTTCGAATCAACCACCGTCAGGCTCACGCCGTTTACGGTGATGGAACCCTTTTCGATCGTGATATTAGACAGCGCCGGATCATATCCAAACGTATAATACCAACTGCCATTGGCTTCTGAAACCGATAGGCAGGTTCCCGTCTGGTCAACATGGCCCTGCACGATGTGACCGTCAAGGCGATCGCCGACCCGCATACCGCGTTCGAGGTTGATCGGATCGCCGACTTTCCAGTGGCGCAGGTTCGTTTTTTCAAGCGTCTCCCGGATCGCCGTCACGGTGTAAGAGCCGTCTCCAATAGCCACGACAGTAAGACACACACCATTATGGGCGACACTTTGGTCGATTTTCAATTCAGCGGCCAGGGATGACTGGATCGTGATGTGGAGATTGTCGCCTTCGTGCTCCAACGCACCTACGATGCCCATCGATTCGATGATTCCGGTAAACATTAGGGTATTATTTAGTAAATTGCGTCACAAATTTACGACAAAAACAGGCAGTGCCTGTGTCGTTCCCACCTTACATGAAAAGAGAAGAACATATACGCGTCGGGATTTCGATCGGCGACCTGAACGGCATCGGCAGCGAAGTCGTCCTCAAGACCTTCGAAGATACCCGTATGCTCGAGCTTTGTACGCCCATTATATTTGCGAATGTAAAAACCCTCAACCACCTTCGGAAGAGTTTCGACTCGACGGTTGCCCTCCATGGAATCGACCATGTGTCGCAAGCCATAACCGGCAAGCTCAACGTACTGAACGTATGGCGTGAGCCTTTTACTTTGCAGTGGGGCGAGAACGATCCGGTAGTGGGGCAGCACGCCGTGAAGTCATTTGTGGCGGCGGTCGATGCGTTGAAAAACGATGAAATCGACGTATTGGTTACGGCGCCCATCAATAAATACAACATCCAGTCGGATGAATTCCGCTTCCCCGGGCACACCGACTATCTCGACCAGGAACTCGAGGGCGACGCGCTCATGCTTATGGTACACGGTAACCTGCGGGTAGGCCTTCTCACCGACCACGTGCCGGTAAATGAGGTGGCCGGGCATCTGACCGAGGCGTTGATCCGCAAGAAAATCGAAACGGTAAAACACACCCTCACGCGGGATTTTTCGATAAGCCGGCCCCGGATCGCGGTACTCGGACTCAATCCGCACGCGGGCGACGGCGGGGTTATCGGAACCGAAGACGAAGAAATACTCAAGCCGGTTTTGAAGAAGTTGTTTGACGCCGGTACGATGGTTTTCGGACCGTTTCCTGCGGATGGCTTTTTCGGAAGCGGGCAATATGAAAAGTACGATGCGGTAATCGCCACCTACCATGACCAGGGGTTGGTGCCGTTTAAAACGCTATCGTTCGGACATGGCGTGAATTACACCGCCGGACTCGCCAAAATTCGCACATCGCCCGACCATGGCACCGGCTTCGATATTGCCGGGAAAAACGTTGCCGACCCGAGTTCGTTCCGTGAGGCGCTGTACCTTGCAATGGATGTCTTCCACTCGCGGGAACAGTATGCTGAAATAAGTAAAAAGCCGTTGAAAGTCAAGTAGAAACATTAATGATCTAACATCCGCGCCTTTCGTTAAAGGGAGTTTTCATGCGGGTTGACTTGAAACATAATTTATTACGGGTTTTCACAAGAAACCCTTCCATTTCTAAAGATTATCAACCCTTCATTATCCCTGGTATTCAATGGCATAAGCAGCATCAATATCTAACACCAGGAGCTTGAACGAAATTATTGAAATTCATTTCACAATCAGTCGAGATGATGAAAAAATGTAACGATTGGAATGATTTCAGAATTGAGTACTGCAATAGATATAGCGTTCCGGATCAACAGTTTTCGTTTACTCTATTGAATGCTACTCAAGTTTCAAGCAGCCTTAGGTGATATCTCAAAGCGCTTGCCTTCTTTGATATTAGCGCGCAATCGAATCGGCAATAGGTTTATCGACTGGCCTCATTCAAAGACCCCATATCTTAGTCATGTGGGAGACCCAATAATTCCTTAGCCCTAGAGTTAATCGTAGGGTCCTGCTCACCTTTAAAAACTAAATTACTAGTTCCAAAAAGCCAGTTCGCATTCACATCCCAAAGGCGAATCACACTTGAGATGTGTTTTATGGTAAAATGAGTTTGCCCTTTCTTGATTTTTGACAGGTTTTGGCGTTTTAAGCCGATAGGATCGCAAAATTCTGACAAATGCACTACGCGCTGCATTTCACGTAGCAATTCAATCAATGTTAGTATCCTGATGTCTATCTCTCCCATATTTTGGTTAGTGTCTTGTATAAATTTAAGCGTTAGATTGATACGCTGTCGAACTATAACTAAAGTAGGCAGCTACTTTTTTGCCTGTCTTTAACGAAATAAACACGTAAATTACACTAAAATTGTCACTTGTGTAATATTTTTTATTATGATGCATTTCATCGATTTGCCACTGCAAAAACAGGCATTCCCGTAAAAGGTGGCTTTATTAAATAAAAAAAAATGGAATCCCGTAGCCGAATTTGTATCACTTATTTTACTTTTATACAAGCAGAGAGAACTTCGACTTTGGCTCACTCCAAAGTCTTCTGTATTCTCGCGTGGACGTTAAGCACTTTGTTTTACTTTAAACCGTTTAGGTATGCGAATGCTAATTCGACCGTAGGCATAATAGTAATTCCAATTGTGGCATTTTGACCAAACAATTATTCCTTATTGACCCTCTATTGGAACAGGTGCTCGGGCCGCTTCAAAGGTTTTTTTCGATTGTCCGCTAACGTTTTTTTTAATTTTGCCGAGTATGAGTATTGTTGCAAAAAAGGTTCCTAGTTTACTGGAAACATTAGACAACGCAATTAGAAATGTCTATTCCTCTATGAAAACGGGAAATGACTTTGATCGGAATATCAGTTCTTCAGTTCAAGAAATGTTAAACGATCCGGAAGACCGTCGCAAATTTGATGAAGCGGTCCAAAGGCTGAAGGCGAATCCAAATCAACAACCGATTGAAATTACCACTCGCACTGGTGCGACGGTGAAAATTTCTCTTGAGCGATAGTGAATGGAGATAGCATTTGCTTTTAATACTATCATCTACTTGATGATTTTCATATTTCCTGGATTTTTATTCAGGAAATTTTATTTTAGAAAGGAATTGGCGGACTATTATCACTCGAATTACTTCGAGAAGATACTTTGGACCTTATTCACGTCCTTAGCATGTCTCGCCCTCTCATACTTTGCCTTACACATATTAAGAGTAGCCTGCGGTAAGCAACTCATACCCACTGTTACCTATGAAAATTGTGCCGCTTTGATGGAAGCCTTGGCAAAAGGAGGGGTTCCGAACATCAAAGAACTACAAGTAAATATAAATGATTACATATGGTATTTTGTGGGCCTTTATACGATTTCCACGACGGCCGGAATTTCTTCGTTTTCAATTGTTAAAGTCACAGGGTTAGATAGTAAGATTTCTGTCCTCGCATTTAGGAATTATTTTCACTATCTCGCGAATAGGCCAAGTGACCACCCTCTTAAGTGTTATCGAAACGTTATAACAACGGTCGATATAAAACTCCAATATGGTGATGAAACTGAACTAGTTTCGGGAGATCTTTCTACATATCAATTGGAAAACAACAAGTTACAATGCATAGTTTTAAAAAACCCCTACAAATTTCTTTCTAAGAACGCTACAGAGGCGAAAGACATTTTATCATCTATTAAAACTGGCAGTACGGAGTTTGCTGTCCACAAAGAATACGGAGACACCTTCATTTTCAAAAAGTATATCCCTGGCGATTTCTTTACCGTTTACTACGAACATATCGTCAATATCAACTTTACCTTTGTCAAAATATCCGACCACCAAGTAAAGAGTTTACTTGTCAGAAGCGTTCACCGAGTTGTAAATATTTCCCTGTATTTGGCGCTTGTTATAGATGGCGCAATCCCATGGCTCGACCTACGATCAATCAACGTAATTGGCGCTATCGACAAATTTTTTTTCATGATATTTTCATTCTTGGTTCTAGGAGCGATTGTGGGGTTTATCAATGAAAAATTAGGCTACCGAAAAACCACTACGAGATGGACTGAGTTTTTGCTTTCAACACTTCTTTTTTCGGTGCCCATATTGAGAGTAGCTGACATCGTAAATACCCTTGAGATGGTTATAGCCTTACTTGTTGTCATCTCTTTAATTGGAGTTGATTCATTCTTGGAATTAAAACAAAAAGCCGCGAACGACCAAACACCAAACAAAGACAGTTAGTTGGATCGGGAGTATATTATTGCGCAATTCAAATAGCGATGGTTTTCATGCCCAAATCACACGCTATCCGAACCCAATTTTGAGACCTCTTGTTTGCTTTTTTTGGAATTTACAACAGCAAGACTTGCGAATTTTAGGTAATCAACAAAAAAATGTTCATAACGCTTTTGCCATTCTAATAAATTTATATCTTTGCACTCCGTTTCAGGTAATTGGGAAGGGAGGAATTGAAATGAAACAGTCGAATGAATTCCTGATTCCGTTCATCGGCTTGAAGATTGGGAAACACCCATTCGAATTCCGGATAACGGAAACGTTCTTTGAAGACTTTGATTACGACGAATTTGAACGTTGTATGATCAAAGTGAATGTGGTTCTTGAGAAGAAATCGACGATGCTCGAACTGGCATTTCGCCATGAAGGCACGGTAGAAGTTCCTTGCGACCTTACAGGCGAATTGTTCGACCTGCCGGTGAAAGGAAAACTGCATCTGGTCGTCCAGTTCGGGGATGAATTCAATAACGACAACGAAGAGTTGTTGATCCTCCCGCACGGTGAACACCAGATCGATATTTCGCAGTACATCTATGAAATGATTGTACTCTCAGTTCCATTTAAACGCGTCCATCCGGGCGTGAAAGACGGCACATTGAAATCGCCTGTCCTTGACAAACTCCATGAACTGAGTGTCGGGGAAGTCGAAAAAAAAGAAGAAGAAACAGATCCCCGTTGGGATTCACTGAAAAAGTTATTAAAAGACAAATAATACTGAACGATGGCACATCCTAAGAGAAAGGTTTCCAAGACCAGAAGAGATAAGAGAAGAACGCACTATAAGGCAACGCCTGCACAGATCGCAACTTGTCCTGTAACAGGAGAGGCGCACCTTTACCACAGGGCGTACTGGCATGAAGGTAAAATGTACTACCGTGGCCAAGTCGTAATCGACAAACAAGAAGCTGTCGCTTAATATTTTACGATAAAATATAAGGAACTCCCACGCAATGGGAGTTTTTTTTGTTACCGGCTTTTTTGGCAATTAAACCCTGCCCCAAAGCCCTTTTGGAAAAAAATTCGTAATTTCACCTCCTTTCAGATCGAGCGGTTTGAAACGGAATAATTGAATCACTATGAGCAACATAACGGCCGCCATTACCGCTGTCGGGGGCTACGTGCCAGATTTCGTATTATCCAACCAACTGTTGGAAACCATGGTGGACACCAACGATGAGTGGATCACCACCCGCACCGGTATCAAAGAGCGGCGGATCCTCAAAGAGGAAGGTAAAGGCTCGTCCTACCTGGCCATCAAAGCCGCAGAGGATCTTTTCCGTCGGAAGAATGTCGATCCCGCTACCATTGACCTCGTACTGGTCGCATCCGCTACGCCGGATATGCCGGTTGCCGCTACCGCCGTCTACGTCGCTACGGAGATTGGTGCCGTAAACGCCTTCGCCTATGACCTTCAGGCGGCCTGTTCCAGCTTTCTGTTCGGAATGTCGACCGCCGCAGCTTATATCCAATCCGGGCGCTATAAAAAAGTACTGCTCATCGGGGCAGATAAAATGTCCTCCATCATCGATTATACCGATCGCGCGACCTGCATCATATTCGGTGACGGTGCCGGAGCGGTGCTGTTCGAACCTAATTATGAAGGGTTGGGACTTCAGGACGAGTTCCTCCGGTCAGACGGTGTAGGACGTGAATTCCTGAAAATCGATGCGGGCGGCTCTATTCTGCCGCCGTCCGAAGAGACCGTGAAGAACAAACAGCATTTCGTTTTCCAGGATGGTAAAACCGTTTTCAAGTATGCGGTATCCGGTATGGCGGATGTCAGCGAGCGCATCATGGAACGCAACGGTCTTTCAAAAGACGATATCGACTGGCTGATCGCCCACCAGGCCAATAAACGCATCATTGATGCGACCGCTAACCGGATGGGACTGGAGGAGGCGAAAGTGCCCGTCAACATTCACCGTTATGGCAACACCACGTCAGGAACCCTGCCACTGTTGTTGAGCGATTTCGAAGATAAATTCAAAAAAGGTGACAACCTGATATTCGCGGCTTTCGGCGGCGGTTTCACGTGGGGTGCCATCTGGCTTAAATGGGCTTATTAACCGATACAAACACTATAAACGAATAACGTATGGACATCAGAGAAATTCAAAACCTGATCCGGTTCGTAGCCAAATCAGGGGCTACAGAGGTGAAGCTTGAAATGGATGACTTCAAGATCACGATCAAGACGACGACGGATGCCGGTACTCCGGAAGTAACGTATATACAGCAAGCGCCTGCAAGCCTGCCTCAGGCCGCGCCCGCTGCACCAGCCGCTCCTGCTGCACCAGCCGCCGCTCCTGCTCCGGCTGCCGCTCCGGCTGCTGACGATACGTCAAAATTCATTACGGTGAAATCACCGATCATCGGCACATTCTACCGCAAGCCGGCTCCAGACAAGCCTGTTTACGCAGAAGTAGGCAGCTCGGTGTCAAAAGGCGATGTGCTTTGCGTGATCGAAGCGATGAAACTCTTCAACGAAATCGAATCAGAATTCTCTGGAAAAATCGTCAAGATACTCGTAGATGATATGTCACCAGTAGAATACGATCAACCGTTGTTCCTGATTGATCCGTCATAAGTGTGATTTTGAATGCTGAATGTGGACTACCAACCGACAGCATGACTGTCCTACTTTCAAAATTCATACTTTAAACTTCTAACTTATGTTCAAGAAAATATTGATTGCCAATAGGGGAGAGATCGCGCTGCGCGTCATTCGCACGTGTCGCGAGATGGGCATCAAGACCGTGGCCGTTTACTCAACAGTCGACGCCGAGAGTCTCCACGTAAAGTTTGCCGACGAAGCGGTATGTATCGGGCCGGCGCCGAGCAACCAATCGTACCTCAAAATCCCCAATATCATCGCGGCAGCGGAAATTACCAATGCCGACGCCATCCACCCCGGATACGGTTTCCTTTCTGAAAACGCCAAATTCTCGAAAATTTGCCAGGAGCACGGTATCAAGTTCATTGGTGCTTCCCCTGAGATGATCGAGAAAATGGGCGACAAAGCGACAGCAAAAGCCACTATGAAGGCTGCCGGTGTTCCGTGCGTACCCGGTTCCGATGGTCTGCTTGATTCACTCGAGCATGCCAAAAAAGTAGCAAATGAGTCGGGTTATCCGGTCATGATGAAAGCGACAGCCGGCGGCGGAGGCCGTGGTATGCGCGCCATCTGGAAGGAAGAAGACCTCGACAAAGCATGGGAAAGTGCCCGTCAGGAAGCCGCTGCGGCTTTCGGCAATGATGGGATGTATATGGAAAAACTCATCGAAGAGCCCCGCCATATTGAAATACAGGTGGTTGGGGATGCCTACGGAAAAGCGTGTCACCTTTCTGAAAGGGACTGCTCTGTGCAGCGTCGCCACCAAAAGCTGACCGAAGAAACACCTTCGCCTTTCATGACGGATGAACTCCGCCAGAAAATGGGAGAAGCCGCTGTGAAAGCTGCGGAATACATCAAATACGAAGGCGCGGGAACCGTCGAGTTTCTTGTTGACAAACACCGCAACTTCTACTTCATGGAGATGAACACGCGGATTCAGGTGGAACACCCTATTACCGAGCAGGTAATTGACTACGACCTGATTCGGGAGCAAATCCTGGTAGCGGCCGGTGTGCCGATTTCCGGAAAGAACTATCTGCCGCAACTGCATTCCATCGAATGCCGTATCAATGCGGAAGATCCGTACAACGATTTCCGTCCGTCGCCAGGGAAGATTACAACCCTGCACATGCCAGGTGGTCACGGGGTACGCCTCGATACACACGTCTACTCAGGGTATACCATCCCACCGAACTACGACTCAATGATCGCCAAGTTGATCACCACGGCACAAACCCGTGAAGAGGCCATCAACAAAATGAAACGCGCGCTTGACGAGTTCGTAATTGAAGGCATCAAAACGACCATTCCGTTCCATCGCCAGTTGATGGACGAGCCTGATTATGTGTCCGGAAACTATACGACCAAGTTCATGGAAACGTTCAAAATGAAGGATCCTGACTGATGTCGTCCGATTAAATAAAAACCCCGCCGTTAAGCGGGGTTTTTTAGTATGGGTCAGGACTGCGCCAATGGCTCATAGGCCGAAACCCGCCGTTCCTCCAGTATTTTTTGTATGGCACGAACCTCGTTAGCATCCGTATTTCCAATTTGTAGTATTTGTTGCAGCCGCGCCGTATCGACCTGCTCGTACTTGGCGATAAACCGAAGCGTTTCGGTGAAGTCTTGCGATTGGGAAAGCGCGAGTTCCCGGTTTTTCCGGCGGTCTTCTACCATCCAAGCGAGAAGGAATGCAAGTGCGAGAACAACAGTTACGGTAGTCATGGCAATGGGAATTATATATAGACCCGAACGCCCGTCGCACACCCGATATTGCAACGCCCTGAGGTATTTAGGAAAACTTTAGCGTATCAGAGGAGTTAGCGCACACCCCACTCCCAAATGCCGAATGCGGTTTTTTTGTCGACTGGAAACCCCGCCTGTTTTAGAGATAAAAAGATTTGCCCGCGATGGTGGCTTTCATGTGAGATGAGATAGCCCAGAAATCCCGCTGGATGGGGCTTGAAACCCTTGACGCGCCCTTCCTGTTGGGCCTTTTCCAATAGCAGGGCGATGGCGTCGGCACTGGCGGTCAAGGCCGAAGCGAGAAGTGCTTTCGAGATGCCTTCTTTCTCAATCTTCTCTACGTTCGCCAAGGCTTCAGGTAGTGCCGATTTTAGCCACATAAGGCGAACGTTGTGGATGTGCGCAAATTGCTCACCTACCGTACGTCCTTTTGATGCCGCAATGGCACCCATGGCCTCTTCCGGGAGGGCCTCCAGCACGTAAAGGTGAATGCGATGGTGGATATACCAGGTGTCAATCAGCGTATCCATCACAAGGTTTCCTTTAGCCATTTGAAAAACTCCCGCTGCCATACCATCCCGTTTTGTGGCTTCAGCACCCAGTGGTTTTCCTCTGGGAAATACAAGAATCGACTCTTGATACCCCGCATCTGCGCCGCCTGGAAGGCTTCCTGCGACTGCCCGATCGGCACCCGGAAATCGTTTCCGCCCTGTATGATCAGGATCGGACGGTTCCATTTATCCACATAATTGATGGGGTTGAAGACGGTATAACTCTTCTGCGCCGCGGCATTGTCTTTCTCCCAATACGCTCCCCCGAAGTCCCAGTAATTGAAAAACACTTCTTCCGTCGTCCCGAACATGCTCTGCGTGTTGAAGACGCCGTCATGCGCGATGAAGGTCTTGAAGCGATTATTGTGGATACCCGCCAGGTAGAAAACCGAATACCCGCCATAACTCGCACCCACACAGCCCAGACGCGAGGTGTCGACATACGCTTCTTTCGCGACGTCATCGATGGCCGATAGGTAGTCCTGCATCACCTGTCCGCCCCAGTCTTTTGATATTTGTTCGTTCCATTCCACACCGTGGCCCGGCATACCGCGTCGGTTCGGAGCGACCACAATATAGCCGTTCGCCGCCATCAACTGGAAGTTCCATCGGAAGGAATAGAATTGGCTAAGAGCACTTTGGGGTCCGCCCTGGCAATACAACAACGCCGGATATTTCTTCGACGCATCAAAATCAGGTGGCAGGATGACCCACACGAGCATTTTTTTGCCATCAGTAGTCGTCACATACCGCCGTTCGATTTTACTTGTTTTCAGCGTAGCATAGACGCTGTCATTGATCTTGGTAAGTTGTTTCCACGCCTTTTTCTTAAGGTCAAACGACCAAAGATCGGCAGCATGGTTCATGTCAGTCCGGGTAACGATAATGGCATCCCCCGCGAATCCCACGAGTCCCGATACGTCAAAATCACCGTTCGTGACCTGCGTGACCCGGATCGCCATTTTGGTTCGTCCGGGGAAATTCACCTCGAACAACTGCAACGTACCGTCAACCGGTGCCTGGAAATAGATTTTCTTCCCGTCGGGCGCCCAAAGAAAACTCTCAACGGTACCATCCCACGAAGCCGTCAGGTTGTATTCCACGCCATTCGAGCTGACGATGATGTCGTTCTTATCCGACTCATATCCGTCGTGCTTCATCTGCAGCCACGAAAGATCGCCGGAGGGCGACAACTGCGGATTCGTATCGTATCCGGCATTGTCTTCCGAACGGTTAATCGTATCGCCCGTAGCCAAGTCGTATTGGTAAATATCCGTATTGGTGGAAATGGCATACGCCGTTCCCGATTTCTTCTTGCAGACGTAGAAAATGCTCTTCCCATCCGCTGACCAGATGTAATCTTCCTCCCCGCCAAACGGCTTTTGGGGCGAGTCGAATCGTTCCCCTTTCAAAAGGTCGATGCCGGGCGCGCCCTCGCGGTTTTCGCGATAAAAGACGTGGTTGTATTTCCCTTCATTCCAAGTATCCCAATGGCGATAATCGAGTCCGTCATACACCTGCGCATTCGACTTGTCCAGTTCCGGGTAAAAGTCGTGTCCGTGCACGTTATCCAATTTCACCTCTTCACTATACAGGACGTACCGTCCGTCGGGCGAAACATTCCGATCCCGCACCAGCGTTTTCGGATCCGTAATTTCGGTGATGGCACCACCCGATACCGGAACGGCATAGTACTTACTCGTCGATTTGTTGTCGACGACCGAGGGTGTCGCAACTTTAAATACCACCGTCGTTTTGTCGTTTGATAGCCCTATGGGTGAAAGACGACCGAGTTTCCAGAGGGTTTCAGGGGTCATGACCTGCTGTGCGGCGGCCGGTAAAGACAGGGCAAGTGCCATATACAGTATGCTTTTTTTCATGAAGGATGTGCTTTTCGAGGAGTTAAAAATACACAATAAAACAGAAAGGCCACCCGAAACCGGATGGCCTTTCCTATGTGAGGCAGCGCCTTTCGCTTATTTCTTGATGAAACGACGGATGGTCGTGCTGCTGTCGGAAATCAATTCCAGGATGTAATTTCCAGCTGCCACGCCCATTACACCAATCGTGCCGCCGCTGGCATCGCCTTTCGCCACTTCCTGACCCATCATGTTCAGGATGCGGTAACGGGTGTTTCCTTCCAGTCCTGATACATTCAATACGTCGGAAACCGGGTTTGGATATACATGGATGTCGGCTTTCGCTGCGACGATTTCCTCATCTGCTTTGGCGGCAGACACAATATTGAGCGTATAATCTTCCACCTGGCCATACGAGAACGTCTCACAGGCAGTCGGGATGGCGTTGTATTTCATCGAAACACGCATACGGGTCGTACCCGTCGTAGCAGTTGTTGGGATGGTGATGCTGCCCGAAACCGGAGTAGTGGTCGAGGCCGCGCGGGTATACACGGTTTCACCTGCATCCGCAAAGTCGCCATCACGGTTGTAGTCGATGAATACGGCATAGCCTTCTGCGAAGGTCGTACTGGTCCATTGTGGCGTGATGGTAATCGTGTAAGCCGTTCCTTTGGTCACATTGGTTGACAGCGCGGTGAAGTTCTCATAGCCGGTGGTTGCGGTCGATGGGTTGTTGATGGTACCAAACGCCACACGTTGGATGCGCTCGTCGGCTGTGCTGTTTCCTTGTGAGGCACAGTAGGTAGCCGTTGCAGCCAGTGTCGTCACATTCACGGTGTTGCTGGATGCTGACACGTTTCCAGCGGCATCTTTCGCCTTCACAGAGAAGGTATAGGCCGTAGCCGCGGTCAATCCGGTTACGGCATAGGTTGTCGTGGTAACAGTAGCTTTCAGTGTCGTACCCTGATATACATCGTAGCCCGTAACGCCCACGTTATCGGTAGCAGCCGTCCAGGCCAGGTTGGTGGTGGTCTGCGTAGTTCCCGATGCCGTCAGGTTGGTCGGCGCACTTGGTGCAGTGGTATCGGCAACGCCGGCCACGATGTTGAGTGTATAGTCCTCAACCTGTCCATACGAAAGGGTTTCGCAGGCAGTTGGGATGGCGTTATACTTCATCGATACACGCATACGCGTGGTGCCTGTCACCGCTGTTGTGGGGATAGTAAAGGTGCCGCTCACCGGTGTGGTCGTCGAAGCGGCTCGCGTCCAGACGGTTTCGCCCGCATCGGCGAAGTCGCCGTCTTTGTTGTAGTCAACGAAAACCGCGTAGCCTTCCGCAAACGCAGATCCTGTCCAGAGCGGCGTCACGGTGATGGTATAGGCAGTGCCTTTGGTTACGGTGGTAGAAAGCGCCGTGAAGTCTTCATAACCTGCCGTACTGGTAGACGGGTTGTTGATCGTGCCGATGGCGACGCGTTGGATACGCTCGTCGTTCGTGTTACTGCTGGTCGACGCACAATACGTAATACCGGCTGCCAGCGTCGTCACACTTACCGCGTTGCTCGCTGCAGAGGCGTTGCCCGCTGCGTCTTTCGCAACGACCGTAAACGAATAGGTGGTCGATGCGGTAAGTCCGGTAACCGTATATGAGGTTGCTGCCACGTTCGCAATCAGTGTAGCGCCCTGATACACATCGTATCCCGTAACGCCCACGTTGTCGGTAGCGGCGGTCCAGGTGAGGTTGGTGCTGGTAGCGGTGGTGCCGGATGCGGCCAGGTTGGTCGGAGCCGTTGGTGCTGTGGTATCGGTCGAAGCGGCCGTGATGGTAAAGTTGGCGTTCGAAATATCAAAGAAGATGTGGTTCGATCCTTTTACCATGATGCGGTTCGTGCTGCCGACGTTGTTTGGTACGGTAACGGCCTGTGTGCCGTCGTTCGGCGTGACGGACAACAGCGTGATCGGATACGTCAGACCGCCGTCGGTTGACAGAAGGATATCCACATTCGCACAGTTGACCCCATTGGCTGTAGTTCCGGCCACGCTCCATGTGACGGTTTGTGACGATCCTGCTGGCCACGAAATAGCGGTATTCGGCGCTGTAACGGCAAAAGGTCCGGCTGTGGCATTTACGGTCACGACCATGTCATCACTGTTGTTTGCCGGTCCGCCCGCACGGTTGTCGCGCACGGTGAAACGGAAGTTCAGGGTACGGGCCACAGACGAAAGTGCTTCCACGGTGAGTTCGGTTCCGGCTGTGGTAGTAGCGCCGGCAATGGTCGACTGTAGTCTTGGGAAGTAACGGCTGGTAGAGCTCGACGGGCTATACGAACGGAAGTTCGGGCCTGTCGTTTTGGTGGCGCTTGGTGCAGCGGATGACGTGCCGTTATCCATTTGTTCCCAAATATAGGTAAGGGCATCGCCATTGGCGTCGGTTGCGGTTCCGGTCAACACGAATGGTGTGCTTTTCGGAATCGTATAATCCGCGCCGGCATTGGCCGTTGGAATGGCATTTCCGGTGGCAGTAGTCGTTTGGCAGGTGGTCGTTTTGATGTAATCGGTTACCTGCTGGATGCTGACCGCATGAAAGTACGGGTCAGAATGCGGCTGCACGTCAAGGGTCGTGATACCGGCGTAGCCCATAATGGTCGATCCTGATCCGGGCTCCATCTGTTTGCCGGTGCCTTCGTTGCTGTGGGTAAAGGTGTGGTTGGCACCAAACTGGTGGCCCATTTCGTGTGCGACATAGTCAATATCGAAGTTATCGCCAGATGGGATGCCGTCGTTCGGAGACGTATACCCACTACCTTTTCCTTCCGGAACGGCAGTTGTAGGGTTCACACAGACGCAGCCGATGCAGCCGGCATTACCCCCTCCGCCGGTTGCACCGAAAAGGTGTCCGATGTCGTAATTGGCATTGCCGATTACACTGGTCAGCGTGTTTTGCAGTTCGAGGTTCCAGGAGCCGCCGGCACCCGTGGCAGCGGCCGAATACGGGTCGGTTGACGCGCTGGTGTAAATGACGGCATCCGTATTGGAAATCAGGTTCATGTGTACACCGAAATCCAATTCGAAAACACCATTTACGCGCGTCATCGTGTTGTTGATGGCGGCGAGTGCCAGGGCTTTCGTGCCACCAAAGTAGGCAGTGTATTCACCTGTAACCGACATCGCGAGGCGATACGTTCGAAGCGCACCGTCGTCAGCGTTGGGGCGAAGCTGCATCGAGTTGCTCAATTGCAGGTCTTTCTTCGCGCTGTCGATGACTTTACAATCGAAGGCATTCAATGAGGCCGTGCGGTCTTTCTTGCGGTAGACGCTGTAAAGGGTTCCCTCCGTATTGTACTTTTCAATGAAAACCGCGGTACGGTCGCCATACATCACCATACTCTGGAAACCCAGCGGTGACATACTAAACCGAATAGTCGTCGACGGATCTTCAATGCCTTGTCCGGCATACGACTTGATCTCCGGATAACGTGCCGCGAGTTCTGGGTCCATGTTCGAAAGTTCAAAAACACGGAATGATTCGAATTTCCCTTCGGCATTCGGGAATTCCATCACGACAGCCTGGTTGCGGTCTTTGCCGTTGGCCGCCGCAAGCGACTGTTTCATCCCCTGCTCGTCGAGGGCATAGAGTTGAGGCTTGGTAAGGGTTGTTTTGTTGGGAAGGACGTGGATGGCACCTCGATGGGGGTTCGATTGCCACAATGCCCGACCGCCCTGCGCCAGCGCCATTCCTGAAAAAGCCAATAGGAACGCGCCAAGTAGTTTGTTTTTCATAAAAGAAGCGATTAGAGTTAGTGGAATTAGTAGGTAATTAACACTTCAAATATAAAAGTAATAATGAACCACATTATGATTTTTCTAACTTTTTTTTAAACATATGTTAGTAATTTAACACAGGATCGGCCTTCCAATCAGTCATTACGCGCTATTTTAGCCCGAAAACAAGCGCATGAACCTGAGTTTTTGGGAGTGGAAGACCTGGTTTTCCGATGTCGATTATACCATCGTCGGAAGTGGTATTGTCGGATTGCATGCGGCTCTTCGTTTGCGCGAGCGCTTCCCGGATAGCACTATCCTTGTATTGGAAAAAGGCATCCTGCCGGAAGGCGCCAGCACGAAGAATGCCGGTTTTGCCTGCTTTGGCAGCCTTTCGGAGATACTGGATGATCTGCGCACACATTCTGAAGAGGAAGTCATAGAGTTGGTAGCCAAGCGTTGGCAAGGCCTGCAGCTTCTGCGGAAGCGGGTGGGCGACGCCGCGTTGGATTTTCGCCCTTACGGGGGATACGAACTTTTTTTGTCGGAAGACAAGCATCTATACGACGAGTGCTTCTCGCGCATGACCTACGTGAACGATCTCCTTCGGCCGATTTTCAGGGCGGATGTATTTTCCCGCGAGGTCGACCGGTTTGGCTTCGGACAGATACACGAATACACGCTTTTCAATCCGTTCGAAGGGCAATTGGATACGGGCCAGATGATGCAGGCACTTCTTCGCATGGCCGTCGCCCAGGGCATCCACGTCCTTACGTCGGTTGAAGTGCAAAACCATATCGAGCACGCAGATGGAGTGGAAGTAGTGCTTTCGGGCGCCTCTTTCAAAACCCGTAAGCTGCTGTACGCCACCAACGGATTCGCCGGTTCCCTTACAGGCGGCGCGGTGAAACCGGCGCGGGCGCAGGTGTTGGTAACGAAGCCGATTCCCGGACTCGATGTCAAGGGAACCTTCCATTTCGACCGCGGGTATTACTACTTCCGCAACATCGGCGACCGTATTCTTTTCGGCGGCGGACGTCATCTGGATTTTGAAGGTGAAACGACGACGGAAATGGGCCAGACCGAAATCATCCAACAACGGTTGGAACAACTTTTAAAAGATGTAATTTTGCCCGGAACGCCGTTCGAAATCGAGCGTCGTTGGAGTGGTATCATGGGATTGGGAGCCGTCAAGAAACCCATTGTCGAAGCATTGTCGCCGCATGTATATTGCGGGGTACGACTCGGCGGAATGGGAGTGGCGATCGGCAGCCTGATCGGGGAAGAACTCGCAGACCTGGTGTAAATGGGAGTAAAAACGCGAAAGAAAGCAAAGAACACGCCCCCCAAAAAACGGGGTTGGCTTCGAACCACCGTGCGGTTTATCGGAAAAGCCGCGCTCTGGTTTTTCATCATAACCATATTCCTGGTCATCCTTTTCAAATGGGTGCCGGTGCCTGCTACGCCGCTTATGGCGATACGAAGCCTTGAGCAACGAGGCCGCGGGGAAAAGATCGTATGCGAACACGACTGGGTGCCCATCGAAAAGATTTCCAAGAACATGCAACGGGCCGTCATTGCCAGCGAAGATGCGAATTTTATGACGCACAGCGGTTTTGATATCGTGGCGATTCAAAAGGCAATGAAAAGTAACGCCAAAGGGAAGAAACTGCGCGGCGGCAGCACCATATCCCAACAAACCGCCAAAAACGTCTTTCTGTGGCAAGGGCGTAGTTACATCCGTAAAGGATTGGAGGCGTATTTTACTGTATTGATCGAGCTGATCTGGGGTAAGGAGCGCATCATGGAGGTATACCTGAACAGCATCGAAATGGGAGACGGTGTATACGGTGTAGAGGCGGCCGCCCAGCATTGGTACCGAAAGGATGCCGACAAACTCACACGTCGCGAGGCCGCCGGAATTGCAGCCATACTTCCCAATCCTCTAAAGTTCAAGGCGTCGGGCTCTTCCTCTTTTATCGAGCGCCGAAAAAGCCGCATCATCAAGCACATGCGCTACGTGGGTAGCCTCGACTATTGATGAAACGGACCTTGTTCCTTTACAGCCTTTTGGTGCCGCTTTTGCTCGCCGCGCAACGCCGTCCGGCAGAAGCGGGTGTCGTCAGCGATAATGATTTGTACGTCTCAACCGTCAGTGACAAATACTATACCGCCGGCTTCGAGTTCTTTTACCGCTTTCTCAACAAGGCGTCGACCGACGAGGTAAAGAAAATCACCGATATTCGGGTCGGACAGTATATTTTCAATCCACGCACCCGACAGGCAGCCGACCCCGCGCGTATTGACCGCCCATTTGCGGGCTATCTGTTTGCAGAAGCCGGTAAGGGCTATTTCCGGGAACGGTCGGTGTGGAAGTGGTACGGACAATTGGGCGTCGTGGGCCCTAACGCCTTTGCGGAACAAACCCAGAAGGGAATCCATTTTCTGTTCGGATACAAACGGGTGTACGGATGGGAACACCAAATCCGGAACGTCTGGGCGGCGCAACTCGGCGGATCGTATGCGCGTACACTATCGGCCGGTCCGCGTTTCGATGTTAATTTCCAGGCCGAAGCCTATGCCGGAACGGTGCTCTCGGGTGCCCGTGTCGGGTTTCTTTCCCGCATTAGCCTTTGGGGCGACTTAAAAACGCTGTCGGCCTCAAATCTTTATGACGGTGCGTTATCGGCCGACCCAGCAGTCTATTCCGACCATGAATTGTATTTTTACATCAGTCCTAACGTCAAATACCAGGGCCATGATGCTACCATAGAAGGCAGTCTTTTTGACAACGACAGTCCGGTGGTGTTTGATGTAAAACCGTTCCTTTTCTCGGGAGAAGCCGGGTTTAAGTACAGAAAAAACCGGTGGAGTTTCACCTACGCCTTCCTTTACCACACCAAAGAAGTTCGCAACAGTCCTAACAATATGGGGCATTACTACGGATCAATCGTAGTCTCAAAATTCCTTGATTAAGGAAGCTTCGAAAATCCCATATTATACAGGGTAAACGAAATGGCATCCGCATCTTCTGCGATGGCTTTCGAAACCGATTTACCTGCTCCGTGTCCGGCGTTGGTCTCAATCCGAATCAGTACCGGCGCTGGGCCCGACTGTTTCGCCTGCAACTCAGCAGCGAACTTAAAGCTGTGGGCCGGCACCACGCGGTCGTCATGGTCGCTGGTCGTCACCATAGTGGCGGGATACCGGGTGCCTTTCCGAACATTGTGCACAGGCGAATAGTTTCGGAGATACTCGAACATTTCCTTCGAATCGTCGGCAGTGCCATAGTCATAGGCCCATCCCGCTCCGGCGGTAAAACGATGGTAGCGAAGCATATCCAACACGCCCACGGCCGGAAGGGCTACCCTGAAAAGTTCCGGGCGCTGGGTCATGGTCGCACCTACCAAAAGTCCGCCGTTGGAACCGCCTTCTATCGCCAGGAAATCGGGGCTGGTGTAGCGCTCGTTGATGAGGTATTGGGCGGCACCGATGAAGTCGTCAAAAACGTTTTGTTTTTGCATCTTGGTGCCCATATCATGCCATTTGCGTCCGTATTCCCCACCGCCCCGCAGGTTCGGCACGGCATAAATACCGCCCAATTCCATCCAGGTAGCGGCATATACGCTGAACGAAGGAGTGAGGCTCACGTCAAAACCGCCGTATCCATAAAGAAGGGTCGGGTTCTTGCCGTTCCGGGCCAGGCCTTTTTTGTAGGTAATGATCATCGGAACGCGCGTGCCGTCTTTCGAGACATAGAAAATCTGTTCGGACGTGTAATCATCCGGATTAAAGGCAATCGTAGGTTTCCAATACGCGCTGCGTTCGCCGGTGGCTATATCAATCGAATAAATGGAGGAAGGGGTAGTATAGTTGGTAAAACTGAAATACGTCTCCCGATCGGTTTTCTTTCCGCGGAAACCCGAGGCGGTTCCAAGGCCGGGCAACTTTATGTCATTGACGACCGTACCGTCGTACCGAACCTGTTGTACAAACGAAACCGCATCCCGCATATAATGCGCGAAGAAATAGCCGCCACAGGTGCTCACGGTCAAAACGTTATCTGTTTCGCGGATGATGTCGCGCCAGTTCGACGGATCAAGCGCCCCTATCTTGGCCGCCACCACCCGTTTGTTCGGGGCTTTGAAATTCGTGACGAAGTAAAAAACGCCGTTTTCATGGTCGAGGAAGTCGACATCGTAGTCAAAACCGGTGTTAACGGCGATGATTTTAGAGGATGGGTTACTGAGGTCTTTGATGTAAAGTTCATTTCCGGATGTCGAGTTCGCTGTTGAAATGATGAGGTAACGACCGTCTTCCGACACACTTCCGCCTACATACCGCCGTTTTTCTTCCCCGCCGAAAATCAGCACATCCTTCTTTTGAGGCGTGCCCAATGCGTGGAAATACAGTTTGTGCTGGTCGGTTTTGGCGGAAAGAACACTTCCTTTCGGGCGGTCGTAGCGTGAATAGAAAATGCCTTCGTTGCCTTTCCAGGAAAGACCGCTGAATTTGACGTCGACCAACTGCTCATCACGCACCTTTTTCGTGGCGGCGTCCATAAAATACACCTTTACCCAGTCGCTTCCGGCTTCGGAAACGGCATAGGCCACAAGGCTTCCGCCTTTTGAAAAGGCCAACGCGCTCAACGAACTCGTACCGTCTTTCGCAAAGCCATTCGGGTCAAGGAACACCTCTTCTTTGCCGCTTGCGTCCTGCCGGTAGAGTACCGACTGGTTTTGCAATCCGTCGTTTCGGTAGTAATAGAGGTAGTTGCCTTCGCGGGTCGGGGCACTGCGCTTCTCATAATTCCATAGTTGGGTGATGCGCTCCTGGACGTCCTTGCGGAACGGTATTTTATCAAGATAGCCAAAGGTGACGTCGTTTTGCGCCGCCACCCACTTCGCCGTCTTATCGGAGAGGTCGTCTTCCAACCAACGGTAGGGGTCGGGAATCGGCGTACCGAAATAGGTGTCAACCACATCGCCTTTTTCCGTTTCCGGATAGACAATCTGTTGTGCGCCGGCAGGGAAAGAGGAAATACAGGCCATTAGGAAAAGTGCTTTTTTCATCGGAAATGGTTTCGATTCCGACAAAAATACACAATTCCGCCGCCGCTATTAGACGAAAAGCGGGCGATATACGCGCCAGTGCTTATAAATAAGAATGGTATTCAGTAGGGTAACCGCCAGCGCAACCCCAAGTCCGGGCAGATCCATAAACAAATGGAACAACAGGATGTTGATGGAAAGCGGTGCTAATAAGATAAGGGCGAAAGGCACCCATTTACGGGTCAGCAGCAAGATGCCGATGACGACTTCGAGAACGCCGACCACCGGGAAAATGTATCCGGTGGCATGCAACGAACTCATGAATTCACCAGCCGCACCCGTAGGTAGCTCCATCGGAAGGAAGTCGATCAGTTTGTTGCTGCCGAAGACTACCAATACGATACCCAATACGACCCGCACGATAGAGGTAAACTTTGAATTCATACTTAAGTGGTTTTGGTTGATGTGTAAAAATAATGCTAATTTTTTATTCTATTGTATAGCAATAGGTTTCTTTTTTAATCATCATCGTGATTATATGTTAATTGTGAAACTTCAACATAAATAGCACTTGTAACAAAGGCTGTTCACTTCCGACAAATGGCACAAAAACATAGTATGACCGCACACGAAATTGACTACGAAATCCATGGAGAAGAAATGCAATATGTGGAGATTGAACTTGATCCACAGGAAGTCGTGATTGCCGAATCGGGCAGTTTTATGATGATGCAGGACGGTATCCGGATGGAAACCATTTTCGGTGACGGCGCCCAGCCCAAGTCGGGGTTGTTCGACAAGCTACTTTCGGCCGGAAAGCGCGTGCTGACCGGTGAAAGCCTGTTCATGACCGCCTTTGTGAACGAGTATTCCGGTAAACGGAAAGTGTCGTTTGCCTCACCCTATCCCGGAAAAATACTGCCAATACACCTGCGCGATAACGGGGGTAAGTTCATTTGCCAGAAGGACGCCTTCCTCTGTGCCGCTAAAGGCGTTTCGGTCGGAATTGAGTTTTCCCGTAAGTTGGGCCGTGGCCTTTTCGGAGGCGAAGGGTTCATCATGCAAAAGTTAGAAGGTGACGGACTTGCCTTCATCCACGCCGGAGGGATGTTGTCCAAAAGAGAGCTGGCGCCGGGCGAAGTGCTGAAGGTCGATACGGGTTGTATCGTCGGTTTCACCCAGCACGTAGACTACGATATTGAATTCATTGGGGGCATCAAGAACTCGCTTTTCGGTGGAGAAGGGCTCTTCTTCGCAACGTTGCGGGGCCCCGGAACCGTATATATCCAGTCGCTTCCGTTTACCCGACTTGCCGATCGCATTATTGCTTCGGCACCCGCTGCCGGTGGCAGTCGTCGGGAAGAAGGAAGTGTACTCGGAGGGTTGGGCAATCTGCTCGACGGAGACAACAGATTTTGATTTTTTTGTAGTTAGTTAAACAGGAAAAGCGTCCTTTCGGGGACGCTTTTTATTTTACAGGAGGTTGGAACGTTACAGTTGGAAGGAGAGCCCGACTATAAAGTTCCGCCCGATATTCGGAATTCCATCAGTCTTCAAACGCGACAGATGCGCGATGTAGGTACGGTCGAACAGGTTGTTGGCGCTCATCGTCAGCAGAAACGACGTCTTACCCAGCGTGATTTTCCCACCAGCGCCCAGGTTGAAAAGCGCATAATCACCTGTAGGGGTTTCGAACGCGCCCACCCGGTTCTGTTCAAACGTGTAGTTGACATCGAACGTGGCGTAACCGTCCTTCAACCATTGGCCTTTCTTGAATTCGACGCGGATCGAGTTGTCCCAGTCGGTAGCCGGAACTAACGGCAACGCCGTGCCATCGGTGCGCTCGCCCTTCACCAGACTGATGGTGCTTTGAAGGTGCAGCCAGTCAAGCGGATGCGGGTGTAGGTGGAATCCGGCCTCACCCCCAAACAGTCGCGCATTCGACTGTACATAGTCGTACACATCGTTGCCCTCCCGAACCTCGCCGGTAGGCGCGGCATAGATGTAACGGTCAATGTGGTTATAAAAGCCGTTGAGGAAACACTCGAAATGGCTGTTCCCATATTCAAGATCGAGGTCTACCTGCACGTTCTGCTCTTTGTCGAGATTCGCGTTCCCCACTTCATAGCGGTTGGTGCCTTCATGCACGCCATTTGACGTAAGCTCGGCAAGGTTCGGCGCCCTGAAACCACTGGCGACATTCAGGCGCACGGTAGTTGAGTTGGCAATTTTATGACTGTATCCGACCTGGGCATTCAAACTTGAAAACGAACGGTCGACCGTTTCGAATGATCCTTCCTCGCCAGGAGTGCCAAAGGCATTACCCGTCACGTTTCGCGTGTCAAACCGAAGGCCCGTCTGGAGTGTATGCCCATTCCACTCACCTAACGCGGTGGTAAAGACGCCGAAATCCCGCACCTGCGCATCCGGAATAAGTCGTTCCTCTCCCGCATTGCGATTCTCCTGCCATAAGCCCTGCGCGCCCGAGATGACCTCCCAATGGGTTGATTTCGGGAAGTGGTACTTCACGTCGTAACTGGTCGTTTGTAAGCGCATGTCGAGTGCGGGCGTCGGACTGTCTTCCAGTTCTTTCCGGCGGTTGTCGATGTAGCCCAGGTTGACATCCAGTTTCGAATCGGCGAAAAACAAGGTGTTTCCCCAACTCAGGATATGACTCCGAACATCCTGCTTCGGATACAGGGTCGACTTACTGTTCGATTGCACGCCGATCCCTTCCTCTGGAATACCAAGGTCAAGGGCGTTGTAGTTATAGCGGAGTACCGAAGAAATACGACGGTCACTGAAGCCCGTGGCAAGTTTCAGGTCTTTTTCGTTGTATCGGGTGTTGGTCACACGGTCGCCGTCGGGTATTTCGTAGTCGGAATGGGTGTCGTAACTGCCACGTCCGAGAAACTTCCATTTTTCGGATGAGGTTTTGACGCCCACTGAGGTGCTGCTGCCCAGCGTATTGGAAAAAAACCGCTGGCGTACATCGGCTTTAAACGCGCCGGCCTCTGCAAACTTCTCCGGGTTTAGGTAAATGACACCACCAATGGCGTCCGATCCATACAAAAGCGAGGCGGGTCCTTTGATGACTTCCGCTGATTCAACTCCGGCATCGTTGAGCCCCAACCCGTGTTCGTCGCCAAATTGTTGGTTTTCCATTCGTACGCCTTGGGTATAGACCAACACGCGGTTGCCGCTGAGGCCACGGATGACGGGTTTTCCAATGGAGGTGCCGGTCGAGACCTGCGCCACGCCGGGTAAAGTTGAAAGTCCTTCAATCAGTGTGGCAGCCCCTTTTTTCTGCATATCTGCGACCGATTGCTTTTCGATCTTCATGACGTTCTGTGACTGCAGGCGACTGAACGCCGTCGACACCACCACTTCGTCCATTCGGAATTCGGATTGCGTGAGGACAACATCCAGGGTCGTCTCACCTGAGACCGCTACGGTTTCCTGACGTGAGGCGTAGCCAAGAGCACTGACGCTGACACGGAGTTTTCCTGCCGGAAGGTGGCGAAAGGCGAAGCCGCCTGCCGCATCCGTGATGGCGGTTTTATGAAGGTCAGGCAGGTAGACCGTCGCGCCCGTAATCGGTTGTTGGAGGGTATCGGTCACCTTTCCTGAAAAGGAATTTTGCGACCATACACATAGAGACACGCCCATCATGAGCGTGAGAAAAAGATGTTTCATGAGTAAATGAGTAAACGTTAGAATTTTCCCGAAGGGTCAAATAAATCAGACGTTTACAGACGGTGGGCCGCGCAGATAGGTCAGCCCGATCGCTTCTGACGGCACAAACCGCTGATAGGCAGCGACTGTTAAATCAACGTAATGAAGAGTCGGCTCAGAGCGCTCGAGCCAAATGTTGAAAGCGGCGTAAGGAGCGAAGGTAAAGTCGCAGACCCAACAGTGCTCCAATGACGCGTGGGTGTGGGTGATGCTCGCCTTACTATAGGCTTTGTGTTCGCAATGCCGTTCCCGTACCTTTTCCTGATAGTCGGCCCAGCCGTGCCACGACTGTACGGTCAGGGCCGTAAGCAGCACCGACACGAAAAAGACCTGCAGCAACCGGAAGCGGGTTTTCATGTGACAAAGATACGCATCACAGTAAAAAAGCGGGCCCTAGACCCGCTTTGTTTTTTTGCAATCAGCGTTTCGAAATCAAATGGTCTACGCTGTATTTCCCGGCGCCCGTAAAGAAAAGGGCAATATAAACGATGAAATAAGGGAAGCCCGGGTTGAACCAAAGACCGCCGTCTTCAATATGGTAGACCTCGCCGCCGATAACCGCAAAGATGTAGAACGAACAAATCACAAGTGGGATAAGCGCCAGGCGGGTCAGGAATCCGGCCATGATTAGCAGGCTGCAGAAGAATTCGGCAAAAATCACCAGATTGAGCACCGGTGCGCCAGACAATCCGAGGAAGGAGACTTTATTGATCCAGAAATCGTCTTTGAGGTTTTCACTGTATTTGGTGATTTTCTGGTAGCCGGCTGCCGCCATCGAGGCGCCGAACATCAGCCGGATTAGCAGCAGTCCGAAGTCAAGGTTAAAAGACTGCGCAGACATAAATTTTTTCATGTGGCTCGTTTTAAAGTTGGTATTCAAATATATAGAATAAAAAAGTCGGTTGCGGCAAAAAAGAAAAGCCCCACGGGGAGTGGGGCTTCTATTTGCAGTGGATTTTCTTTACACGAGGCGGTGCGCCACCAAATACTCTGCAATCTGAACGGCATTCGTAGCGGCACCTTTGCGAAGGTTATCGGCTACAATCCACATATTGAGGGTGTTGGGTTGGGTTTCGTCGCGACGGATCCGGCCTACGAATACCTCGTCTTTCTGGTGTGCGTACAACGGCATCGGATAGACGAAGTTGGCGATATCATCCTGTACGACTACGCCCGGTGTTTTGGATAGGATGTCACGCACTTCCGCTACATCGAAGTCATTTGAAAACTCGACGTTCACCGCTTCCGAGTGACCTCCTACGGTCGGGATGCGCACGGTGGTAGCCGTCACGCGGATGGTATCATCCGAAAGGATTTTCTTGGTTTCCCGCGTCATTTTCATTTCCTCTTTCGTGTAGCCGTTGTCTTCGAAGACGTCGATTTGCGGGATGGCATTGCGATGGATGGGATACTTATACGCCATTTCGCCCTCAATGCCCGCATATTCATTCTCAAGTTGTCGAACGGCTTTCACGCCGGTACCGGTGACCGATTGGTAGGTCGACACGACAATGCGCTCAATGTTGTATTTTTTATGGAGCGGCGCCAGGGCCAACACCATCTGTATGGTCGAACAGTTCGGGTTTGCGATGATTTTGTCGGTTGGGGTGAGTTGATCGCCATTGATTTCCGGAACCACTAGTTTCTTTCCGGGATCCATCCGCCAGGCAGACGAGTTGTCGATAACGGTGGTGCCGGCTTCTGCAAATTTCGGTGCCCACTCTAGTGAAGTACCGCCGCCAGCGGAGAACAAGGCGATGTCGGCTTTCCGATCGATCGCTTCCTGCATCCCGACGACTTTATAGGTTTTTCCCTGGAAGGCAATTTCCTTTCCAATCGATTTTTCGGATGCAACCGGAATCAACTCCGTAACCGGGAAATTCCGCTCTGCCAACACTTTCAACATGGTTTCACCCACCATTCCGGTGGCGCCAACGACCGCAACTTTCATAAAGGTTTGTTTTGGGGCAAAAGTACGGAAAAAGCGAAAAGGATGTGTGGGGGGAGTAACTGAGTCCCTGAGCGCCTGAGTCCCTGAGTTCCTGAGCGGCGAGAGTTTGACGGCGACTTCTAAGGTTTGGGTGGAATTATTTTAAGAAAAAATGCGGAAAAACCGTAATGCCGCTATCCATCAAAGTATCAAATTTGCCAAAAAACAACCATTATGCGTACGTTCAGGGATCTTACGATTTGGCAGAAAGCAATGCTTTTAACGACAAACGTGTATCAAGCGACCGGGAATTTTCCACAGGGTGAGCTTTTTGGATTGACGTCACAACTGCGCAGGAGTGCCGTGTCGATACCATCCAACATAGCGGAAGGATATGAAAGGCGCAGTGATCGCGAATTCCGTCGGTTTTTGCGGATTGCTATTGCGTCTTTATATGAACTCCAAACACAGATTGCAATAGCGGTAGCCGTTGGTTTTTTGACGGAATCATCCTCCAACGATATGACTGCGCAAACCCGCGAGCTTGAGGTGATGTTGATTGCTTTCGAGAAGAAAATAGTCACCTGAAATCGGATTTAAATGAGTCGCTAAACGACGGCGCTCAGGCGCTCAGGGACTCCCTTCAAAAAAAAATACCCCGCTCATCACGGGGTTTAGAATATATAATGTAGCGGGCTTTCTATTTTTTGAGCAAGTCGCGGATTTCAGCCAGCAACTTCTCTTCGTTGGAAGGTGCCGGTGGCGCAGCAGGTGCCGCTTCTTCTTTCTTACGGGTACGCTCAACACCGCGAAGCACCACAAAAATGAAGAAGGAAATAATCACGAAGTTGATGATCGCCTGCACGAAGTTGCCATAGGTAATGACCGCAGCGCCGGCTTTTTTCGCCGCTTCCAGGTTTTCATAGTGGTTGCCGTCAAGCGTGATGAACTTTTGGGTGAAATCGATCCCACCGGTAACCAGTCCGACTATCGGCATAATGATGTCGTCGACTGCCGAACTCACAATCTTGCCAAAAGCGGCGCCAATGACCACCGCGGTGGCGAGGCTGAGCACGTCGCCCTTCATGAGCGAGGCTTTGAAATCTTTAAAAAATCCCATAATAGTTTGTTTTGGTTAGGTACTAATGTACAAAAAAAGAAAATCTTCGTAATCTTTTTCCTTATTCCCGATAAAAAACACGTTTTACCCGTTGAGAGATACCTACAAGGATTTCATACGGAATCGTATGTAGTTTCTCTGCCATTTCCACCACCGTCGGACGTTCGCCAAACACCATCACCGGGTCGCCTTCGCGGCAATCGATTCCGGTGGCATCCACCATCAGCATGTCCATGCACACCGATCCGATAATTGGTGCCCGCATGCCATTCAGTACTACATAGCCCAGGCCGTTGCCCCATGCCCGTCGAATGCCATCGGCGTATCCGATTGGAATCGTCGCGACGGTGGTTTCGCGCGGTGCCCGGAAGCGCCGTCCGTAGCCCACGCTGTCGCCTGTCGGAATGGTCCGTAATTGCGAAACGACCGATTTCAGCGTGCCCACATTTTCAAGGAACTTCTGCTCGGCTGGGTCATTCGATATGCCGTAAAGCCCGATGCCCAGTCGCACCATGTCGTATTGCGCCTCCGGAAAATGGCTGATGCCCGAAGTGTTGAGGATGTGGCGTATGGGTTGGATGTCAAGCGCGCGCATCATGTCAGACGACAAGCGGTCAAACAATGCAATTTGACCCAAAGCGAATTCCCGGTGGGCGGGGTCATCGCTGGTAGCCATATGAGATAGGATGGATGTCACCCGCAATTCCGGACTATCCGCCAATTCATCAATCAGCGTCGGGATGTCGTCGGCTGAAAAGCCCAACCGGTGCATGCCCGTGTCGATCTTGATGTGGATCGGATACCTTTCAAGTGTAAACTCGCGGGCCAGGTCCCGAAACGCCCGAAGTCCTTTGAAACTATAGATTTCCGGTTCGAGCCCGTTTTGGATGATCGACGCGAAGCTGGTGGTTTCGGGGTTCATCACCATGATCGGAAGGGCGATTCCGGCCGACTTCAGGGCGATTCCTTCATCCGCGAAAGCGACACCTAAATAATCGACTTTATAATGTTCGAGCAGTTTCGCGATCTCGAAGCCGCCATTGCCGTATCCGAACGCTTTTACCATCACCATCAGCCGGGTCGAAGGCGCCAGCTTGGCGCGAAAGAAATTCAGGTTGTGGCCTAGGGCATTCAGGTTGATTTCCAAAACGGTTTCATGCGTTTTCTCTTCAAGCAG
>JAIXYI010000008.1 GCA_027490305.1 Flavobacteriaceae bacterium
CCGGCAAAACTGGTGACATTCTCCTGCAGCGTTTCCTGTATGATCGCGTCGAGCTTGATCTCCCAATCGCCCAACAGCGATGTCCGGTTGCTCGGTGTACTCGAAAACTCGGCCCAGAACGGCATGTTCTCGATCAGGATGGCGGATAGATCGCCGAAATACGTATTGTTCTGTTCATACACCTGCTTACTCCCTCCTAATCGAAGGCTTTTGCCCGTGAACAGTTGCGAATCTTCGTTGTTGTTCAGGTAAAGGCACAGAAGGTCTTTGCCTGCTTTATAATGACAGTTCTCCAACGCCTCGAAACTTACCGGGATAAACTTCGATTGGGCGTTCGTCGTGCCGCTCGATTTTGCAAACCATTTGATGGGCGAACTCCAAAACAGGTTCTGCTCACCCCGGCGGGTGCGTTCGATCATCCCCTCGAGGTCTTCGTAGGTCGCGATGGGAATGCGATCGGCAAAGGTGCGGTAACTGCGGATGCTGTCAAAACCGTAGGCCTTCCCTACCGTGGTCGTATCGGCCTGACGGAGAAGGCTCATCAACAATTCTTCCTGTACCTCATGTGGGTATTTTAGGAAGAGTTCCATTTGATGGACCCGCTTCTTCAGGATCCAGGCGGCAACCGAATTGACGAGCGGAAAAGGCATATGGTTTGGGTTGGTGGTCTAGGCCATGATGGCTAACTTTACCAAAAATATGAAAATTCCGGCTTTATCCATGCCGGATCCTATTAAACACGCCCATTTACATGCTTTACGAAGGTACACTGGCCAAGATGCAGACCGAATACGGCAAGCCGATTCAATATTATCTGGTGTTCGAAAACAGCTTCCTGAACCTCAACCAACAGATCGGGAAACCGCTGGAAGTAGTCTTGAAAGGCTACCAGTGCCTCAACTGCTCCAAACAGAAAAAGATCTTCCGACAGGGCTTTTGCTATGACTGCTTTTACGGCAGTCCGGCCGCCGGCGACTGGATCATGCGCCCCGAACTGAGCACCGCCCACCTGGGCATCGCCGACCGCGATCTCGACTATGAGACCAAAGTGCAGGTGCAGCCCCATGTAGTGTATCTGGCCTGCTCAAGTGAACTCAAAGTGGGCGTCACCCGCAAAACACAGGTGCCCACCCGCTGGATTGACCAGGGTGCCGAAAAAGCGATTGTCATTGTCGAGGTTCCCAATCGCTACCTCGCGGGTATCACCGAGGTCGCTCTCAAAGCGCATTTTTCCGATAAGATCAACTGGCGGAAAATGCTGACCAACGCCATCTCTCATTTTGATTTACCCTCCGAGCGGATCAAACTGCAGAACCTATTACCGGAAGAGGTACAGGAATTCTTCCTCCCCGAAAAAATCGATGTGTTCGAAATGGAATATCCGGTCGCGCGCTACCCGTCGTCGATCTCAAGCCTCAGCCTGGATAAGACAACGTCATTCTCGGGCATCCTCGCCGGGATAAAAGGCCAGTACCTGCTTTTTGAAGACGGCACCGTGTTCAATGTGCGGGCATTCGAAGGCTACCACGTGGCCATCACCGTATAAAAAACCCCGCAGCTGCGGGGTCTTCTTTATTCTTTCTTTTCTTCTTTCTTCTTCTTGTTGAACAGGCCGTTCAGAAGTTCCTTGCCTTTTTCCTTGGCTTTATCTGCCGCGGCTTCCTTGGCATTCTGTGTCGCTGACTTGGTGGTATCTTTCGTCGTAGTGCCGCCCGTTTGCGACTTGATCAGGTTGCCCAGGGCATTGGTAGCCTGTTGGGTGTATTTGTCTTTCTGCTGCTTCACCAATTGGGTCACGAGGCTCGTGGTGGCTTGTTTAAGGTCAGTGCTCACTTTCGGACTCGAAAAACTACCGGTTAGATTGGCATTGATCGGAACATTGTCGAGCTTCGCGGCATCGGCAGGCGCCAATTTCGTTAGGAGGTTATTGACCTCGGTGCCCAGGTATTTTGCGGGAACATCCAGCTTAATGTTATAGTTCATCGCCTGGTCAAAACCGTGGGTGCCGCCAATAGTCGCAGCAATATCCTTATACTTAAGGTTGAATGGTTTGACGGTGACCTTACCGTTTTCAAATGCCAATTGTGCCTTCAGGTCATTTAGGTTGAGTTTCGAAATGTCGATGAATTTGAGGTTCCCCGAAAGGGCGCTCAGCAATTTAGAGTTCTTTTCGTTGACGGTGGTCGACAGCAATTGCCCTAACAGATCACCTGAAAGTGTCTTCAGGTCAGGTGCCATCGTTTTGGGGTCGAGCTTTCCTTTCACATTGATCGTCGAATTCAATTTGCCGTTGATGACGCCCGCGATAGGCGCAATGTTCTTCAACATGGCGAGTTGGGTAAACGATTGCTGGATGTCGATCTTGTTCATTGTCAAGTCCATGTCGAACGTCGGGACTTTCTCTTTGGTCGAAACACCGCCGCTGGCCGTGATGAGTCCGTCGAAAATAGACGTTCGCACATCCGACAGCGTCGCCGTTTGGTCGCGTACCGTCACTTTACCCGTCACGTTCTTCAAGGTGAGATTATCATACAATACGGTTCCGATTTTGGCATTCAGCGTACAGTCGAGGTTCGACGGAATTTTCATCGCCCCGCTCGGTGCCGCGCCTTCTTTGGCAGGTGCATCCGCCGACATAAAATCGCTGACCGCGAATTGGTTCGACGACAAGTTGAAATTGCCTTTCAGCACCTGGTTCTTAAATACAAAGCCGTAAAAGTTATCGAGCGTTCCGTTGACGCTCAGGTCGGTGCGTCCGGTCGTGGCATCAAATCGTTTCAGGCTGACGCGGCTCGGATCGAACGAAACGGATGCCTGGCTGATCTTAAGCGTCTTACCGTTATCATCCACATACTGGAAACCGGAAAGGTCAATGGTTCCCTGGTTGCGGATGTTTTGGTACTGACTGGTTTCAACCGATTTCATATCGAAATTCGTCTCCACATTGGCTTTGAGGATGCCGGAAAGCGGTTTGCTCAGTTTCACCGGATAGGCCCGCGTGAGGTTGCCCAGGTTGACCGTCCCCTTCAACTTCGCGGCTACCAGCGGATTTTCGGCTACGTTACGGATGGTCGCGCTTGCATTGAACACATCCTGGTCGATGCGAAATGCCAATTTCTGGAGGTTGACATAGGTATCGTTCATGATGCCGGTGTCGTTGATGATCTGGGTATTGATCTGGATGTCCTGCACTGATTTGGGCAGATCCGGATATTGGAAAGACGCGTTATCCGACGCCATCTCTACGTTGAACTTCGGCACCGTGGTATCGGTGAGTTTTCCTTTTGCAAATCCTTTTACCGAGAAACTGCCGGTTGTCTTGACATTGGCCAGGCTTCCCGAATAGGCCGACGGAATCAGGCCGAGGAAGTTCTGGAAATCGGATGTTGGGGTACTGAAGGTCAGGTCATACGCCTGTCCGTCGTCAAGCAATTGCAGCGATCCGTTGAACCGCAGCGGCAACTTGTTGATGAGGGCCTTGTTGTCTTTGAACGTATAGGTCTGTTTATCAAGATCGATTCCCAAAACCGCATCCAGCGACAGGGCGACGTTGCGCATATAATTGACGTTGTCCATATCCAACGACAGGCGCGCTTTCGTTTTGGTAACCAAATCGAGTTTCGAAGCCGCGAAGTCACCCGTTCCCTGGTGGTCGAGACTGTCGATGACCATATGGATTTTCGAACGTGCATCGTAATACCGAAAACGGAAATTGCGCACTTCATATTCTTTCACTTTCAGCGACAATGGATCACTTTTCTTACCGTCCTCTTCTTTTTGGTCTTTCAGGGCGATGTCGAAATTCCCTATGCCGTCCTTATTAAACAGGATGTTGATGATCCCATTTTCCGAACTAAACGAATCAACCTGTACCGGCTCGTCCTTCCCTTTAAACAATTCTCCGAGCGACATCACCAGATTGACTTCCCCGAACGACACGAGTGTATCACCTTCGAACGGCGCTTTGTTGATGACCAATAACGAGTCGACACGCACACTGGCCTGCGGGAAATTCCGGAACAGGCTCAGGTCGGCATCGGCAAACGACACCTTCGCATCGACATTTTTATTGATGGTCTCGGCGATCTTGGCTTTTATCTGGTCCTGGAAAACATAAGGAGCAATGAACAGGATGAGGAGCAAAACGAGAAACGAGATACCGGTCCACTTCAGGATTTTTTTCAACATAACCACAGGGTTTAGGATGGATGCGAACAAATGTAAGGTTTTGCCTTTTTTTCGGTGATAATGTTTTGCTAAGATTTGAAGCAAAAAAGTGTCGAAAACAAACTTTCCGTCATATGATTATTATCATACCCGATGCGATTCTTCAGGGGTACTTTTGAACTGTAATTCAAAACGAAAACACATGAAATCGCTAAAAATCTGCGTCCTTGCCCTTCTGGTCGGTTTACCGTTTGCCGCTGTTGCACAGGACACCAAGAACGAAGACAGTTTCAAACATTGGCAAGTGCGCCTTCGCGGCGTGGCCGTCGTGCCGGATGAAAGCGCCTCGATTGGGGCCATCGGGGGCGATGTCGATATCTCGACGGCGTTCATACCTGAACTCGACTTCACGTATTTCTTCACGCCCAACTGGTCGGCGGAACTCATCCTGGGCACTGCCAAACACGATGTCAAAACCGTGAAATCGGATTTGTCTCCCATTGGCGGTGGCACAGCCGATGTCGATCTGGGTAGCGTATGGCTGCTGCCTCCGACCCTGACGGCACAATACCACTTCAATGTTGACAAGCCCTTCCGCCCGTATCTGGGTGCCGGTGTGAACTACACCATTTTCTACGGGGCGGATGAAGGCAGTGTGGTGAAGGATGTCAGCTACTCAAACGCACTGGGCTTCGCGTTCCAGGCAGGCTTCGACTACATGATCAACGACAAGTTCTTCGTGAACGCAGACGTCAAAAAGATCTTTCTCAATACGGACGTGACGGTTGACGCCTCTAACCTGGCCGTCGGACTGTCTATTCCAGCCGACGTCGATATCAACCCGTGGCTCTTTGGTTTCGGCGTCGGAATGAAATTCTGATGTGGTTTTTCAAAATGGAAACGGCCTCCGAAAGGGGGCCGTTTTC
>JAIXYI010000026.1 GCA_027490305.1 Flavobacteriaceae bacterium
AAGTACATTTTTGAAAGCAATTCACAACGCCTTGAACAATCATTCGCCGACACTCTGACCTGTGAATTATGGACTAAAGTACATTTTTGAAAGCAATTCACAACCTATAACCATTTAACACCTTCACCATCATCCTGTGAATTATGGACTAAAGTACATTTTTGAAAGCAATTCACAACTGGTCTTCATGTCTTCGATGGTCGCTTTCACCTGTGAATTATGGACTAAAGTACATTTTTGAAAGCAATTCACAACTGGATCACGTCGGAAACGTGGGCAACTGGCCTGTGAATTATGGACTAAAGTACATTTTTGAAAGCAATTCACAACAAACGCGCCGAAGGAACGAAAGGTCTGTTTCCTGTGAATTATGGACTAAAGTACATTTTTGAAAGCAATTCACAACCGGTAGAACATCCGATAAACATTGACGCCACCTGTGAATTATGGACTAAAGTACATTTTTGAAAGCAATTCACAACAGCAGCTCCACGATAGTTTTTATAATGCTCCTGTGAATTATGGACTAAAGTACATTTTTGAAAGCAATTCACAACGCAATACCTTGTCGCTGTTTTCTTCGGTAGCCTGTGAATTATGGACTAAAGTACATTTTTGAAAGCAATTCACAACGTGTCGGTTATAATAATGTTGTATTCGGTCCTGTGAATTATGGACTAAAGTACATTTTTGAAAGCAATTCACAACGTACGCGCGTACTTGTCGCCGATTCTTACACCTGTGAATTATGGACTAAAGTACATTTTTGAAAGCAATTCACAACCCTCAAGTCCTTGTCCAGGGAAAGCGTGCGCCTGTGAATTATGGACTAAAGTACATTTTTGAAAGCAATTCACAACCCTAAAACATTTTATTTATTTATAGTAGTACCTGTGAATTATGGACTAAAGTACATTTTTGAAAGCAATTCACAACGTTCGCTACGTAGCGTTTGTTTTCTATTAGCCTGTGAATTATGGACTAAAGTACATTTTTGAAAGCAATTCACAACCGCTTGCGCATTACCCTCACGTAGCGTGTTCCTGCGAGCCCGCTTTTGGCTTTCAAATCTACGAGAAGAATAGCAGGCCATCATGCCAAATGATTAGAACGGATGACCCAGGCGACCCTATCCGCTACTTATCCACCACCAGTGGTATTAACTTTTTTTAACGTTAGTGTTTTTGCGCGCGGTTTTTCCCTATTTTCGACAAAATTTTTTTCCATGGAAGAAACCAATTACAACTACAAAAACACGAATCCATCGGGATTTGACAATTTCAATGCGCAAGGACCCATTCAGGTTCCGAATTCCACTGCCGTATTGGTATTGGGAATTTTGTCTATAGTACTCTGCGTGTGCTATGGTATCGTCGGACTCGTCTTGGGTATTATCGCCCTGGTCCTATCCTCAAAAGCAAAAGCGCTTTACTACGAAAATTCCTCGGCCTACTCGTTGTCGTCCTTCAACAACATGAAGGCAGGGCGAGTTTGCGCGATCATCGGGACATGCCTTTCAGCGGCCTACTTCCTGTTTGTGATTTTCTACCTCATATTCGTAGGTACGATGTTGTCAACCGTTCCTTGGCAGAATCTCCAACACTAAGTATGGTTGATTGGCTGGAGGCGCACATGCTCACATGCCCGATCAAGTCGACTTTTGGCATGGAATGCCCGGGATGCGGCATGCAGCGCGCCTTTATCGCATTATTGCGCGGCGACGTTTCAGGTTCCCTTCACTACCACGCCGCACTGATTCCGTTTCTGCTCACGTTAACGGCGCTGGTGTGGCAACTATGGGCCAAACATCCGAAAGGCGGTTTTGTAGGGATGTGGCTGTTTGTCTTGACGTCCGCCATCACATTTGGGCAATTCATATACCGAGTTACTACCTGGTGAGTCCCGACAATAAAATAAAAGGGCTGTCTTCTTGATGACGAAGACAGCCCTTTCTTATTTTGCGATATTATTACCTAAGCAAATTCCGTGAAATCACCACCTTCTGGATTTCGGTAGTTCCCTCCCCTATCGTGCAGAGTTTCGAGTCACGGTAAAACTTCTCAACCGGAAAATCTTTTGTATAACCGTATCCTCCATGGATTTGCACCGCTTCGTTGGAAATGCGTACACAGGCTTCCGATGCATACATCTTGGCCATGGCACCCGCAGTGGTAACCGGCTGGTGCGCTTCTTTCAGGTGGGCCGCTTTGCGCAACAACAATTCCGAAGCTTCGATCTCGGTGGCCATATCGGCCAACTTGAACGAAATACCCTGGAATTCACTGATCGGTTTTCCGAACTGTACGCGCTCTTTCGAATATTTCAATGACGCTTCATAAGCGCCTTTCGCAATACCTAGTGACAGCGCCCCGATCGAAATCCGTCCGCCGTCGAGTATCTTCATCGCCTGAATGAAACCCTGCCCGACCTCCCCTAAACGATTTTCATCAGGCACGCGGCAGTTATCAAAAATCAATTCCGCCGTTTCAGACGCGCGCATGCCGAGCTTGTTCTCTTTCTTACCAGATGAAAATCCGGGCATGCTTTTCTCAAGTACGAAGGCGGTCATTCCCTTCGAATCTCCCTTCTCACCCGTTCGGGCAATCACCACGGCCACCTCTCCGGAGATCGCGTGGGTAATGAAGTTCTTCGCTCCGTTCAGTATCCAGTCGTTGCCATCTCGTTTCGCAGTCGTGTTCATGCCACCGGCATCCGATCCGGTATTGTGCTCGGTCAATCCCCAGGCGCCGATGTGTTCACCCGTGGCCAGTTTCGGGATCCAACGGCGTTTCTGCTCGTCGTTACCAAACGTCAGGATGTGATTGGTGCAAAGCGAATTGTGCGCCGCGACCGACAATCCGATAGAGGAATCGACCTTCGAAATCTCTTCGATGATCGTGATATATTCGTGGTAGCCCAGACCGGACCCGCCCAGCTCTTCCGGCACTAAAATGCCCATATAGCCCATCTGGCCAAGTCGCCGGAAAAGGTCAACCGGAAAGAACTGCGCCTCGTCCCATTCCATAACGTGGGGGCGAATATGTGTTTCGGCAAAATCGCGCACGGATTCCGCAATCATGGTATTGGATTCCAGGTAGTCAAAAGTCATCATCGAGGGTTTATTTTTCAGAATTCCAAATATAGACTTATTATTTTTAATTTTTCAATTGGAAAGCCCTCAACATTTGCTAAATCCTCAGCATTCTTTATTCCCGAATGCATACTGCGGTATACCATTACCTCTTTTGTAAGGTTATAATTAAAGTAAGGTGTTTGCATGATCTCACGAAAGGTGGCTTCGTTGATACGTACCTTTTTCACCGCAGGCGTCGGACCCACTACAAAGGCTTTCTTTACTTCAGCAAGTGCCTCCGGCCGCAACCCCCACACGAGTTCCAACTGGTCGATGGAGACAAACGCGCCAAACTTGTCCCGAAGCTTCAGGATGCGTTCTGATAACGCCGGGCCAATGCCATACACCTTCATCAGTTCCTCCTGCGTGGCGGTATTGATGTCGAGTGGCTTTTGCTGACGCTTCTCAACAGGCGCATCGTTTTTAAAAGAAGCCGGCGCGTGCCGGTGTTTTACCCACTCGGGAAATCGGAAAAAAGGTGACAGCCGCGCCAACAACGAATCGGAAACACCCGTTACCTTTTGAAATTCACGGGCTGAGTTGACGTAGCGCCCGGTTTTGCGAAAAGCCAACAGGCGGTCGATCTCGGCTACCGACATACCCAGCCGGTACCCTTTATAGTCGCTGATGAAATTCGGGTTGAACGGATACCGCTTGGGCTTTTCGGCCTTCCGGATGGTCTTCAGGGAATCGACTGTTCGTTGGGTGGCCATCCATTCCGTTTCTTCCTTCGATGG
>JAIXYI010000031.1 GCA_027490305.1 Flavobacteriaceae bacterium
CTGAAGGCCTGTGCGCAGGTGGAATATGCGGTTTATTTGGTGGATTATCCGAAGTATTTCACCCCGAATGGCGACGGCATCCACGATACGTGGAATATTCCGGTGTTGAGTGGTCAACCAGGCGCGTTGGTATATATCTTCGATCGCTCCGGTAAACTGCTAAAGCAAATTTATCCGAGCGGCACGGGTTGGGATGGAACGTTCAACGGTAACCCCATGCCAGCCGATGATTACTGGTTCCTGATTAAATACGAGGAAACCGGCATTACTAAGGAATTTAAGGCGCACTTTACCCTGAAGCGCTAAAAACTAGATTGTATTAAAATAAAAAAAGGCTGTCACATCGGGACAGCCTTTTTATTTTGGGGTTGCGCGTACTACTTTGCGTTATATACCCGAAGCGCTTCCTTCAATATTGCTACGCTTCGTATGAGGTCTTCTTTTTTGAGGACATAAGCAATCCGGACTTCATCTTTACCGGCACCAGGAGTGGAATAGAAACCCGCAGCTGGCGCTACCATGACAGTTTCACCATCCAGGTCGAAAGACTCCAACAGCCATTGTGCAAAGTAGTCGGCATCCTTTACAGGCAATTTCGCCATACAATAAAAGGCACCCTTCGGGTTCGCCACGACCACACCGTCAATCTTGCTTAATTCGCGTACCAAGGTGTCCCGACGGTCTTTATATTCGCCGATTACTTCGTCAAAGTAGCTTTGGGGCGTATCAAGTGCCGCTTCTGCTGCAATCTGTTCGAAAGTAGGAGGACTCAACCGTGCCTGGGCAAATTTCATAGCCGTTGCGATCACTTCTTTGTTCTTTGAAACGATGCATCCGATTCGGGCGCCACACATGCTGTAGCGTTTCGAAACCGAATCAATCATGATCGCATGTTGCTCCAGCCCTGGAATATTCATTACCGAGTGGTGCGTGTAGCCGTCGTAGGCAAATTCACGGTATACTTCGTCTGCGATCAGGAAGAGGTCGTGTTTTTTGACGAGCTCGGCCAATTGCAGCATTTCCTCTTTTGAATACAGGTAACCGGTGGGGTTCCCTGGGTTACAAATCAACACAGCCTTCGTCCGCGGGGTGATTAGTTTTTCGAAGTCGGCGATAGGAGGAAGGGCAAATCCGGTCTCAATTGTCGAGATGACCGGCACCACTTTGACTCCCGATGCCGTTGAAAAGCCATTGTAGTTAGCGTAGAAAGGCTCAGGAATGATGATTTCGTCTCCTGTATCCATCGTGCTTCCCATGGCGAAAAGCAATGCCTCCGAACCACCGGTCGTGATGATGATATCGGCCATATCAACGGGCAGGCCATGGGCGGTGTAATAGGCCGCCAGTTTCGTGCGGTAACTTTCGAAGCCTGCCGAGTGGCTGTATTCGAGTACCTGAAGATGAACATTTCGGATGGCCTCAAGAGCTCCTTCCGGCGTGCGGATATCGGGTTGCCCAATATTCAAATGATAGACTTTGGTACCTCTTTTCTTGGCTCCTTCGGCATAAGGCACCAACTTCCGTATGGGCGATTCAGGCATGTGCTGCCCTTTGCTTGAAATGGTTGGCATGTGAGTGTTTTTACGACTGCAAAATTGCAACTTTTTTTGCATCTTGTTACGCAACCCACATCTAATTGCGGTATTTCTATTTCATTGGCGATTATTTAGTATTTTTAAGAAAAAAGAAATGAAACGGTGGTTGCTCGTTGCCTTGCTTTTCGTAAGTCTGGTCCCTCGGGCGCAAGACGCCTTTTCGTTTTTGGGCAATCGTAAATCGGTTTCGATTCCCTTCCGGCTTATCAATAACCTGATCATCGTACCGGTAATGGTAAACGGCACCCAACTCGACTTTTTATTGGATACCGGTGTCGAAGAAAATATCCTTTTCAGCCTTGAAGAAAAAGAACTTCCGTTGTTCAACGTTGAGAAAATCGAGCTTCGTGGCCTGGGTAGCGAGGAATCGGTAGAAGGCCTGAAGTCAGTTGGAAATACGATTACCCTTAAAGGAATGAAAAGCACCAACCAGGTGCTGTATGTCGTTCTTGACGAACAATTCGATTTTTCCGCCAGCCTCGGCGTTCCGGTCAATGGCATCATCGGATACCGCTTTTTTCGCGATCATCCCGTCATGATCGACTACGCCCGAAAGCGACTTCGGGTATACAATCGCAGTCGCGCCGATATGGGGAACGTCCTGCGGGATTTTGTCGCCTTCGACCTGACCATCGAAAAATCCAAACCGTATGTAAAGGTGGGTATTGGTATCGATTCTCTTCCCCGTATATCCAAACTTCTGATCGATACCGGAAACAGCGACGCCATTTGGCTTTTTCCTTCCCGAGACAAACAAATCATTGTTCCGGATAAACGGCTGCGCGATTTCCTGGGCCGTGGTTTCAGCGGCGAAATCTACGGCGACAAAGCACGAATATCGCTGTTGCAGCTACGGGAGTTTTCGTTCAAACGACCCATCGCCGCTTTTCCCGACACAACGTCTGTGCGTCATGTCAGGATGGTCGACCAGCGTGTCGGTTCTATCGGAGGCGAGATACTCAAACGCTTCACCGTCTGTTTCGATTACCAACAGCAAAAACTGTATTTGAAACGCAACGGGTCTTTTTCCGAGCCCTTCACCTATAATATGAGCGGCATTACCCTGCACCACGCGGGGCACCAAATGGTACCGGAACGCGCCAATTCGGCCGGAAACCGGGTCGACCTTTCCTTTGGCGAGAAGGAAATACAGGTCAGTTATCGCTTTTCGCTCAAGCCGATTTACGTCGTTGTGTCGGTGCGAAAGGACTCACCGGCAGAAAAGGCGGGCATACGGAAAGGCGACCTGCTCAAACGGGTCAACGGACGCGACAGTTACCAATATACCCTCCAGGAATTAAACCTACTGCTGAAGTCGGAGGAAGGCCGTCATGTGGAAGTGGAAGTGGAGCGCGACTCGAAAATCCTCAATTTCCGGTTCGATCTAGAAGAACTCCTCTGACCTTGGCCTCGCCGGTTTTTTCGCTACCTTTGCGCCACACAACACACTTACATCATGAGTTCCGAAAACAGCAAGCGGTACGCCCAACGCGGCGTGTCGGCTTCAAAGGAGGATGTACACAACGCCATCCGGAATATCGACAAAGGGCTATACCCGAAAGCATTCTGTAAAATCGTACCTGATTACCTTACCGGGGACCCCGACTATTGCCTGCTGATGCACGCAGACGGAGCCGGAACGAAGTCGTCACTGGCGTATATGTATTGGAAGGAAACCGGCGATGTTTCTGTTTGGAAAGGGATTGCACAGGATGCCCTTGTGATGAACCTTGACGACCTGTTGTGTGTGGGTGTGACCGATAACATCCTATTGTCTTCCACTATCGGACGTAACAAAAACCTGATTCCCGGAGAGGTCATTTCGGCCATTATTAACGGAACAGAAGAATTGATTGCCGAATTGGCGACCTACGGAGTTACCATCCATTCTACAGGTGGTGAGACCGCTGATGTAGGCGACCTGGTTCGGACGATCATCGTCGACTCGACCGTCACGGCCCGTATGAAAAGGGAAGATGTGATCGATAACGCCCGGATTTCGGAAGGGGATGTGATTGTCGGCCTCGCGTCTTTCGGACAGGCAACGTATGAAAAAGAATATAACGGAGGAATGGGAAGTAACGGACTCACCTCGGCCCGGCACGATGTCTTTGCCAAACACCTGGCGTCGACGTATCCGGAAAGTTATGATGCCGCCGTCGCGGAATCGCTCGTCTATTCCGGGACGATGGGGTTGACGGACGCGGTTGACGGAAGTCCACTTGATGCCGGGAAATTGGTATTGTCGCCCACCCGTACGTATGCGCCGGTCATCCGAAAGATACTTGAGCGGTTCCGCCCGACCGACATCCACGGTATGGTGCATTGCAGCGGTGGAGCGCAGACGAAAATCCTCCATTTCATTGACGACCTCCATGTGATAAAAGACAACCTCTTTCCAGTACCACCTCTTTTCAGGTTGATACAGGAGCAATCCGGCACTGACTGGAAGGAGATGTACCAGGTATTCAACTGTGGCCACCGGATGGAACTCTATGTTCCGGCGGCGATTGCCCAGGATATCATTGCGATTTCCACAGGGTTCGGAATTCCGGCACAGGTGGTCGGTCGGGTAGAAGGCGGCTCCAAACGCCTTACTATCAAGAGTGAATACGGACACTTTGAATACGCATGATACCTCGCGATCTCGTACTGGAAAATGATAAGGTCCTACTGCGGCCTTTGGAAGCATCAGACTACGAACTACTGTTGCCCTTTGCACTGGAAGAACCGGAAATCTGGTATTTTTCGCTCGTACGCGCAGCCGGATCCGACGGATTACGCCACTATATGGATATTGCCCTAAAGGCCCGTGAGACCGGTCAGGAATTCCCCTTCATCGTATTCGATAAAGTAACAGGCCGCTATGCCGGTAGTACGCGTTTTTACGATATAAGCCTTCCGTTCGCAACCGTGCAACTTGGGTATACCTGGTATGGAAGTGCCTTTCAGGGTACACACGTCAACCGCAACTGTAAGTACCTTCTACTTCGCTATGCCTTTGAAGAATGGGGCATGGAACGGGTGGAGTTTCGTGCCGACGCCCGTAATGTCCGGAGTATTGCCGCGATGAAAAGTATTGGTTGCCAGGTAGACGGCATCCTGCGGGCGAATATGCCTACTGCTGATGGTGGACGGCGCGATAGCATCATCCTGAGCATTTTGAAAGACGAGTGGCGGGATCGCGTCAAATCGTCATTGGAAACTAAAATCAACTTTTTATGATACTAACCCCTTTTTTCGGAGTAGACGATCTTTTGTTCGGTATGAAGCAGGAGGATGTAATTGCGCGCAAAGGTGCACCCTCGCGCCAATTCAACGACGAAGACGGCAACGTGATCTTTTTGTATGATAGCGCGAAGCTTCGCCTTTCTTTCTATGAAGAGGAGGACTTTCGTTTGGGGTACGTCATTACCGCCCATCCAGACGTTGAACTTGCCGGTGTAAAGCCGATCGGATTGACCAAAGAGGCGTTGCTTCCTGCGATGCGGGAGGCCGGCTTCCCGAAATGGGCGACAGAGGCTTTCGACACCTATGAAAACTTTGTCAACGAAGAGCATTGGCTGGTCATCCAAACCGAATTCGGGGAAGTGGTAAAAGTCGAGGCCGGTGCTGCCATCAACGAGAAGACCGACGAATTCGATTGGAAGTTCTAATAAAAAAGTCCCCGAAGGGACTTTTTTTTATTCGGCTTTCTCAAGCATTTCAATTTCGAAGATCAGGTCACTATTAGGCGGGATGCGGTCACCGGCACCGCGCTCTCCATACCCGGAAGCAGACGGGATGAATACCACTGCCTTATCGCCCAAGGCCATATTCTGGATGCCGTCGAGGAATCCTGGGATCAATCCTTTTTTATTGCCATACTGGAAAGGGAAAGGGGCATAGCCGCCTCCCTTCGCACGCGCTTCATCAAAGGTGCCAAAGGCTCTGCTCACATCGGCATAGCTGCTGTCGAAAAGACGGCCGTCTTTGAAATAGCCGGCATAATGGATAAATACCTGCTGCCCATCGGCGGGCTTGGTTCCGGCACCCTTCTTAACGATGGCGTAGGCGACGCCGCTTGGCAGCACTGTGGCTGTTTCTCGCGCTTTGTCAAAATAGGCTTTCTTCTCGCTGATGACGGCACCATATTGGGCTTCATACGCTTTTCGTTTTGCAGCTTCCGCCTCTTCCTTCTCTTTACGTGCTTTGGCTTCCTGTTCATCGCGGGTGGCCATATAGTCACCAAAAACTTTCGCCGCATTGAAGGCTTTCGCCGCGGCACCTTTACGAATAATCGTCACCTTCGCAATAAGGTCGTTCTGCGCGATGGCGTTTACTACATCCTGTCCGGAAACGACATATCCGAAAACGGTGTGCTTTCCGTCCAGCCATGGCGTGTCTTTATGGGTAATGAAGAACTGGCTGCCATTGGTTCCGGCTCCGGCGTTTGCCATCGAAAGCGTTCCGGCGCGAGTGTGCTTCAGGTCGGTGATTTCGTCTTTAAATTTATAACCCGGGCCGCCACTTCCGTTGCCGGCGGGGTCACCACCCTGGATCATGAAGTCAGCAATCACACGATGGAATTTCAGTCCGTCGTAAAACGGTTTTCCTTTTAAGTTCGCGTCCGTCACCGCCGGATTGTTACCTTCTGCCAACGATACGAAGTTGGCAACCGTAATAGGCGTTTTCCCGTATTCGAGCTTAAGAAGGATTTTTCCTTTGGTCGTAGTGATTTCAGCGAAGAGTCCATCGGTCGACGCTGGCGCTGCTGCCTTTGGCGACGCTTTCTTGGTCTGGGCGAACACACCTGTTGATAAGGTCAACAACAACAGGCAAAAGAGTTTGGTTTTCATATCTGGTATTTCGGTTTTTAGTTGCTTGGAAGTATTTCGACGTCAAAGACGAGATCAGCGTTTGATGGGATGATCGGTGGTCGTCCTGCCTCGCCATACGCCAGTATGGACGGGATGTACCAAATGACTTTGTCACCCAATGACGCCTGGTCGAGTCCTTCGATGAATCCCGGAATCATTCCGGTGCGTTGGCCGTAGCTCCAGTCGATCGGTTGGTAGCCGTTTTGCGCCGCCTGCCCCGGATCGAGTTTTCCATACGCTTTTGCGATGTCGGCTTGGGTAGTCCAGAACAGGATGCCGTCTGGGAAGTAGCCTGAGCATACCACCTTTATCTTCTGGCCAGGCTTCAGTTTACCGCCCGTTCCTTTTTTTACTACAGCATACGAGAAGCCGGTCGCTGTTTTTGTTGCTTTTGGACGGTAGCTGTCGAGGTAGGCTTTTTTCGCATCGATAACCGCCTTGTGTTCGTTGATATACGCTTGTTTTTCCGTTTGTGCATCTGCGTCCGCTTTCTTACGGGCGTCGGCTTCCGAACGGAAGTAGTCGCCGAATACTTTAGGCGCATCAAATTTTTTCACGGCTTCCCCGATACGGATGATCCGGATGGAAGTGATGATGTCATTGACCTGTATCTTATTGACGACATCCATACCATTTCCAATCACATGGCCGAATACAGTATGTTTACCATCCAGATGTGGTGTGGCCACGTGTGTAATAAAAAACTGTGAACTGTTGGTGTTGGGTCCGGAATTCGCCATCGAAAGCGTTCCGGCAGAATCGTGGCGTAGGTCGGTGATTTCGTCTTTAAATTTATATCCTGCATCGCCCGATCCGTTCCCCATCGGGTCGCCTCCCTGGATGACGAAGCCCGGTTCTACCCGGTGCCACTTGAGTCCGTCGTAGAAAGGTTTTCCGCGAAAGCGTTTGTCTACAAAGGTGTTTGTTCCTTCTGCCAGCGATACGAAATTCGCTACCGTAACCGGTGTCGTTTCATAATCGAGCATCACCATGATGTCGCCTTTTGAGGTCTTGATTTCGGCGTAGAGTCCGTCGGGCAGATCCGAATGTTCGTCTTTACATGAGGCCAGGAATAGGCATCCCAGGGCCAGAAGCCATAGTTTTCTCATCAATCAGTACTTGTTTTGTTTTCAGGTTTAAAATCGTTCAGCGTTACGGTTACGATCAACGGGGTGTTGGGCGCGATCCGTTTGGTGTCGCCGCGATATCCGTACCCGAGGTGGGACGGGAACAGGAACACCACTTTTTCGTTTTTATGCATCCGCTTGAGACCGTCGCGAAGGCCCATAAGGATATTCTGTTTGTCGACGATGTAGGTCTGGGGCCGCAGTTCGACCTCCGAGTAGATGACATTTCCTTTTAAGTCTTGGATGGAATAGTCGAATTCGGCCACATCGCCTTTTCTCGGACGGAGCGTGTCGACCGTGTTTCGCTCAAGGTAGTAAAACCAATAGCCCTTGGGCGTGGCGGTATACTGATGCGCTTTGTCGTTTCGGATGATCGAATCGATGACCGCTTCTTCCCCGGCAATAAGTTTCTTGTTGCGTTCGACCGACTCGCGCATGAAGCTGCCCGATGTTTGCGACACCGGACGTCGCGCCTGCTGTTGCGAGCAGCCGACGGCGATGAGCAGGGCGCTTATCAGTGCTATAAAGTGTTTCTTTTTCATACGTAGTCGTGTATCTCTATGGCTGCCACCAATTTCTCAAAACGGCGAACGGTTTCGGCAAGCGAATCATTCGATTTCCCACCGGCCGCGTTAATATGTCCACCCCCGTTGAAATGCGTGCGGGCAAAGCGGTTCACATCAAAATCGCCTTTCGATCGGAAGGAGATCTTAATAATATTCTCATCGCGGTGCTCGATGAAAATGGCGGTAAAAACAATACCTTTTATAGACAGGCCATAATTCACCACACCCTCCGTGTCACCTTTGATATAACGGAAGGTATCTAGTTCTTCCTGTGACAAGGTGATATAGGAGGTCTTCTTTTCGGGAATCAGTTTCATATTCTGCAAGGCGCGTCCCACCAACTGCATACGTTCATACGAGTTGCTGTCGTAGACCTGGCTGTAAATCCGCGCATTGTCGACGCCTTTGTCGATAAGGTCGGCGGCGATGCGATGTGTAGTCGACGAGGTAGACGGAAAGCGGAAATTTCCCGAATCGGTCATGATACCCGTGTAAATACAGGTAGCGATGGTGTGGTCGATGTCGCCTTCGTGCCCGAGGAAACCGATGAAGTTATACAGCATTTCGCAAGTGGAACCGAACCGCGTCTCGGAATACCGAACGGCGGCATAGTCTTCCGGATGCTGGTGATGGTCGATCATGATGAAAGGCACCTTCAGGCGTTTCAGCACGGTCTCCATTTCACCGGTACGGTGCAGGGCATTGAAGTCGAGGGTAAATACCAATTCGGCCTGTTCCAGTTGACGCGATACGTTTTCGCGGTCTTTTTCATAAACGACGGTGGCATCGGAACCCGGCATCCAGGCCAGGAAATCAGGAAATTCATTGGGTACCACAACCAGCGGCTCATGGCCGAATTTCAGCAGGAAGTGGTAGAGTCCGAGTGTGGAGCCCATGGCATCGCCGTCCGGACTGCGGTGGGGTATAATGGCTATTTTCTTAGGGGATGACAGCCAGTTCCTGACCGTTTCGATTTCTTCCTGTTTCATGTACCGGTTTTTCGCCTGCGCCGTGTATACACAGTCGGTGCAGCATGCGAAAATACGTTAATTCCGTTAAAAACCATCGCCTTTCGCAGGGTCTGCAAGTTAAACATTTTGTAAAAAGGAAGCGGAGGAAAGCCGGAAAATTACGGGAAAACCGCAGCCGGAAATCCATGTGGGTTTTTTAATTTAGCGGTTCAAAGAATGTGTATGATCCCTGAAGCCGATTTCCGCCATGAACTTTCGCTTATCATCGAGAACGCCCTTAGAGAAGATATAGGTCCGGGCGACTATAGTTCATTGGCCTGTATCCCTAACGATGCCATGGGGAAAGCGAAGCTATTGGTGAAGGAAGACGGCGTAATCGCGGGGGTAGCCTTTGCGCGGATGATTTTCCAGAAAGTCGATCCGGAAATGGTGGTAGAGACGTTTATCGAAGACGGTACCACGGTTCGAAAAGGCGATGTCGTTTTCCACGTTTCCGGTCGTTCGCAGTCTATACTCAAGGCGGAACGGACGGTGTTGAACTCGATGCAACGTATGAGTGCTATCGCAACCAAAACGCGTTATTTCGTTTCATTGCTTGAAGGAACCGGCACACAGATACTCGATACCCGTAAAACGACACCCGGTTTTCGCGCTGCCGAAAAGTGGGCGGTGACGATTGGCGGAGGTGAAAACCATCGGTTTGCGCTCTACGACATGATCATGCTGAAAGACAACCACAACGATTTTGCCGGTGGGATCACGCAGGCCATCCGTAAAACGCAGGATTTCCTGGCGCAGCACCAATTAGACCTTAAGATCATCGTTGAGGCACGAAACCTGGCGGAAGTAGAGGAAATCCTGCAAAGCCCGGGTATCCACCGCATCCTTTTGGACAACTTTGACTACGAAACCACCCGTCAGGCCGTGCGTTTGATTGGGAACCAATGCCAGACGGAATCATCGGGCAATATCAACGAAAGGACGATACGCGCGTATGCCGAATGTGGCGTTAACTACATTTCGTCTGGCGCGTTGACGCATTCCGTCTACAACATGGACCTTAGTCTTAAGGCGATCTAACATGACTACACGCGATCGTATCTTCAAATGGCCCGTAATAGGCAGTGTGGCGCGTGTGGCGCATCGCATCACGCTTTATGAGGGGTTGACACTGTATGAATTGCTTGAAATCTATATCGTCGGACTCGGGCGGAGTGCCGTCAATAACCGCAGTAAGGCTATTGCGTTCAGTTTCTTTATGGCGTTGTTTCCGTTTGCGCTATTCATCCTCAACCTGATTCCATTCATTCCGATTGACCACTTCCAGGAAGATTTCCTTCGGTTTGTAGCCGACAGCGTGCCGCCTAATACCTATGATGCGATATCGGGTATCATCAATGACATCCTCAACCACAGTTATGGCAGCTTGTTGTCTTCTGGTTTCCTGTTGTCGATATTCCTGCAGGCGAACGGCGTCAATGCGATCCTGACCGCTTTCGAAAATGCGCTTCCAAACCATGCCAAGCGACCGTTTCTTCCTCAATATATCGTGGCATTGGGGATTTCGTTCTCGCTCAATATCCTATTGATTGTCACGGTTTGTATCATTCTGGTCTTCGAGGTTTTCGTGCAGCAAACCCGCCTTCAGGATGTCGTAAGCGACCGAATTCCGCTGTTGCAGTTAGGACGCTATGCCTTCCTGATCCTGATGGTATTGACTGTAACATCGGGATTGTTCAAGTTCGGCACCAAGCAACTGGAGAAACGCCCGTTTATTTCCGTAGGGTCCGTTTTCACGACCATCCTTTTCGGGATGACGTCGTACCTTTTCGGTATTTGGGTCGTACGTTTCTCTCGCTATAATGAACTGTACGGCTCTATCGGGACGTTGCTCATCGTCATGTTTTACATCTGGATCAACTGCACCATTCTGCTGCTTGGTTTTGAACTCAATAATGTCATCCAGGAACACAAGCAGAAGATCAGGCGGAGCAAGCAAACCGCTGACACCTGAGCATGCGCTTCGTTGAAGTCATATTGCCGCTCGCGTTACCGCGGACCTTTACCTATAAAGCAGGGGATGCGGAATTACAACCCGGCACGAGGGTAGCGGTGCCGTTTGGCCGTACGCGTATTTACACCGCACTGGTGATTGAAACGCACGACAATGCGCCCACGCTTTACGAGGCACGCGACATCGAACAAGTGCTCGATACGCAGCCTATCGTGACGGATATACAGATTGCCCATTGGTTCTGGATCGCGTCCTATTATATGTGTACGATAGGTGAGGTCTACCGTAGTGCGATGCCTTCTGGCTTGCTGTTAGAAAGCGAAACGCTATTGTCGGCCGCGCCGGATGCAAATAGTGATGTATCATTGTCGCCCGACGAACAGGTGATACAGGCGGCGTTGGCCCGTCAGTCGTCGTTGTCAGTGCGTGAAGTGTCGGCATTGCTCAACAAGAAACGCGTATTTCCGGTGTTACAGGGCATGTTAGCCAAGAATCTCGTTCGGTTGCGTGAGGAAATCCAGGATGCGTATAAGCCTAAGCTAGTTCGGTATATCCGACTGGCCGAAGCATTTGACGATCCGGAGAACCTGCAGCCGTTGCTTGAGGAATTGAAAAACGCTCCGAAACAGCGCAATCTCGTCCTTTCGTATTTCCAACTCAAAGCCCGCGACCGGAAGCCCATTGCCGTCAACCTGTTATTGGAACATGCGGCGGGAAGTGCGGTCGCTTTGAAAAGCCTGGTAGAAAAAGGGATTTTCGAAAGCTACCAGCTTCAGCACGATCGGCAGGTTTTTGATGGGTCGGTACGGGAAGACCGTTTGGAGTTGAGCACAGCGCAAGAGGACGCGTTCGAGGCGATCCGCGTGTCATTTCAGTCGCACGACGTGACGCTTCTGCACGGTGTAACGGCATCGGGCAAGACGGAAATTTATGTGCAACTCATCGAGCGATTCCTAGAGGAAGACCGGTCGGTTCTGTATCTGCTGCCCGAGATCGCGCTGACGACACAATTGGTGGAGCGACTCCGATGGCATTTTGGAGAGAAGGTTACGGTCTTCCATTCCGGATTCAGCAACAACGAACGGGTAGAGGCATGGCAACGGGTGTTAGAGGGAAGTCCAAAAGCCCGGATTATCATCGGGGCACGCTCGGCATTATTCCTGCCGTTTCGCCATCTCGGATTCATTATCGTAGACGAAGAACACGAGTCGACCTTTAAACAACAGGATCCGGCGCCGCGTTACCACGCCCGGGATACGGCTATCGTGTTGGCGGGCTACCACGGCGCTAAGGTACTTTTGGGTTCGGCCACGCCTTCGCTCGAAACACGTTACAATGCAGAGTCAGGAAAGTATGGACTTGTGGAACTCACCAAACGCTATGGCGACGCCGTGTTGCCCGAAATTGCGCTGGTCGATCTGAAAGACGCCTATTTCAGGGAGAAAATGAAAGGGCATTTCAGCGACACCCTGATCGAGAACCTGCAGGAGACGTTGGAACGGGGCGAACAGGCCATCCTGTTCCAGAACCGTCGCGGATTTTCACCCGTGGTCGAATGTCTTGATTGCGGTCACGTGCCGCAGTGCCCGCAGTGCGACGTCAGCCTCACCTATCACAAGCACAAGAGCCAATTGCGTTGCCATTATTGCGGCCACGCCATCGCCATGCCGCAGTTCTGCCACGCGTGCAGCTCGGTAAACCTGACAACCAAGGGTTTTGGTACCGAACAGGTGCAGGAGGAACTTGAAGCGTTGTTCCCGGCGATACGGTCGTTGCGTATGGACCAGGATACGACTCGCGGAAGGCATTCTTTTTCACGTATCATCGATGCGTTTCGCAATCGGGAAGCGGATATTTTGATTGGCACCCAGATGTTATCAAAAGGACTCGATTTCGATAATGTCGGGTTGGTCGGTATCATGAATGCCGATAACATGCTCTATTATCCGGATTTTCGGGCACAGGAGCGGGCCTTCCAGATGCTTACGCAGGTGGCGGGCCGGGCAGGGCGTTCGGAGCGGAAGGGTAAAGTCATCATCCAGACGTATAATCCCTACCATAACATCATCCGGCAGGTGACGGAGAACGACTATCCCGCGATGTATCACGAGCAGTTGCACGAAAGACGTATATATAAGTACCCGCCGTTTTTCCGTCTTATCCGGATTACGTTGCGGTATCGCGAGTATGAACGCCTTCGGGAAGCATCTGCCTGGCTGGCCGATGTGCTGCGGCAACACCTTGATATGCCGATACTGGGTCCGGAAGAGCCGCCGATTGCCCGTATCCGAAATGAATACATCCGGCAGATCCTGGTCAAAATGCCTTCAGGCAGCAACCCCGCGCCCCTTAAGAACCGGATTGATCGCATCCGGACCAGCTTTTCTGCCGTACCGCACTTCCGTTCCGTGAAAGTAGTGGTGAACGTTGATTTTTATTGACATAATGTCGTTTGTGTCATCGAAAAACACTCGGGTAGTAGATCTCCTTTATAGTAAAAGACCCGCGGGGTTCTATGGTCTTACGCGACTGTCTCGTATCTACTGTATAGTATAAAGACCTACAAAGTTTTTGAAAACCTTGCATGTCTGAGTCGTTGTTGATTAACTTCCGATCTCCCGAACTTCCGATTTCCCATTCGCTAATTAAAAAAACCTGCCAGTTCAATTGAACCGTACAGGTCTTTCATTATCTAATTGTCTAATTGACTCATTATCTAATTATACATACTCCAACGCTTTCTTCAAATCGTCTTTCTTGTTGCGGCTAAGCGGTATTTTATTCGGTCCGATTTCGGCGAATTTGCTGTTGAATTTATCGACTTTGTCGATGTTGACGATAAACGATTTGTGTACCCGTACGAATTTCTCGGCCGGAAGGTCGTTCTCGAACGACTTCATGGTAGACAATACCAGATGGCTTTCGTCGTCGGTCACTACTTTCACGTAGTCGCCAAACGCCTCTACCCATTTGATGCGCGAAATAAACACCTTGAGTTTCTTGAGTTTACTCTTGATAAAAATGAACTCGCCGTCTTCTTCCTGTGCATCGCGCAACATCGTGTACATGTTAAGGGCGCGTTTGATGGCGATCTCGAAGCGATGATGGGTGATGGGTTTCTGCAGGTAATCGGTGGCGTCATAGTCGAATGCCTTGACCGCGTATTCCGGTTTCGAGGTGATGAAAATAACCTGTGGCTTGGTCTTGAGTCCGTCAAGAAGGTCGAAGCCGCTTACAACGGGCATTTCCACGTCCAGGAACAGCAGGTCAACCTGGTTGTATGACATGAAATTCTTGGCCTCAATGGCGTTTGAAAACTCACCTATTAGGTTAAGGTTGAGGTGGTTGGAAGCCAGTTTACCGACGATCATCCGTTGGATGGAGCTATCGTCCACAATAACGCAATTCAGTTTCATAATCCGTCCTCTTTAACACTTGGGAAATTAAAAGTAGGGTAATTTGCGGTTACAAACCAAATGTTGGCGAAAAAAAATGCATTTCGTCGATATTTTCGCCTTCCGCATTTGTGCAATCAGATTAAAATACTACTTTTGCACCCACGTTTAAAATAACCATTATGAATCATTACGAAACTGTTTTCATCTTGAATCCCGTTTTATCTGAGCAGCAGGTAAAGGAAACAGTAAGCAAATTTGAGGATTTCCTTACGTCGAGGGGTGCCAAGATGGTCGCCAAAGAGGACTGGGGCCTGAAGAAACTGGCTTATGAGGTCCAAAACAAAAAGAGTGGTTTTTACCACCTGTTCCAATTCCAAATCGAGGGTGAGCACCTGCTTCCATTCGAAACGGAGTTCCGTCGTGACGAGCGCGTGATGCGTTTCCTCACTGTCGCACTCGACAAGCATGCCGTATCCTGGGCTGAAAGAAGAAGAGAAAAACTCAAACAAAAAGCGTAACCATGTCTAGCATCGAACAAGCAGCAAAAGGGAAGAAAGACGGAGATATCCGTTATTTGACCCCACTGAATATCGAAACGAACAAGCAGAAAAAATACTGCCGTTTCAAGAAAGCCGGAATCAAATATGTCGATTACAAAGACCCTGATTTCCTTTTGAAATTCGTAAACGAGCAAGGAAAAATTCTTCCACGCCGTCTGACCGGAACCTCACTCAAATACCAACGCAAAGTATCGGTAGCCATCAAACGGGCACGCCACCTGGCGCTTATGCCTTACGTAGCTGACTTGCTTAAATAATACAGAAGGACCATTATGGAATTGATACTGAAACAAGACGTACAGAACCTAGGGTTCAAAGACGATATCGTAACGGTGAAGCCAGGGTACGGCCGTAACTTCCTGATTCCACAGGGTTTTGCTGCGCTCGCTACCGCTTCTGCCAAGAAAGTACATGCTGAAAACCTGAAGCAACGCGCCTTCAAGGAAGCCAAAATCGTAGAGGATGCGAAGAAGCAAGCCGAAGCACTTAAGGCCCTTGAAATCAAAATCCTTGCGAAAGCAGGAGGCGACAAACTTTTCGGATCGGTTACAAACGCTGACATCGCGGAAGCGCTTGAAAAAGCCGGACAACCGGTTGATCGTAAATACATCACCAGTGGTATCGTGAAACGTACCGGTAAATACACCGCCAACGTTCGCCTTCACCGCGATGTGGTAGTCGAACTTGCCTACGAAATCATCGCTGAGCAAGCATAATACAGCAGACATTCTCAGTTTGCAAATTGCAGATTGACGGCCTCATATAAAATTCCCGGTTTTCGAACCGGGTTTTTTTTTGTAGTTTTTAACGGTATGACCTGCGACTGCCTACTGCTTACTGACTACTGCCTACTTTTCAAAGGGCCCAATCCGGCTGTCCGCTATAGCCCTCGCCCGCCAGGCACTTCCGCCATCGGCGCTGCTGTGGCTTCCGTTGGTCGCCCCGCCGCGCCGGGCGTCAGGCCCGCCAGGCTTCGGGGCTGCCGCTTCCATCCGGGGCAGTTTTAGTAGGCAGTGGGCAGTAGCCAGTAGGCAGTAGGCAGTGGGCAGCCAGTTGTTCAATACCTATCGTCCAACCAGAGCTTGTCCGTTTCCCTCGCCAGCCGTACCTTTGCAACCAACGACCAACGACCAACGACCAACGACTGACTACTGCCTACTGACTCCTAACTCCTAATCCCTAACTCCTAACCCCTTGAAATACTCCCGCCTCACCAAAGAACAATTCGAAGAACTCCATCCTGAATTTACCAATTTCCTTGCGGCGCAATCTTTCGAGAAAGACGAATGGGACACGCTGAAAAAGGAGCAACCTCATATAGCAGAACAGGAATTGGATGTATTCTCGGATTTGATCTGGGAGGGTGTCCTGAACCGTGCCGAATACCTCGAACACTTCGGGAAGAATTATGTATTCTTTTTCCATTGTGGTGAGACGCACATCCATTCCATCATCCTCAAAACAGTAGGTGTCGACGTCGACTTCCTTACCCGCGAAGGATTGCAATTCCTCACCGATAACCTGTTTTCCGACCAAATCGAAATGAAGGTAGGCACCAAAGCCTATGATAATGACGACCGCAATCAGGCCATTTTCCAGTTGATCCAACAAGGGGCTTTCCTGAGCGATGGCAGCCGGTATCGCGACCTGAATGAAATGATTGCTTAGGTTTCACTGTCGTAAGGATAGCGGCAGTATTCAGATTTCTCTATCATGGCGCGACGTATCGGTCTATTTTAAACAGCGCTTGTCGTTGGGCTAATTTAATTTAGATTTTAGGTATTAAAATAATACTTTAGTGAGCCTATAAGTAGCCAGAAAACATGGATGTAAAATCCCAGATCGCGGCCCTTCGCGACGAACTCAACCGCCACAATTACAACTACTACGTACTCGACCAGCCGGAGATATCCGATTTTGAGTTCGACCAGAAACTGAAACAGTTGCAGGCACTGGAAGAGGCCCATCCGGAGTATTTCGACGCCAATTCACCCACACAGCGGGTAGGAGGCGCGGTCACCAAGAACTTCACCACAGTCGTACACGACAACCGCATGTATTCCCTCGACAATTCCTATTCGAAAGAAGACCTGGCAGAATGGGAGCAACGACTCGAACGGGCCCTGGGAACGTCGGGGTTATCGTATACCTGCGAGTTGAAATACGACGGTGCCTCCATCAGTCTCACCTATGAGAATGGCACCTTACAACGTGCCGTCACCCGTGGCGACGGATTCCAGGGCGATGACGTCACGACGAATATCCGCACCATCAAGTCGATTCCGCTGCACATCAAAGGTGATTTCAAAGGCCGTTTTGATGTGCGCGGCGAGATCATCCTTCCCTTTGCCGGCTTTGAAAAGATGAACCAGGAGTTGGTCGAAATTGGCGAAACACCATACGCGAACCCCCGCAACACCGCCTCCGGTAGCCTGAAATTGCAAGACAGCGCGATTGTGGCCAAACGACCGTTAGAGTGCCTGGCCTACGCTGTAGTCGGGCGTAACCTGCCGTTTGCGACCCAGTTCGACGGACTGGCGACCCTGCGTAATTGGGGGTTTAAGGTCCCGACAGAAGCCCAGGCCGCAGCCAACCTGCAAGAGGTGTATGAGTTCATCGACTATTGGGATATCCATCGCCACAATTTGCCTTATGAAACCGATGGTGTGGTCGTAAAAGTAAACGATTTCCACTATCAGGACGAAGCGGGTTATACCGCCAAATCGCCCCGTTGGGCCATTGCGTATAAGTTCAAGGCCGAACAAGTGGCAACGCGCCTCAACTCGATTTCGTATCAGGTGGGCCGCACCGGCGCCATCACCCCCGTTGCCAACCTCGAGCCCGTGCAATTGGCCGGAACGATCGTGAAACGCGCGTCTTTGCACAACGCCGACCAAATTGAGAAGCTTGACATTCGGATAGGCGACACCGTGTTCGTCGAGAAAGGAGGGGAGATCATCCCCAAAATTATTGCTGTCGATTTTACGAAACGCCCTGATGGAACGGTGCCGACCGACTATATCACCCATTGCCCCGAGTGCCAAAGCGAACTCGTACGGGCAGAAGGAGAAGCACAGCATTACTGCCCGAATTTCTATGGTTGTCCACCGCAAATTATCGGACGCATCCAGCATTATATCTCGCGGAAGGCGATGGATATCGAAGGATTAGGAGGAGAGACGGTTGCGTTGCTGTACCACAACGGACTGGTTCGCAACTATGCCGACCTTTATGACTTGACCGTAGAAGAGGTGATCCCTCTAGACCGCATGGCGCAGAAATCAGCAGACAACCTTGTCAACGGCATTGAGAAGTCGAAGGAAATTCCGTTTGAACGCGTGTTGTATGCCATCGGTATCCGGTTTGTAGGGGAGACTGTTGCCAAGAAGCTGGCCCGGCATTACAAAAGTATGGAGGCCATCTCTGAGGCCTCTCTGGATGATTTAATAGAAGTAGAGGAAATCGGCGAGAAGATTGCACAAAGTGTCATCGACTTCTTCCGCAACGACGACAACCGACATATCCTTTCGCGCTTAAAAGCGTATGGAGTCAAAATGGAGCTTGATGCACAGAAAGAAGCGGCAAGTGATGTCTTGTCGGGCAAAACGTTTGTGGTTTCGGGTGTGTTTTCGAAATTCTCACGCGACGAGTTGAAAAGCGTGATTGAAGACAATGGCGGCAAGGTGGGCAGTTCGATCTCCGCTAAAACTGATTATGTGGTAGCAGGGGACAATATGGGGCCCGCTAAATTGGAAAAAGCGACTAAACTAGGCGTTGCGATTATCTCGGAAGACGACTTCATCGCCCTTTTAGGCTGAAAGCGTCCAGACCTCAAAGGTTTTCAAAACCTTTGAGGTCTGGGCCAAAGTTCGGAACTGACCGGACTCACGAAGTACGGTTTTTCCGCATATTTTGTTAAATGTTGCTTATACGTTAATCACCCGTGACGCATTCCGGAGGTCTTTCCCCTTCTCAAAGAAGAAATCAATGCGCCCCAGGTTAACACCGTAGCAGCCCACCTGGTTTACGATCACATCCTGACCATCAAGATTCTTCACGATCGTGGGCTTATCGAGGAATGTATGCGTGTGTCCGCCGATAATGAGGTCGATATCGCGTGTTTTCGCTGCCAACGTCATATCGCAGACTTTAGTCGGATCGTTTTTATAGGCATACCCAATATGCGAGAGCGCAATCACGAGGTCGCAGCCCTCTTCGTGTTTGAGGGTACGTGCCATATCGGTCGCGATTTCAATCGGATCACGATACACGGTTTCTTTATAGTTCCGCGGGTCTACCAGCCCTTTCAGTTCTACACCTAATCCGAAGATGCCTACTTTTATTCCTTTTTTACGGAAAATGCGATAGGGTTTAACTATGCCGTCCAGAACAGTATTCCGGAAATCATAGTTCGCCGATACAAAGCCGAATTTCGCATGGGGGAGTTGTTTGTAAAACCCTTCGATTCCGTTGTCAAAATCGTGATTGCCAAGGGTAGCAAGGTCGTAGCCCAGCATCGACATCAGTTTCATTTCCAGTTCCCCTCCGTAATAATTAAAGTAGGGAGTTCCCTGAAAAATGTCGCCCGCATCCAGCAAAAGCACATTGTCGTTTTCTCGTCGGATGGCGTCAATGATAGCCGCCCGTCGCGATACGCCGCCCATATTCGGGTTTTTGGGATCGTTGGAAGGCAGCGGATCTACATGGCTATGGACGTCATTCGTATGCAATACCGTTAGGTGAATGCCTTTGTCGGGCGCAAACGACATAAGTCCGGACCCGGCAATCACTACCGATGCCGCCGCTGATTTCTGGATGAATTCGCGCCTTTGCATTATTTTTCCACTGTTATACGGGGTTCATATCGGGTTTTGAGGGTCCGGCTTTTCCGGAAATAATCCATCAACACGTTCCGTAATTTGTAATCGAGTGTAAGGGTGGGTTGGCCCTGAAAGAAGACCATGTTGTCGCCACCGTTCGAAAGGTAGTCGGATGTCAGTACCTGGTACGACGTGTTTTCCTGTAACGGAACACCCTGAACGGCAATATCCTGCGCTTTTCCAGACGCATTAATCGTAAAGGAAAGGCCGGATAACGGATGCGGTTTCTTTTCCCGAATGATATAATCGACCAACTCTTTTACAGCGTTTGTAGGCATCGCTACGACCACCAGGCTGTTTTCAAAGGGCATCACTTCGAAGACGGATCCTACCGTTACATTTCCTTTTCCGATGCTGGCACGGATACCCCCGTGGTTGAGGAGGCAAAAATCGAGGTGGCTGCCGGTTCTTTTTACGAAAATACTGTCGCCCTGCACCATCGATGCGTCGGCCATCAGGCACCCGATGTTGGTCTGCCATTCACCTGTTGTTTTTTCAAGTGGTTCCGGAGCGAACGCTAAAACGGTTGCAAGGTCTTTTTCCATCGCCGCCCGGTACGGTTGGATCGTCGCTTCAAGTGAAGCGGGTGCGCCCGCCGTTTCTGTTACCGGAAGACGTTTGCCTTCGATCAGGGTCGGATGGTAGACCGAATGGCAACCCCAGAAGACAAGTATTGTTAAGAATAAAACAAAAAGTTTCGGTGAAACCTGATGTTTTTTTAGTTTTACGGCCATTTGACGCCAGGGAATCTATACATTTGTAATAAGGTAAAAGTAGTATGTTTTTACGTTTTTTGAAGGAGTTTTTCTTAAAAAGAAAGTTAAAAAACAGCTTTGCCAACGTAAAGCCGGAGCGGGTTTCGGGCGCTATCCGAAGCGTGGGCCTGCTGCTCGACGAGAGCTATCTCGATTCACGCGAGGCCGTACTGGATGAATTAGCCGCCAACGGCATTGAGCGTAACACGATCCAGGTGCTTGCCTTCCGCGACCGCATCCGCAAACAGGAAACGTTCGATTATCCGGTGTTTGGTTGGAAGGATATCAGTTGGTCAGGAGCCATACTAAAACAGGATGTCAATACGTTTTCTGGGCAACCGTTCGATCTTTTGGTAAGTTACTATGACATAGAGAAGACTCCGCTGATGCTTGTAACGCAACAGTCAAAGGCCGCCTTTAAAGCCGGTTTCTCAACCGTTGACAAACGGTTAAACCACCTGACCATAACCACTGTCGCCGAAAACCATCCCGTTTTCGTGACTGAATTGTTTCGATACTTGAAAATACTCCAGAAAATATGAACCGTTCCGTTTTTGTGGGCACCGGCGTAGCGCTGGTGACGCCATTTCGCGCTGACCTGTCCGTTGATACCGAAGCCCTGGCCCGCATTGTCGATTTTGTGACCGAAGGGGGAGTCGACTACCTTGTCGTTCTCGGTACAACCGGGGAGCCGGCTACCTTGACCGCCCAGGAAAAAGAACTGGTCATCACCACCATCGTCGAAGCCAACAAAGGGCGTCTTCCGTTGGTGTTGGGTGTAGGCGGCAACCATACCGCAGCCCTGGTCAACGAACTCCAAACCCGCGATCTTTCTGCCTTTAGTGCGATACTGTCGGTTTCGCCATACTATAATAAACCCACACAAGAGGGTATCTACCAGCATTTCAGTGCGATTGCGATAGCTTCGCCGCTACCTGTTATCCTCTATAATGTGCCTTCCCGCACCGGAAGCAATGTGTTGCCGTCGACGGTGTTGCGGATCGCACGCGATTTTCCCAACGTCATCGCTGTGAAGGAAGCGGCGGGCGATATCGTTCAGGCGATGACGCTCATCAAAGACAAACCAGATGATTTCCTTGTTATTTCAGGTGACGATATGCTGACCGTACCGATGACGCTGGCGGGCGGATCAGGAGTTATTTCCGTGATTGGGGAAGGATTCCCGCGGGAGTTTTCCGATATGGTACGCCTTGCACTCGATCGTAAAGTCGACGAAGCGTACGCCCTGCATTACCGCCTTTCGGATGCCATCGACATGATTTTCGAACAGGGGAGTCCCGCCGGAATAAAAGAGATCCACAAAAAGCTCGGGTTATCCGGAAATACCGTGCGTCTTCCGTTGGTTAATGTCGATCAGAACCTCGCATCACGGCTTCACGCGGTGGTCGACGAACTGGCAGCCGTTCCGTCACGGTCGTAGTCCAAAAAATTGTTTTGTAGTCTGTGATTAATAACTAAATTTGCCGTCTGGTTTTTGGCGAACTTTTGTTCGCCCATATCCGGTTTTGCCCATGAAAAAACTCATTGCGTTACTTATTGTCTTGACGGTGCTGACTTCATGTAGTCCGTACCAAAAAGCGCTTAAATCCGAGGACATTGCCTTCAAATACGAAGTGGCTACGTCCATGTACGAAAAGGGTAAATGGGACAAGGCCATCCGGTTGTTCGAGCAGATCGCACCGTCCTATCAGGGAAAAGCCCAGGCCGAAAAGCTGTTTTACATGTATTCGAAGTCGTTCTTCAACTCCAAACAGTATTATTCCGCCGGCTACCAGTTCGATAAGTTTGTAAGCAGCTATCCGAGAAGCGAAAAAGTAGAGGAAGCCGCCTTCCTTTCCGCAAAAAGCTACTCGATGTTGTCGCCCCGCTACAGCCTTGACCAGGTCGATACGTATAAAGCAATTGACAAGCTACAGGCATTCATCGACAACTATCCGAATTCGGAATTCATGCGCGACGCCAACGCTATTGCGAAGGAATTGCGTGAGAAACTCGAGAAGAAGAGCTTCGAGGTGGCACGCCAGTACAATACCATCATGGACTATAAGGCAGCCCTTGTAGCGCTTGATAATTTCATACAGGATTACCCGGGAACGCCCTATAAAGAGGAGGCCTTATACTACCGTCTCGATTCGGCCTACAACCTGGCGATCAACAGTATTACCTCAAAAATGCAGGAACGGCTTGTGACGGCGAAGGCCGCATATAACGCGCTTATCAAGTTCAAAGCCGATACGAAATACCGCGGTGAAGCAGACGAGATGCTTGCGCGGATTGAAACTGATTTAAAACAATTTTCTAAATAAGAGAGCATCATGGATCTTAAGAAAACCAATGCGCCGGTCAATACGGTAACGTATAACAAGAGCGTGATCGAGAAGCCGACAGGAAACGTGTACGAGGCCATTACCATCATGGCAAAGCGTGCCAACCAGATCAACGCTGAGATCAAGAAAGAGCTGACCGAGAAATTGGAAGAGTTTGCGACCTATAACGACAGCCTCGAAGAAATCTTCGAAAACAAAGAGCAGATCGAAGTGTCGAAATTCTACGAAAAGCTACCAAAGCCGCATGCACTTGCGGTTCAGGAATGGATTGACGGTAAGATCTACTACCGGGATACCACTAAATAACGATGTCGGTTTTACGCGGTAGGAATATCATACTGGGCGTGTCCGGTGGAATCGCCGCGTACAAAACGGCGCCCTTGGTGCGACTTCTCGTGAAAGCGGGAGCGCAGGTCAGGGTTGTCATGACACCAGCGGCGCGCGATTTCGTGACGCCGCTTACGCTTTCTACCCTGTCCAAACATCCGGTCTATTCCGATTTCTACGATCAGGAAGATTCGGGTGCCGGCTGGCACAACCACGTCGAAATGGGCCTTTGGGGTGACCTGATGCTGATCGCACCTGCAACAGCCAATACGCTTTCGAAAATGGCCAACGGCAACTGTGATAACCTACTACTCGCGGTTTACCTGTCGGCCAAGTGTCCGGTGTATGTCGCACCCGCCATGGACCTCGATATGTACCGCCATCCGTCTACACATGAGAGCTTTACCGCGCTTGAGCGATTTGGCGTAACGATTATCCCGGCGGAAAGTGGTGAATTGGCGAGCGGGTTGCAGGGAGAAGGACGAATGGCAGAACCGGAGAACATCGTTTCTTTTTTAGAACGCGATATTGAAGGGAAATTGCCCCTCCGCGGAAAGAAAGTGCTTATTACGGCGGGTCCTACATACGAAGCGATTGATCCCGTACGTTTTATAGGAAACCATGCGTCTGGAAAGATGGGATATGACATTGCCGAAAGTGCCCTGAAGCAAGGAGCGCATGTTACGTTGGTGTCAGGTCCGACCCACCTTTCGATGGCGCATCCACAACTGGATCTCGTGCGAGTGACGTCTGCCCGGCAGATGTACGACGCCTGTAATGAGGTATTTCCCGCGATGGATGTCTTCATTGCCGCTGCCGCCGTCGCCGACTATCGTCCGAAGTTTCCGGCCGACCGTAAAATCAAAAAGGCAGATGAGACGCTGTCGATCGAACTCGAGAAAACCGACGATATCCTGGCTTCGCTGGGCCGTCATAAGCAACAGCAGTTCGTCATCGGATTTGCTCTCGAAACCGACAACGAAATCGAACACGCCAAGCAGAAAATCCAAAAGAAAAACCTCGACCTGATTGTGCTCAATTCGCTTCGTGACGAAGGGGCCGGATTTGGAAAACCCACGAATAAAGTCACGTTTATTGACGCCGACTTCCGAATCGAAGCGATGGAACTGAAATCCAAAGAAGAGGTGGCCGACGATATAGTAGAAAAGGTAATACAACATTTCCATGCGTAGAGTACTCGCCATCCTATTGTTCCTGGCATTGCCGGCCGCGGCACAGGAGCTCAATTGTACGGTTCAGATCAATTCGGACAAGGTACAGCAAACCAACCAGCAGATATTCAAGACACTGGAAAAGTCACTGGCGGAATTGATAAACAAAACTAAATGGACCAACCAGACATTTCGCCAAAAGGAACGCATCGAGTGCACGTTTTTCATCACGGTGAATGCGTATGCCTCCGACCAGTTTTCAGGCACGTTGCAGGTGCAGTCGTCACGCCCGGTCTATGGTTCGACCTATTCGACGCCTGTTTTCAACTTCAATGACAAGGATATCAACTTCCGCTACGTCGAATTTGAGAATCTGATCTACAACCCTAACAGTTTCGACTCGAACCTCGTATCGCTCGTGGCGTTTTACAGCTACATGATCCTGGCAATGGACGCGGATACTTTTTCGCCACTCGGAGGGACACAATATTATGAAACGGCGCAATCCATCGTGGCATTGGCCCAACAGGGAGGTTTCAAAGGATGGAGCCAGGCAGACGGCAACCAGAATCGGTTTTTTCTCGCCAACGATATGTTGTCGGGCACCTTTGAGCCGATTCGGAATGCTATGTACACCTATCATCTGGAAGGTCTCGACGTGATGGCCGATAACCAAAAGGCAGGCAAGGAAAAGATAAAAGCAGCGTTGCAGGAACTCGGGAAATTGTATTCCGTTCGACCCAACGCCTTCCTTACCCGCGTGTTTTTCGATGCCAAAGCGGATGAGATACAGACGCTTTTCTCAGGAGGTCCGTCTACCGATATTTCTGGCTTACAGGAACTTTTGACCCGCATCTCACCGATGAACGCGTCCAACTGGACAGCCATTAAAAATTAGTATCTTTAGATCGGCAACGCCCGCTTCAAACAAGATGCTGCAATTTCTTTCCATTCGCAATTTCGCGCTGATCGAGAAGACCGAAATCCACTTTTCGGACGGTTTTTCCGTAATTACCGGTGAAACCGGTGCGGGAAAGTCGATTTTGTTGGGCGCACTTGGCCATGTTCTCGGAAAACGGGCGGACTTATCCTCGCTCATGGACAAAGAAGAGAAGTGTGTCATCGAGGCCCATTTCGATCTTTCCGGATACGAACTCGAATCGTTCTTCGAAACCCATGGCCTCGATTATGACACGCATACCATCCTGCGACGGGAGATATTACCATCGGGAAAATCGCGCGCGTTCGTGAACGATTCCCCCGTGACACTTCCGGATTTGCAGGAACTCGGAAGCTATCTCATTGATATCCATTCCCAACAACAAACCCGCACGCTTTCTGACGAAACGGTGCAATTGGAGATTCTTGATACCCTGGCCGGACAACGCCCGGTTGTGGAAGCCTTCCGAAAGCGGTTGGATCAACTCAAATCGGATCGTCGCGAGCGGCAACGGTGGGTTGACCAGTTATCGACCGCACAACGCGATGCGGATTACAACCAGTATTTACTCGAGGAATTGCGCCAAGCACAACTTCGCGACGGCTTGCAGGAAGAATGGGAGCAGGCACTGCACGAACTGGGTGGTGCCGAAACGATAAAGGAAGCATTAGGCCGGTCGGTGGCCTCCGTTTTCTCAGATGAGGTAGGCATTCGGGCCCAGCTTCGGGACGTACGCTCTTCGTTGCAGAAAATCGCTGCTTTCAACACCGGATATGCCGAACTGCTCGAACGGGTCACGCAAACCGAGATTGAGATCGACGACATCGGCCGCGAAATGGAGGCCGCCCTTAGCCGCGTCAACGATGATCCGTCGGAGTTGCAACGGGTGGAAGAACGCCTTCGCGTGCTTTACGATTTGCAGCGCAAGCACCAGGTCACCACCGTGGCGGCACTGCTTGAAATACAGGAAAGACTGGAGACAGAAGTATTGTCGGGGGATGCCTGTGAAGCCGCTATTGCCGAACTCGACCAGAAGATTGCCCAACACGAAGCCGAACTTTCAGAACATGCCGCTGCGCTGCATGCGGGACGGCAGGGAGCCATACCGAATATCCAAACACAAATGGAAACCCTATTGGCGCAGCTTGGGATGCCGCACGCCCATTTCGACATCCGCCTGACAGACGCCGATGCGTTTCGTCCGGATGGTAAAGACGAGATCCGTTGGTTGTTCTCGGCCAATAAGGGAACGGCGCCCGGTTTGCTTTCCAAGACCGCATCGGGTGGCGAGATGTCGCGAATCATGCTGGTTGTGAAGGCTATCCTATCGGGTTATCGCCAATTACCGACCATCATCTTTGACGAAATTGACACGGGCGTATCGGGCGAGGTGGCCGGACAAGTAGGACGCATCCTGGAGCAGATGGGCGAGGGGATGCAGGTTATCGCCATTACGCATCTTCCGCAGATTGCCGCGAAAGGCCGACAACACTTCCGGGTATTCAAAAAGACGGAAGGGGAGCGCACGATTTCCGGACTTGAGTTGCTGTCGGAAGAAGGGCGCATCGGGGAAATTGCCGAGATGTTATCTGGCAAAGCCCCATCGGAATCGGCACTTGCACATGCCCGGACACTCCTTAATTGAAAACACAATATCTTTGTCAGACATAAATCTTTAGAAACATGATCATCGAACCGAGAATGAGGGGCTTCATCTGCACAACAGCCCATCCAAAAGGCTGTGAACAGAACGTCCGGAATCAAATAGCGTATATTCAATCAAAAGGCGGGGTCAACGGCCCTAAGCGAGTGCTTGTCATCGGCGCTTCGACGGGTTTTGGCCTGGCATCCCGGATCACCAGCGCGTTCGGTTCGGGCGCGGCGACCATCGGTGTGTTTTTTGAAAAAGAACCGGCAGAAGGCAAAACAGCGTCTCCGGGTTGGTACAATTCCGCTGCGTTTGAAACCTGTGCGCAGGAAGCGGGATTATATGCGAAGAGCATCAATGGCGACGCGTTCTCAAATGAAGTAAAGGCGCAGGCGGCCGATTTGATCCGTAAAGACATGGGGCAGGTAGATTTGATTATTTACAGTCTGGCATCACCCGTTCGTCTTGACCCAACTACAGGCATACTGCACCGTTCGGTGTTGAAACCCATCGGACAGACCTACACCAACAAAACGGTTGATTTCCATAGCGGAAAGGTGACAGAAGTATCGATTGCACCGGCCAATGAGGAAGATATTGCCAACACTGTGGCGGTTATGGGAGGGGATGACTGGCAGATGTGGATGGCCTATCTTAAAAAGGAGAACTTGCTGGCGCCAGGAGCGACCACCGTCGCCTATTCATATATAGGTCCGGCGTTAACGGAAGCCGTATATCGGAAAGGCACTATCGGTCGTGCCAAAGACCATTTGGAAGCTACGGCCTTCCGCATTTCCGATGATTTGTCGGATATAGGAGGGAAGGCGTACGTCTCGGTAAACAAGGCCCTTGTTACGCAGGCGAGTTCGGCGATTCCGGTTATACCGCTTTATATATCCCTTCTTTTCAAAATCATGAAGGCGAAAGGAACCCATGAGGGATGTATCGAGCAGATCCATCGATTATATGCAGAGCGCCTTTATACCGCGGGAGAGGTGCCGGTGGATGCCGAAGGACGCATCCGCATCGACGATTGGGAGATGGCTGTGGACGTACAGGAACAAGTGGCTGCGTTGTGGGTAACAGCAGATACTGAAAACCTGCCCGCTATCGGCGACCTGGAAGGATACCGCCGCGATTTTTACAACCTTTTCGGATTTGATGTGGATGGTGTTGATTATAAGGCGGATGCGAACGAAATGGTACCCATCGCGAGTATATAACGTTTTTCTAAATAAATGAGTCAAAACCCGGTTACATAGCCGGGTTTTTTTATGTAGGAAAAACAAGAGTGTCAGCGCTCGTTAAATTTTACAATTGTCGGCCTTTTTGTTATAAACATCGAATTTTTCAAAAAATGTTGGTGAACCGTTTACAGAATTTTCAATAGTTTACTACATTAGCAACCATGTATAATCGCAAAACCTTTTATTAAATGAAGAAAATTACCCTTCTTTTGGCGCTCGTAGTTTGCTTCGTGCTCCCGGGTCGCGCGCAGGTATTAATTGGTTCAGGAACCGATGAAGGCCAGCGTGTACCTTTCGAGCCGTACTATGGCTACTCGTATGCCCAGTCGATTTATCTCGCTTCTGAAATCAGTGCGAGTGGCGACATCACCGGATTACAATGGTATTTCTCCGGAACCTCTACGCTTCCTACCAGCCAGGAACTCGTGATTTACCTCGGACACACGTCTAAGACCTCGTTCGCTTCCAACTCAGATTGGGAGCCTGTTGGTTCTCTGACGCAGGTGTATTCAGGTGGTATCACCGTGAGTGGCCCGGGTTGGGTTACTATCACGTTCGATACGCCGTTTTCCTACAACGGAACCGACAACCTGATCGTGGCAGTTGACGAGAACATGGCCGACTACGATCAGTCTGGCGATGATTTCTATTGTAGTGCTGTATCGGGCAACCGTTCCATCACCAACTACAATGACTTCACGAATCCAGATCCTGCTTCACCGCCGAATGCCAATTTTGATGGCCTTGCGGCGTTTGTGCCAAATGTCATTTTTGATGGCATTACGCAGTCATGTCCGACACCTTACAACATTGTTGCGTCTGCCATTACGTCTTCGGGTGCTACCATCAACTGGGATTTGTTAGGATCGGAAACCGCATGGGAAGTATTGGCATTGCCTGCTTCTTCGCCAGCACCGGATTCATCGACATCCGGAACGGCTGTTTCAGGAACTCCAACTTATACCTTCTCAGGTCTTACAGACGGAACCGTTTACAACGCGTATGTTCGCGCGAATTGTGGTGGCGGTCTGTTCAGCGGATGGGTATCAAGTGCTGCATTCACGACCTTATGTCTTCCTTTTGGTGACCTGTCCCAGAACTTTGACAGTACTGCAACAGGTACCACACCACTCTGCTGGACGGGTATCGAGGTATCAGGGAACACCGCTTTCACAAACGTTAGCGTCGTAAACTATACCGTATCGTCTACTCCTAACGCATACGAACTTTACAATTCGCAATATACAAGTGCGGATATCATGTTGGTATCGCCTCCTTTGGCTGATCTCGCTGCCGGAACACACCGGATGCGTTTCAAAGCCACAGGTGCTTCCGGATATACCCTGAGCGTGGGTACTATGACAGACAGTTCAGATCCTTCTACCTATACAGAAGTACAAAGTATCTCGTTAGGAAATACCTACGCCAGCTACACAGTAGAATTTACAAGTGGAGGTGGTGACTTCGTTGCCTTCCGTCACGGTTTGGCTGGTACGTATCAAACGATCCACATTGATGACGTAATATGGGAATCGATTCCAACATGTGCCGACATCGTAACGTCGACTTTGGTTTACTCAGGTGTTACTAATGACGGTGCGACTATTACCTGGGAAGCAGGTGGGTCTGAGACAGCTTGGCAGTATGTGCTTGGAACGTCGACCGATACTGATCCGAACGCACTTACGCCGGTTGCGGTTTCGACAAACCCAACGGTGACGCTTTCTGGTCTTGATTCGAACACCGCTTATAAAGTATGGGTTCGTTCTGATTGCGGTGGCGACTTCGGTGCCTGGTCAGAAGTGCTTTCGTTCCGTACTGCTTGTGACGCTACAGGTGATTTCACTGAGAACTTTGACACGACAGCTACAGGCGCTGTGCCAAACTGCTGGTCCACTGTTAAGGTTAGTACAAGCCAGTTCGTTGCTTTGCAGACGGTTAACTGGAACTCTAGCTCTGCTCCAAACAGCTTCGAGTTGTATAACTCAGGAGACTCATCTGCAACGCTGATTCTGGTTTCGCCACCCGTCAACAATATTGGCGCTGGTGATCACCGCGTGAAGTTTAAGTCGTTCTCGTACACAACGGGTGCTACTATCATCGTAGGAACGATGACCGATCCTTCTGATCCAAACACCTTTACCGAAGTAGAGTCTGTTTCGCTTACTGGAACATGGGCTGATTACAGTGTATCTATTCCAGGTGGTTCTGATACCTACTTTGCGTTCAAGCACGGAAACGGCGGTACCTATCGCGACATTTTCGTAGATAACGTTATTTGGGAGCCAATTCCGGTTGCACCGCCTGCCTGTGCGGCTGATGCTGCTGCCACGCCACACCCAAGTTGTGGTGCCTATGCTACGGAATTCGCCTGGACAGCTGTTGCAGGTGCTGATGGTTACTTTTTCTCATTGGGAACCGCAGCCGGCGCCAACGATCTGATCGACAGCCAGGATCTTCTTAGTGCTACTACCTTTGAATATGAGGGTGAGCCGGGTACTACGTACTACTTCACCGTAACACCGTATAATGCAAACGGTTCAGCCACTGGCTGCTCGGAGCTTTCGTATACAACGTCTCCCAACCAGTGTTTATGCCAGTCAGTTCCTGTTAGCAATGACGGGTCTGGAATTACGAATGTACAGATCGGTTCCACTGATTTCGCAACACCTGATGTTACCTACTATGACCACTCAGCAACGACAGTTGACTTGGGTATCGGTATCAATAACAACGTTCAGGTTACTTTCGCAACAGGATATACCTACGGTACACGCATCTGGATTGACCTAAATGACGATTACGAACTCACCACAGATGAGCAAGTATTCTTCGGTACATCAACCAATGCTAATCCAACGGTATTCAACGCTAGTTTCGTTCTTGACGGTGGTGCCACGCCTGGTGTTCACAAAGCACGATTGGCAGCCGCTGACGGCGGACAGGATACAGATCCAGGGAATCCATGCTACAGCGGGTTCTATGGTGTGACGCTTGACTTCACATTCAACCTGATTGTGCCGGCCTGTACACCTCCTGCTTTTGATACCGCGGAAGTATCGGCTGATTGTGATAACAACCAGTTCTACATAGATGTTAATGTAACCGATTTGGGAAGTGGCGCACCAGTTCTGACAGATGGCGTTAATAACTATCCTCTTACCGCAACAGGTACTGTCCAGGCGGGTCCATATCCTTCAGGAACTTCGGTTAGCCTGAACATTCTTCACGGATCGGACGGAGTATGTGATATCCCAGTAGGAACTTTTGTTTATAACTGTCCTCCAGTAAACGATATGGTATGCCAGGCTATGGCACTCGTCGTAGACGCTAGCTCTGCCGGTGATGCCTACACGCTTGCTGCGGCCACTGGTCAAACAGGTGAGCCAACAGGTGCTTGCTTTAATGCAGGTGTTAACGGTTCGGTATGGTTTACATTCGTAGCTCCTGATTCAGGTGAAGTGCGTGTAACTACCGATATCGCAGGTGGTACGTGTGAAGACACGGAGATCGCGGTATACGCAGGTGACGGAGCAGACTGTGGCGATATGTCGTCTTTGGGAACTGCTCTTGCTTGTAGCCAGGATGAAGGAACTGTTGTGAATTACAACTCCTTTATTGACTTCACTGGTGCCAATGCGCTTACGCCAGGATCAACGTATTACGTTCAGGTAGACCGTTGGGGTACTGCTCCAGACGGTACATTTGGAATCAACATCGTCGACCTTAACCCACTGAACACAGGTTCATTTGTAGAGGGCGCTTTCGTAGCATATCCGAATCCGGTTGCAAACGATTTCAATGTTTCCTACTCGAAACCAATTACACAAGTCTCTGTAATCAACCTACTCGGACAAACTGTAATTTCAACTTCACCTAACGCTGTGTCAGCCAAAGTAGACATGAGTCCACTTTCAGCGGGTACATATATCGTGAAAGTGACAGTTGATCAGATAGTAAAAACCATAAAGGTTATTAAAGAATAACTTTCAGGTAATAGCTCATATTTTAAAAGGTCGTCAGTTTTGTCGGCCTTTTTTTATGGGATGACGTTAGTTTTTATACTAGATCGTTTTGACTGTCTTTTGTTTTAACTTTTTGAATTTGTGTGGTTTTTGTTATAATTTCTTATTTTCGTGTGCTTAAACAAAAGATTTTTTAAATGAGAAAAATGTACACACTACTTGCGCTTCTTCTTGCTTCGGTCGGAAGTTTTGCTCAGGTACTTAACGAATCGGCTAACTGGCCGAACCCGGCGTGGACGATAACGGGAAGTTATGCGAACACTCCGGCTGCCTTTGAAGCAGACCCGACCGTTACAGCGAATTTCGCTTTTGATGACGACGATGCGGCGAGCGGTCATGAGGACAACATCGCGGCGGAATCGCCAACGATTGACCTGACACCTGCCTTCACTGCAGGTGAGTATGGGATTGAGGTGTCGGTAGTCTACGGATTCCGATACTTACCAAACGATAAACTCATTTTCCAGTATTGGGATGCGGATGCCGCCACATGGGTAGACTGGGGAACCACACTTCCTAACAACAGCACCACGATAAACGACAATTTCTGTACGATTCCAAAGACGAGTTTCTCAACGGGTGCCCTTAATATACAAGGCTTCACCGCAAACCAGTTGGCAAACTTCCGCTACCGGATTTCTTATGACGACAACCCTAACGGCACCGACTGGAACTACGGTTTCTGCTTCGATTCACCTACCATTGTGTCCATCGCCTGTTTCGCTCCGACAGCGGTAGCGGCGTCAAATGTGTTGGGACAGTCGGCCGACATCACCTGGACTGGCGTGGGTACTTTTGAATACGTACTTGACCAGGACGTCACCGATCCTGCATCAGGAACGACTACGACGAATACATCCTATTCTGCTTCAGGATTGGATTTTTCTACTACGTATTATTTCCACATTCGGACGGTTTGTTCCGGGTCGAACAGCCCATGGGTAACCATCCAGTTCATGACGGGCGTTGAGAATGACGTGTGTACTTCTGCCACCAGCCTTGACGGCATGACGTCTCCTATGTCGGGAACCACTATCGGAGCTCTAAACGATAACCTTACAACTTGTACGACAGCCAACCTACAACGTGACGTGTTTTATTCTGTTTCCGTTCCGAACGGCTCGACGCTTACGATGAGCCAGACGAATGACTACGATTCAACGGTGACCGTTTTCTATGGTGATTGTGATAACCGTACAGAGATTACCTGTTTTGACGACCCGGATGATCAGGTGGTAACATGGGCGAATAACACGGGCTCTGACCAAACCGTTTATTGGATACAGGATGGGTATGGCAACGGAACGACAGGCGCCGGTGGTAACTTCACACTGACATGGTCGGTTATTGCTTGTACCAATGCATCCGCGACGTACAATGTTGTTTCCGATTGCGACAACAGCGGAGGTTTCATTATTTCGGTAAGTGTCAGCGACCTCGGATCTGCCACATCACTCACCGCTTCTGATGACCAGAACAGTGCCACACAGTCGGTAACCGCAACAGGTGATTACGTGTTTGGTCCGTATATCAATGGAACTAACGTTGTCATTTCCCTGACAAACAACCAGGATAGCAACTGTGCTATCAGCAGTGGCACGTTGACACAGGCGGCATGTCCTCCTTCAAACGACACCTGTTTCACGGCTACCAGCCTTGATGCGCTAACGTCACCTTTGGACGGAACAACGGTGGCCGCCACAAACGACAATCTAACCAATTGTGGCGTCGCAAACCTGCAGCGTGATGTCTATTATTCGGTTACAGTTCCAAGCGGTTCTACCTTGACTATTGGACAAACAGTAAATAACTATGATTCAGCGGTAACTGTATTTTACGGTGACTGTGATAACCGCACCGAAATTTCCTGCTTTGACGACCCGGATATCCAGAACGTGGTGTGGGCCAACGACACAGGTTCGGATCAGGTCGTGTACTGGGTTCAGGACGGTTACGGAAATGCAACCCAGAACGCCGGAGGTACTTTCACCCTTGCGTGGCAGGTCGTGGCCTGTACAAATGCTGCGGCAACTTTTACTACTGTCAGCGACTGCGACAACAGCGGCGGATTCCTCGTGTCTGTTGACGTTACCGATTTAGGATCGGCCACTTCACTTACAGCTTCTGATGACCAGAACAGCTCTACGCAGACGGTTTCGTCTACGGGGCAGTATACATTTGGACCTTACACCAACGGAACCAGTGTCATCATCACGCTTATGAATGACCAAGACAGCAACTGTGTTGTAAACAGTGCCGTGCTTACGCGATTGGACTGTCCTCCGGCCAACGACGAGTGTGAAAACCCACTTGAACTTACGGTAAATCCAGATTTCAATTGTGGCATCGTGACACAGGGAACCCTGGCGGGTGCAACCGCAAGTGCCGTTACTGATAATGGCGCCGGAAACCCAGACGACGACGTGTGGTTTACTTTTGTAGCCACCGAAACGTCACACAGAGTGTCTATTCTGAATGTAACCGGTACGCCTACTGACATGGTGCATGAGGTGCTTTCTGGCGACTGTAGCGGACTGACCAGTGTTTTGGTCAGCGATGCGAATACCAGCAACCCTTCTGGTTTGATTCCTGGTAACACATATTACGTTCGCGTATTCAGTTTTGCAACTGGCGGTACTCCTTCTACTAGTTTCAACGTTTGTGTTGGAACACCACCACCGCCACCGGCCAACGACGACTGTTCGGGTGCTGTTCCGATGTCTGCGGGTACTGATTTCGCATCGGGTTCAATGGAAGCCACTACAGGTGGTGCAACCGGTACTGCCGGAGTTCCTGCTCCAGGTTGTGGTAGCTATTTAGGAGGCGATGTTTGGTATAGTGTGGTGGTTCCTGACACCGGAAACCTTACGGTAGAGACAGGAGCGGCACAGGGTATCACGACATTCGATTCTGCTATCGCCCTTTATTCAGGTGATTGCGGAAGCATGACGCTCATCAGTTGTGATGACGACGGTGCTGCAACCGACGCCTTCTCAAAACTCGTCCTTACCAACCGCACACCGGGCGAAGTAATCTACATCCGTATTTGGGAATACAGCAATGACAACGTGGCACCATTTTCTCTATCGGCCTATGATGCCTCGCTTTCTGCCCCTGGTTTCGATGCAGACAGTTTCCGGGCCTATCCAAACCCGGTCACAAGTATCCTGAACCTGTCGTACACCAAAAACATCTCGAATGTGGCGGTGTTCAACCTGCTCGGACAACAAGTACTGGCAAAAGCCGTCAGTGCCACCGCTACTCAAGTCGACATGACGCCACTGGCTGCCGGAACCTACCTGGTGAAAGTAACCGTAGACGGAACTGTGAAAACGCTTAAAGTAGTAAAGCAGTAACCTACATTTATACTGTCTATCCAAAAGCCATCCTTCGGGATGGCTTTTTCTTTTGGCGCAGGCACCGTATCTTTGTTAAAACAACAGGATGTATTTTTCGCTCGTCGTTCCCGTATTTAATCGACCCGATGAAACCCGTGAGCTACTGGAAAGCCTGACGGCATCCGACTACGGAAAGCCTTTCGAAGTCGTTATTGTGGAAGACGGTTCAACCCTTCGGTCTGACGAGGTAGTGGCCGCGTTCGCTGATCGTTTGGATATCCGGTATTTCTTTAAGGAAAACTCGGGACCCGGTGATTCAAGGAATTTCGGGATGCAAAAGGCGCGCGGTGATTACTTCCTGATTTTCGACTCCGACTGTCTGATTCCCCCCGGCTACCTTTCCTCTGTGGCAGAAGCGCTCGCATCTGACTACGTAGATTGTTTCGGCGGGCCTGATGCCGCCCATGAGTCATTTACCGATATACAGAAAGCGATTAATTTCACGATGACGTCGTTCCTCACGACCGGTGGTGTAAGAGGCGGCTCTGAGAAACTCGACAAGTTCCAGCCGAGAAGCTTTAATATGGGCCTTTCACGACGTGCCTTTGAAGCGTCTGGCGGATTTGGCGACATTCACCCCGGCGAAGATCCCGATCTTTCGATTCGATTGTGGAAAATGGGTTTCCGTACGCGTCTCGTATCACAAGCCTTCGTTTACCACAAACGCCGCATCGACTGGCGGAAGTTCTACATCCAGGTAGGGAAATTTGGCAAAGTTCGGCCTATTCTTGACCAATGGTATCCGGAATACGCCAAGCTGACGTATTTTTTTCCTTCCATTTTCCTTTTGGGGTTTATAACCGCGGTTCTGTTGGTTTTCTTTGACATTCCGTGGATGCTGTATCTGTATGAAGCATATTTCGTTTTGCTCTTCGTTGCCGCAGCCATTGAAACACGCCGCCTTCTTATTGCTTTCTTCGCCTTGATTGCGGTGACGGTCCAGTTTTATGGATATGGTTCGGGCTTTATCCGGTCGTTCGTACTCGTACGCATCTTGCGCCGTGACCCCAGACGCGTGTTTCCAACGCTTTTCTTCAAACGATGACAAAGATAATCGGACTCACAGGCGGTATCGGGACGGGTAAAACCACCGTCTCCAAAATCTTTGCAGAATTGGGCGTACCTGTCTATATCGCCGATGATGAAGCCCGGCGTATCTCCGAACAGAAGGAGGTACAAGACCGAATCATTGCGCAATTTGGACCAGAGATTGTAAGCCGCGAAGGTGGCGTCGACCGTCGAAAACTCGCAGGGGTTGTCTTTTCCGACCCTGAAAAGTTAGCGTCGCTGAACACCCTCATCCACCCATTGGTGAAAGCCGATTTTCAAGAATGGTTATCCCGCCAAAACACCCATTTTGTCATCCGTGAAGCCGCCATACTGTTTGAAAGTGGTACGAATGTCGATTGTGATAAGGTTATTGTCGTCACCGCATCTCTCGAATTGCGAATTTTTAGGATAATGGAGCGTGATCACATCACACGCGAGGAAATACTGGCACGAATGGCCCATCAATGGCCTGATTCCCAAAAAATTGCTTTAAGTGATTACGTCATTGTAAATCACGATTTGCTCGAAACGCGCCGACAAATCCTCAAAATTTTCACGGAATTACAGCATTTATAACAATCGTTTAGGGTGTTAATGTTTGGTTAATGTGCTATCCCGCCAAATGTTAAAATGTTAATTTTGTGACTAATGAACAGAACGGTTTTCAGGCTTCTGGTTTTTTTGATGAGCCTTTCCATGATCGGTATTATACTCGTGCAGTTATACCTGATCAACACCTCACTCAAAAACAATGACGAGCAGTTTAAGTACCACGTCAACCAGGTGTTGGATGACGTTTCAGAGAAGCTGAGCCAGGAGGAAACCTTCAGTTTCTATCAGCAATACAATATGCTGAAGGATAGTATCGGGAAGGATCCGAAGCGAAGTGAACTACTGGATTTTTTCCTCGTACAGAAAAACCGGGTAACCAATGAAACGGTTATCTATTCGAACAGCATCATAGCAGAGGATTTCAACGTTACGCTCTTTGACAGTAAGAAAGATTCGATAAAGGCCGTAAGCCTCGTAAGCAAAAGCCGTACGGAAGTCTACAACGGTTCGTCTATTGATAAGTCGACATTGCAGCACAACCAACGACCCGATAAGGTTTTTGAACGACGCACCAACCTCGATATCGTCGATAAAGTGCGTTTTGAAGCCGCGTTCCATGAAATCGCCGAGACGAAACCACTTCGCGATCGCGTGACGAAAGAACATTTGGCCGAACTGCTCGGACGATCGCTCCATCAGGCAGGTGTTCGCACGCCGTTCGAGTTTGCGGTGTATTCGCATAACATCGTGACCAAGGTGAAATCGGATAACTTTAAGTTCGATAAGGAAGGCGTGTTCCAAACCAAGATTTTTGAAGATCAGGGCGGAAATAGTACCTACCAGATGTTCGTGACGTTTCCGGAAAAGCAACAATACATCTTCTCCGAACTTCTCGGTATCACCATCCTGTCGATTGTCTTCACCCTCGTCATCATCATCGCCTACAGCAGTGCGTTGAGCCAGTTGATCAAACAACGGCAGATTTCAGAGATCAAGACCGACTTCATCAACAACATGACCCACGAGTTCAAGACACCGATCGCCACGATCAACCTTGCACTCGACGCGATGAAGAGTCCTAAAGTACGCGATAACGAACCGACCATGGATCGCTACCTCGGTATGATCCGCGAGGAAAACAAACGGATGCACGCCCAGGTCGAAAACGTGTTGCGTATCTCGAAACTCGAGCGGAAGGAACTCGATATCGCGAAAGAATCGTCCGATATCCACGACATCATCGACGATGCGACCGAACACGTCCATCTCATCATTGAAGACCGCGGCGGTACGATTACCAAACATTATGGTGCGATGCGCAGTACGGTGTTGCTCAACGATGTCCACTTCACCAACGTAGTGGTCAACATCCTCGACAACGCGATAAAATACTCACCCGAGGCGCCTGTTATCGATATCTATACCGAAAACGTGAAGGATTTCGTGATCATCCGCATACAAGACAAAGGATCGGGTATGAGCAAGGCGGCGCAGAAGCGGATCTTCGAGAAATTCTATCGCGAGCATACCGGCGATTTGCATAACGTGAAAGGTCACGGACTAGGGCTCGCCTACGTAAAACGCATTCTTGACGATCACAACGGACAGATTGCTGTCGAAAGTGAAAAAGGAAAGGGAAGTACGTTTATCGTGAAACTTCCGTTGATTAATTGAGAGGGGAGAGAAGTGAGAAGAAAGAGGAAAGAGGCAGTAAAAAACAAGCATACAACAAACAGACATCAATAACCCAATATAGCTACTTAATACAAATTGAATTATGGAAACAGAAAACAAGAAGATACTCTTGGTGGAAGACGACCCCAACTTCGGCTCCATTCTCAAAGATTATCTTATCCTTAACGAATTTGAAGTCACACTCGCCAAAAACGGGATGGAAGGCTTTGAAAAGTTCAAGAAAGACACCTTCGACCTCTGCATACTCGACGTGATGATGCCGTATAAAGACGGTTTCACACTTGCTAAAGAAATTCGCGAGAAAAACAAAGAAGTGCCGATCATCTTCCTCACCGCCAAATCGATGAAAGAAGATGTGTTGAAAGGCTACAAAGTCGGCGCTGACGACTACCTGAACAAGCCATTCGATTCAGAGGTACTTCTCATGAAAATCAAGGCCATCCTGCAACGCAAAGCGTCAGAAGTCAAAACCGATGCAACCAAATTCGAATTCCAGATCGGGAATTTCCACCTGAATTCGAAATTGCGGTTCCTGACCTACAAAAACGAAGAGCCGATCAAGCTGTCGCCAAAAGAAAACGAACTGCTGAAACTGCTCGCGGTATACGAAAACGACCTGATGCCGCGTGAAATGGCGCTCACTAAAATCTGGCGCGACGACAACTATTTCACCTCCCGAAGCATGGACGTATACATCGCCAAACTCCGCAAATACCTCAAGCGCGATGAAGATGTAGAAATCCTGAACATCCACGGAGAAGGTTTTAGGCTCGTCGTCAAAAACAAAGTTTCAGAATAATACAGAACCCGGTCGAAATACCGGGTTTTTTTATGCCCAACTGCCACTGCTACGATTGTAACTGCGACTGCAACTGCAACTGACACCGCGACCGCGACTGCGACTCTTTTCATCCCGGACATTCCCCGCTGTCCGCTCATAGTCCTCGCCCCGGCAACCTGGTCTGCTCACCGGCTGTCCGGCTTCCTGCGGTCGCCGTCACCCGTCGGCATCCCATGGTTGCCGCGCCTCCGGGCTACCCGCTTCCATCGGGGCCGGAATTCGTTCTTAAAAGGTCACTTCAAGCGCAAAACACGCTTTTCCATCCTTCAAAACCGAAAAAGTGCCCGCATTCCGGCTGATTTCCACGGTATCACCCAACACCAGTTCCCTCATGAAGTTCATATCGAGCGCTTTGATGCGGTTTTCCAGCACCGTCGCCGGATCCATATAATCCAAACACCATTCGAGGTATTTGACGTTGTTGGCATGATCCACGATGTCCAGGTCTGACAGCAACACGTGGCGTTCCCCCACGATCTCGTGGTCGCGCATCTCAACCTTCCGCACACGCGATTCCGTGGCATAACGGCTGGCGTATTTTTCGAAATGACCATGCGGAAGTGCCAGGGGTTCCGGACGTCGGAGTTCGGTATTGATAACCGCCCAGAATGTTTCGCATCCGATGATTTTCGTTCCGTTTGACCACACTTCCATCGCCCGCACCGAACGCGAATTTTCAAGCGATTCAATCCAGGTCTTGACGGTGATAGTGTCGCGCCATTTTGGCATCGTATCAATTTCCACCCGCATCCGCGACAACACCCAGGCCTGTTGCGAGGCCTGCATATCGTGAAAGGCAATACCGCCCTGCTCGGCATGGAAACCGGCCGTCAATTGAAGGATATTACAAAGGTCTGTATACCGCAAATTCCCACCCGGATGGCAGTAGGTAAAGTGGATGTACCAGTCACGTTCGCAAACGGAAGTGAAGTCAGGGGCTATCGGCATACGGGTAATCAGAAAAAATACAGCCCTACCTGCAATTGGATGTGGCTGAAATTGGAGTAATAATTATCGAATTCGGAGGTGGTATTCGTTCCCATTCTTGCCCAGGTGTAGCTGGCACCGGCATACAACCAAACAGCCCCGTCCAATCGGAAGTTAAGGGTAGTACCCACCCGGATTTCGCGTCCTTTTTGGTGCGACGCGCTTACGTTGGTGGTTTCCCTAAGCCTGAATCCGTTGGCACCTATGCCGACCGAAGGCAACAGGATCCATTTTCTTGAGAACCGGTGTTTGTATGAAACAGCCAGATAAGCCGAGGAATAGGAGCCACGGTTGAACTCGCCCACAACCGATGGGTCCGTGACACGGAAAAACTGGCCGGCGACGCCTACACCCAGCAGCACGTTGCGATAGTTCAACACGTCAAGCTGCATGTTCAACCCACCTGCGGGATTGTAGCCGTCTGAAAGGGCCGTATTCCCGACAGGGATCGCCTGCGCCCATCCAATGTGGAAGCCAGGCTCAAACTCGAGTGACGGTTTCTTTTCCGTTTGCTGGCCAAACGCGCCGATTGATATCGAAAACAGGAGAAAGAGAATTCGTTTCATATCAGAGTGTAAAAGTAAACACGGTATCAGTCGGGCCTATCGTGATAACCACTTCTTCTTCCTGGTCACGTTCACCGGGCACCGTAGCCAACCGCGTGTAATGCAAGACGGCTTGTTGGTTCGGGGCGACTTTAAAGGCGGTTGGAAGTTCCGGATAGTCTTCCATGGGCGCGATGGCTCCTTCTGCAATGAGATAGACGCGGTCTAGTCGGTCATAATAGGCTTCCTCCGGATAGTTGATTGACAGCGTAACGAGTTCGTCTTGCCGGAACAGGCGGATGGTTCCCATATCACGGTAATAGCCTGTAAAGTCGGTTTTGTCAAGACCATTTAGGTGCGTGGGGAGGTATTGTAGGTCAGCCGCTTCCGCCCGGATGCTCAGCGGGGTCGTGGCTGAAGACGGCGACAGAAAGGCGATTTTGAAATGGCCGTTGGCATCGGTCTTCACCGACTGCAACGTATCCGTTATACCTGGAATAGATGCCGTAACGGAGATTTTGGTATGGGCCAGCGGTGTGCCGGCCGCGTTCGTGACGGTGCCTTCACTAACCAATCGGGAACTACCGTCAAGTTCGATATTGGGGTCGCAGGTAGTGAGAAAGATGCCCAAATAGGCGAGTACGAGTACTTTCATTTGTGTGTTTTAGTTTAGATGACTGTGGGGTTTGTCGCGTTGCGTGACTATATGTTAATCCTTCGGTTTACGAATTCGATGATCGCCGATGCGTTGGTTGCAACATCAAACCATTCGACGCCTTCCGTCCGGCGAAACCAAGTGAGTTGCCGCTTGGCGAAACGACGCGTATTTTTCTTGATTTCCTCCAACGCCTCTTCCAGACTGAGTTCGCCGTCGAAATAGCGGAAGAGTTCGCGGTAGCCCACCGTCTGCAACGCATTGAGGTCGCGATGGGGGTAGAGCCGTCGCGCTTCCTCCACCAATCCTTCCCGAACCATGATGTCGACCCGGCGGTTGATGCGGTCGTAAATCGTCTCGCGGGGTGCGTCGAGTCCGATGATAATGGGCGTAAAGTCGCGTTCGCGGTTTTCACGCGTCAGAAACGACGAATACGGTTGTCCGGTGGCGAGACACACCTCAAGTGCGCGCATCATCCGTTGCGGGTTGGCCGTGTCAACCGTTTGGTAATACACTGGGTCGCGTTTTTCCAATTCCTGTTGCAACCATTCGAGTCCCTCGTCCTCATACCCCTTACGCGCCTGCTCGCGGGCCTCTGGCGGCACTTCGGGAAACGTATCAAAGCCTTTCAGCACGGCATCTACATACAAGCCGGATCCTCCCACCATTACCGCCACGTGCCGTTTGCTGAACAGGTCGTGGAGGGTAGCGAGCGCGTCTTTTTCAAATTCGCCCACGGAGTACTCCTCGAATATCGATTTGTTGTGTATGAAATGATGGCGCACCAATTCGAGTTCCTCTGGCTCTGGAACTGCTGTGCCAATCGTCATTTCCCGAAAAAACTGCCGCGAATCGCACGAGACGATCTCGCAATCGAAATGGCGCGCCAACTGCAGGCTAAGTGCCGTTTTTCCGATGGCGGTGGGGCCGATGACGGTGATGAGGTGGGGCATGGGGAATTAGCGAATTAGCGAATGAGGTAATTTGGCAGTTAGTAAATGAGATGATGAGAAAATAGGGCAATGAGCCTATAGTCACAAATTAGAACCGGAGTATTTTTTTGAACTTGTTTCGTTTCAGGTAAAACCGGAGTATGTTGGTCGTATCGCGGTTGGCAGGCATCGGAATCAGGATGTTGTGCAGGATGTCGGGGCGTGTTACCTGGTAATTCAAATCGAAGTAGCAGTACCCTTTGAGCATGCCGCCTTCTATGAGCACGGCACTCCTCTCATTGACTGTCCGTCCGTTGTCGGTCACCAGCAGGTTGGCGCCGAAAAAGCGTTCGGTTTTGAGAAATTCCATTACCCGTGCATTATAGGTTTCTGGTTGCTCCTCTGACTGGCAGGCACCGTTGCATTTTCCGAGCGAATGCGGAAAGCAATACGTTTCGACGGAATCGAGTGCATTGACTTTCTGGCATAAGGTATACCGTTCGGTGATATCGTAAAGGGCATTTTGTGCCTGTTGCCGATTGACAAAGGCATCGACTTCACGACGCGTCGGGTCTGTTTTGGAGATGCGCAGCGACAGATATCCTTCGGGCGTCTCTTCGTGGTAAATAGAAAACGGAAAGATCGTTTTTTTCTGTGCACGGTTGAAAGTCGGCTTCAATCGCTTGATCTCTTCCGATTCCTTTAGGCCGGCAATCAGTTCGCTTCCGGTTTCTTCGTAGGTGACGTCGTATACCAGCGCCTGTATCTTTTTGCTTTTTGTGAGCGTGTCGGTGAAATGTTGGTTGATGCGCTTGCGGATATTGCGCGCTTTTCCAATATAGATGATCTCGCCCGCCTCATTGTGAATATAGTAGACACCCGTTCGTGATGGCATCCGGTCGACGATATCGAGTAGTTTCGGGGCGAGTCCTTTTTCGATCTCAAATTTCACCAGTCCCGTTAGGATTTCCTTATCGGTATCCTTCTCCAACAATAATTTGAACAGCTTCACCGTCGCCAATGCGTCACCCGTAGCTCGGTGCCGGTCGGCCATCGGGATGCCTAGCGCCCGCACCAATTTTCCGAGGCTGTGCGACGGCTGTTCGGGCAGTAGTTTCTGCGATAGTTCGACCGTACAAAGCGTATGCTTCTGGAAGTCGTATCCCAAACGACGAAACTCTGTACGCAATACCCGGTAATCAAAAGACGCATTGTGCGCCACGAGGATGCAGCCATCCGTAATTTCCACGATCCGTTTGGCTACTTCGTGAAATTTCGGCGCCGAACGCAACATGGCGTTGTTGATACCCGTCAGTTTAACCACGAACGGTTGTATTGGTTTCTCTGGGTTGACGAGGCTGATGAACTGGTCTACGACTTCGTGTCCGTCAAAGCGGTAAATCGCGATTTCGGTGATGCCTTCTTCATTGTATTGGCCTCCGGTGGTCTCTATGTCGAGGATAGCGTACATTAGGTTGCAGTCGCGGTCGCAGTCACAGTGAGAACATATCGCGTGCGACGACATTCGGTATTCGTGGTGTTCTCGATATCGGTTCGGGAAAAGCCTTCTGACACTTTCTAGGGTTTACTTCGTTCCCCAAATATACTGCTTCCAATCCGAACCATCGTACTTCCTACAGCAATGGCTTCGGTATAATCGCCGGACATACCCATCGACAAGATGTCAAAGTCCGCTTTTCCGACGCCTTGCTTCGTTTGGTCAAAAAGGGTTTTCAGGTGCTGGAACTCGCGCCTCACCTGTGCCGTATCGTCAGTGAAAGTGGCCATGCCCATCAGTCCGCGTACGTTGGTATGGGTTAGGGAGCTGTAGTCGGCACTCTCAAAAACGTCGTATAATTCTGCATCCGACAGCCCGAATTTCGTGTCTTCTTCCGCGATGTGTATTTGCAGCAAGACATCGACCTGGCGCCGCCATTTGCGGGCCAACCGATCGATTTCCACCAATAGTTTGAGGCTGTCTACCCCGTGGATGAGCTTGACATACGGAATCATATATTTGACCTTATTCGACTGCACGTGACCGATCATGTGCCATTCGATATCTTTGGGAAGCGCTTCCCACTTTTCGGTCATTTCCTGGATGCGGTTCTCGCCGAAAATGCGTTGACCGGCGTCATAGGCCTCGCGGACAGCGGCAAGGGGCTGCGTTTTGGAAACCGCCACAAGGGTTACATGCGGTGGCAGGGAGGACTGGATGGCTTGAATACGTTCGGATATTGTCATGACGCAAAGATACAATGGCTTATCGAAAAGAAGGAGATAAAGGGCACTCGCGTCCTTGAACCGTATCGCGATCGATACATTACCCGTTTACAACTCATACACCACCAATCCGCTTCGGAATTTTGGTTCGATGTAGGTGCTTTTCGGTGGCATAATCAGGTGTTCATCCGCGAGTTCCATAATTTCGTCGATGGTAGCGGGAAAGAGCGTGAACCCGATATCAAACCCGCCCTCGTCGATGATTTCCTTGAGGGTAATCACCGATTGTGTTCCCGGGATATATTCAATTCGCTCGTCGTTGCGGAGGTCGTCGATGCCCAGAATCGGATGTAATACTTTTTCATACAGCACCTGCGCGTCGAGTCGTTCAAGTACGCCGGTTAAACTGTGGCTGTCTTTAAGGTGGAGGCTGTAGAAGGTACCGTCAAGATACATGCCGTATTCAAATTTCCGTTCAGGCTTCCACAGTTCCTTCGGGTGTTCCTTGATCCAGAAATCCTGTGCCAAAAGCGACAGGAATTCCTCCTTGGAATGGCCGTTGAGGTCGCGCACCATACGGTTGTATTCATAGATGTGCAGGTCGTCGCCCGAAACCAGGAAACTCATGAAAGAACGAAGTGCGTCGTGTCCGGTCGCCTTGTCCTCCTCATACAGAAGGTCCGCCGAGGCCGAACGGTGGTGCCCATCGGCAATATACAGGTCGCCGATCTCCTCGAATTTATATTGCAACCATTTGATTTCGGTTGAGGCTGATATACGCCATAGCGTATGTTTCTCGCGACGGGTGGTGGAGAAGGCATACAGAGGCGTTTCTTTCTTCTTCTCCGTAATCCATTGCGCGACTTCCTCGTTGCGCGGATACGTCATGAGCACGGGTTCGGTGTTGAAACCACTATAGTGGAGGTAATCCTTGAACAACTCCACGCGATACGGCAGGGTATCTTCGTGCCGTTTGATGACGCCTTTTCGGTAATCATCAAGTGACGTGGCGGCAATGATGCCCGTGAACGTGCGGGTTTTGGCCTGTATCTCATACAGATACAAAACCGGAAGCTCTTCCTGCACCAAAACGCCTTCTTCCCTGAAATCGCGGTATTTCTGTGCGACGCTCCGGAACCGTTTCTCAAACCCGATTTTTTGCTGGTTGGCGTAGGCCGGATTCAGTACGTGCAGGAACGAGAACGGGTTGAAGTCGAGTTGCGACGCCAGTTCCGCCGGTGCATATTCGTCGTAGGAACGCGTGGTTACGAGGCTTACCTTATCGGCAGGCGGACGAACGGCACGGAAAGGGGAAATCTTGGCCATAATGTACAATTAACGAGGAACGGTGAACGATGGGAGGCGTGAAATTGCCACCGGCGCTATCGGTTGTTATCGGGAAAACTGTCGCGAGACCTTTTCCGCTTTTTTGCTTTCGCTGTAATCGTAGAAACCTTCACCCGATTTCACACCCAGTTTTCCGGCACGTACCATGTTGACCAGCAGCGGGCACGGCGCGTATTTCGGATTTTTGAAGCCGTCGTACATCACGTTCAGGATCGCGAGGCAAACGTCGAGTCCGATGAAGTCAGCCAATTGTAAAGGCCCCATCGGATGCGCCATTCCCAGTTTCATCACCGTATCGATTTCGTATACACCGGCAACGCCGTTGTACAGTGTTTCGATTGATTCGTTAATCATCGGCATGAGGATGCGGTTGGCGACAAAGCCCGGGTAATCGTTGACTTCTACCGGTACTTTGCCGAGTTTTTCCGATAGCGACATAATGGTTTGGGTGACCGTATCGGATGTGTTGTAGCCGCGGATGATTTCTACCAGTTTCATGATCGGCACCGGGTTCATGAAGTGCATGCCGATTACGCGCTCTGGATGTACGACCGCTGCCGCAATTTGGGTGATGGAAATAGAGGAGGTGTTGGTGGCAAGAATGGTGCTGTGCGAGCAAACATCGCTCAGTTGCCGGAAGATATTGAGTTTCAATTCCACGTTTTCAGTAGCCGCTTCCACTACGAGATCGCATCCGGTCACACCGTCGCGTACGTCGGTATAGGTGATGAGGTTTCCGATGGTCGTATCGCGGTCCGCTTCCGTAATCGTCCCTTTGGCGACCATCCGGTCAAGGTTGGCGGCGATGGTTGCCATTCCTTTTTCAATGGCTTTTTCCGAAATGTCAATCAGTTTTACGGTGTACCCGCTTTGGGCGAAGGTGTGGGCGATACCGTTCCCCATGGTTCCGGCACCGATTACAGCAATTGTTTGCATTAGTGTATGTTAGGTTGGTTGGATGAGCTAAAGCAGTCGATGATTTGGTAGGCTACGCGAAGGGCATCGGTTCCATCTTCCAGCGTCACCACCGGACGCGTGTTGTGGACGATGGCGTCGGCGAAGGTTTCGAGTTCGTCGAGGATGGCATTGTTCAGGCCGACTTCTGGGTTTGCGAAGTAAATTTGCTTCCGGACGCCTTCTGCATTTTGTAGGATCATATCGAAATCACCTGGTTGTTCGGGCGCGTCTTTCATTTTTACGACTTCGCATTTCTTCTCAAGGAAATCCACCGAGATATAGGCGTCTTTCTGGAAGAAGCGTGATTTCCGCATGTTTTTGAGGGAAATACGGCTAGAGGTCAGGTTGGCGACGCAGCCGTTTTCGAACTCAATTCGGGCGTTGGCGATGTCGGGCGTTTCGGAAATGACCGATACACCACTGGCATGTACGTTTTTCACCGGCGATTTCACGACACTTAGGATGACATCGATATCGTGGATCATGAGGTCAAGCACGACCGGCACGTCCGTTCCTCTCGGATTGAACTCGGCCAGGCGGTGCGTTTCGATAAACATCGGTGTCTCAATCATATCGCGGGTTGCCATGAAAGCAGGGTTGAAGCGCTCGACGTGTCCGACTTGGCCTTTTACGCCAAATTCCCGTGCAAGCGCGATGATTTCTTCCGCCTCTTCCACCGTGTTCGAAATAGGCTTTTCGATGAAAACGTGTTTTCCCGACTTAATGGCCACTTTTGCGCATTTGTAATGCGAAAGGGTAGGAGTGACAATATCGATAACGTCGACCGCGTGGATCAGCGATGCGATGGTGCGGAACCGTTTATAGCCGAATTCGGCTTCGATTTTCTCGGCATACTCTGGATTTTCATCATAAAATCCGACCAGTTCGTATTTGTCCGATTGTTGGAGCAGCCTTAGGTGTATTTTTCCCAAATGTCCGGCGCCCAGAACCCCGATTTTTAGCATATCCGTGATTTTAGGCAAATTTAGGAATAAGTTTGATAGGTCGGTGGGGGGAGGGTTGATAGTTGATGGTTGATGGTTGATGGTTGAGGGTTGAGGGTTGCAAGTTGCAAGTTGCAAGTTGCAAGCCTAGGCCTCCGTCGTAGGCTCTCGCGATTAGAACATTTAACAAAATGTACGGGTTTTCCGTATAGTAAGCTCGTTTACTTTCGTTAAGGGACGCATGCGCCCCTCCCCAAATCCAAAATACAATTTCCCGGGGACATGGAGGTACGGGAAAACCGTATATTTTGTTAAGAGTGGAAAGTTGAGGGTTGAAAGTCAAAAGCGTCAGGCGCAAGCTAAGCCGCTAAAAGATTTAACAAAATGTACGGGTTTTCCGTATGGTCAGCTCGTTTACTTTTGTTAAGGGACGCATGCGCCCCTCCCCAAATCCAAAATACGATTTCCCGGGGACATGGACGTACGGGAAAGCCGCATATTTTGTTAAGAGTTGAAAGTTGAGGGTTGACAGTTGTAGGGTTGAAAGTCAAAAGCGCCAGTCGCAAACTAAGCCACTAAAAGATTTAACAAAATGTACGGGTTTTCCGTATGGTCGGGTCGTTTACTTTCGCTAAGGGACGCATGCGCCCCTCCCCAAATCCAAAATACAATTTCCCGGGGACATGGAGGTACGGGAAAACCGTATATTTTGTTAAGAGTGGAAAGTTGAGGGTTGGGAGTTGCGGGTGCTGCGCCAGACTTCCCCAGCCATGACTCCTAACTCCTGACTTCTAACTCCTAACCCCTAACTCCTAAAATCTTCTCCCTCCCCTTTTTTATTCCCTTCTTGTGCTTGCATCATACCCGTTTTGTCCGCTACATTTACAACCAAAGCCAAAGCGACTTGAAGGATACAGCCAAACACCAGGGATTACGGAACCAACTCGTTAACCAGTTGCGGGAAAAAGGGATTACCGATGAAGCGGTACTGTCTGCCATTGCCCGGATTCCCCGACATCTTTTCCTGAACTCGGGTTTTGAGGAGTTCGCCTACCAGGATAAAGCCTTTCCTATTGGTGCGGGGCAAACCATCTCGCAACCCTATACAGTGGCGTTCCAGTCGCAGTTACTCGAAGTCAAAAAAGACCACAAAATCCTTGAAATCGGAACGGGATCCGGTTACCAAACCGCGGTATTGTTTGCGATGGGTGCCAAAGTATACAGCGTGGAACGCCAAAACGAACTCTTTAAGTCCACATCCGTACTGCTGCCCAAACTAGGCATCCACCCCAAACACCTGTCTTTCGGCGACGGCTACAAAGGACTCCCGAATTACGCTCCCTTTGACAGCATTATCGTCACGGCGGGCGCTCCCTTGGTGCCACACGCCCTTCTGGCACAAGTGAAGATAGGAGGACGTCTCGTGATTCCGCTAGGGGAGAAGGATCAGGTAATGACATTGCTGATTCGCAAGAACGAAACACAGTTCGAGAAGCACGAATTTGGCGGATTTCGCTTTGTTCCGCTGCTCGAAAATAAAAACTGACTGCATGAAACAAATATGGGTCTTTTTCTTACCCCTTGTGGCAGCCGCGCAGGGGTACACCAGTTATTTTACGGGTAACGTCACTAATGTCGCTACCCAACCGTCGTTCGGGGTGTGCCTAATGGGTGGAGCTACCGAACACGACAATGCGATGAAATGGCTGCTTCAACAAGCCGACGGAGGCGACGTGGTCGTACTTCGCGCTACCGGAAGCGATGGCTACAACGACTACCTCTACAGCGAACTGGGTATCAACGTAAATTCGGTCGAGACACTCGTTATCACATCGGTTGCGGGCGCGACGAATCCGTACGTACTCAATAAAGTAGCAAATGCTGAAATGATCTGGCTGGCGGGAGGCGACCAGTACAACTATGTGTCGTATTTTCGTAACAATGCGCTTGGAGACCTTCTCAACGAGCATGTGGCGGTCAAACACTATCCGATTGGCGGCACAAGCGCCGGAATGGCGGTACTCGGTGGTTACTACTTTTCAGCCCAGAATGGTTCTATTACATCATCTGCCGCCACGTCCAACCCGTATGCTTCGAATATGACAATTGGAGCCGGTGATTTTATGACGGTGCCGTTTTTGGAAACGGTCATCACCGATACGCATTTTGATAACCCCGACCGTCGTGGACGTCTTTCGGCGTTTATGGCACGTATCACACAGGATTATGACGTACGGTCATTTGGGATTGCCGCTAATGAATATGTGGCGGTGTGTGTTGACGAAACAGGTTTGGCCCGGGTCTATGGCGACTATCCGAGTTATCAGGAGTTTGCCTATTTAGTGCAATCGGGATGCAGCGGCGATTTCGGACCCGAACTTTGCAGCGCGGGACAACCGCTCACCTGGAACTATGGAGGAAGTGCGCTGAAGGTCTACCGCGTGCCCGGCACCATGACGGGTCAACACTATTTTAAACTCAACGACTGGCAGACAGGCTCAGGTGGGACATGGTTTCACTGGAAAGTCACAGACGGGGCTTTCCTCCAGACGAGTGGAACGCCCGCGACCTGCGCTCTTTCGGTAGGGGAGGAAGAAGTGCCAATGGCGAAGGTATATCCGAATCCGTTTGGGGATGTGCTGGCGATTGAAATGACGGGAACGGAACCCAAAGAACTAAAGGTGTATAGTATGATGGGGCGTTTGGTCTATCAGGGCTTACTGCAGGGCACCACAAACCTTGATACAACTTCCTGGCCCTCCGGACTCTACATTATCGAATTGTCGGATGCGCGCGGGGTTACGCGCTACAAAATGCTGCGCGACTAGCGCATGGCTTTTTTGATGCGGTCAAGGTCGCGTTTGCTGTCGGCTTCCTTGAGTGATTCGCGTTTGTCGTAGGTCTTCTTACCGCGGCATAGTCCGATTTCCAATTTCGCCAACCCTTTTTCGTTCGTATAGAGTCGAAGCGGGACGATAGTAAGTCCTTTGGCCTGCACCGAGCGGTGCAACGACTTCAGTTCGCGCTTGTTCAATAGCAATTTCCGCTCGCTTCGGGCCGCGTGGTTGAAGCGATTGCCGAAGGCGTATTCTTCTACATACGTGTTGATGGCAAAAAGTTCGAGTTCATGGAATTCACAGAAACTCTCCGCAATTTGCGCCTTTCCCAACCGGATCGATTTAATTTCGGTACCGGTCAGCACAATGCCCGCCGTATAGGTTTCGAGGATTTCGTAGTCGAACCGCGCGCGCTTGTTGAGTATGTTGGCCGTTTTCTGCATCAGGCGGCAAAGATACTACATCTGTGGCAATGCGGAAAGGAACTGTTATCTCATAGCGCTACTAACACGAGCAAAAAAAATCCCGGTTGCCCGGGACTTTACTTATTCAGTTACGATTACGTTTCGTACGAAATAATCGGTGTTACTTTTCTTAAACTTTAAAACATACGTGCCGGCGGTAGTCGGAGTGAAGGTATAGGTTTGTGTCAGCGTACTCTCCTGATCCTGGCAATTACAACCGTCGTATTTCGTATTGACCGTTATCTGGCGCTCCGTAGCATCGATATTCTGCTGGTAGAAGCGGTCAAAGCTGTAGCATTGGTCCGGAATTTTGAACGAGACACCAAATGTGACAGGCGTACCCACAGCGATAGTGGTGGTGCCACCTTCCTCACCCGTTACGGCCGTGGCGGCAGTTCCGATGCCGGACGCCGTACAGGTTTGCTGTGATGAAGATCCTATGTCGCATCCGCTCAGGAAGATAGACAGGAAAAGAGCCGTGGAAAACAGTAAAAAGCGTGATTTCATAACTAATGTGTGCAATGGTTTTGATGCTGTAAAGATAGAATTTTACCGGGGTGGTTGCGCACGCCAACGGCTTTTCAGCAATGAATAGACCATAGAGTCGATAAAAGCGCCCTCAAAAAATTCATTTTCTATGTAATGCGCTTCCTTAACGAAGCCGTTTTTTTCCAAAACACGGGCCGATGCGATATTGGCAGGGTCGATGATGGCCTCGGTCGAATGGAGTTGCATCGTTTCGAATCCATAACGAAGTAGGGCGGCCAGGGCTTCGGTAACGAGTCCGTGCCCCCAATACGAACGCAATACCATATATCCGACCTCTGATCGAAAATGCTCAACGTGTATCCTATAATGGCCCATCACGCCAATCGCCTTATCGGGCTGGTCGCGAAGATAAAGTCCCCAATTGATCCCTTCATTCGCCTCAATTTTGGACGTAATCAACTGCAGGTGCTGTTCGGCTTCCTCACGTGTCTTCACCAACGGACGGTTGACATACCGCATCGTCTCCGGATCGGAACGCAATTCGAAGAGCATATCAACCTGTTGGTCATCCAGTTGTTTCAGGATCATCCGTTCGGTTTCCAAAACCGGAAACGGATCGAAGTTCACGTAAAGGGTCGGAACGGTCATAGCGAATGGAGGGTAATGGTGTAGGAAGTACGGAAGTCGTGCCCCGACTCTAACCGCCGAATGCCTTCTTTATTTTCAAGTATGCCGGATGCATCTGTGGTATCGGCATACCCGTGCCATGGCTCAATGCAAAGGAAGGGCGCGCCGGGTTTCGTCCATAAGCCTACATCCGGAAAGGCACTTAGGTCTACCGAGAGCAGGTCGCGACCGTCTTCGCGGATGGTCATCGTCTTACATGGCTGCGACGTAACTACTAAAGCATCCCGCTCAAAAAGGCGATAATCAAGTGCGAAGCTACCCGATGTTGCATCCAGTTCCGCCGTTTCATCCGACAGTAAGTCGCTATCGAGTAGGCGATAGGTCAACACGCCCGCCGGCTCCACACCCACCGAATACGCGTCGAACGGTTGGGGCAACGCAAACGCCGGATGGCCTCCGACTGAAAAGAAAAGGCTAGAGGTGTCGGTATTCTTCACTTCATATGTAACGGTCAGGGCGCTGTCGGAAAGCCGATACCGGATACGGAACTCAAACGCAAACGGATACATTTTCCGCGTCTCAGCATCATCCGTTAGGAGGAATACCGCTTCTGAATCCGATTGGTGTTCAATCGAAAACACCTTGTCACGCGCGAAACCGTGACGTCCCATCGTATAGGTTACACCTTCATGCACATACTGGTTGCCTTTCAGGGTTCCGACTATCGGGAAAAGCACCGGCGCGTGTTTGCCCCATACGTCAGGACGGCCTTCCCACATATAGTCCCGGCCATTGGCGTCGCGCAAGGATACAAGCTCGGCTCCCTTGAGGCGTATGGTTGCGCTTACTGCACGGTTTTGGAGTGTAATTTCGGTCATACGACAAAGCTACGATTTTTTGCCACGGTAGCCCTTTCCGGGCGGTGGTACCACCTTTAACGTATTTTTATGGTAACAGCGGACCTACTCAGATGCGGTGTTCGTATTTTTTCTGTTAATTTGTCCCGCTAATCCTTTATGAAGATGAGAGATCTCCGCATGGGTGGCCTGGCCTTGGCCTCGCTGCTCTTTGTTTCCCTGTCGGCGTTGGCCCAGGAAGAGGACGTAAAGTCCAATTACGACTACCACGAAGCCTTCGCACCGGGGTTTTACACCAAAGATGGAAGTCCCACGCGGTCATCCGGTGGTCAACCGGGTCCGGCCTACTGGCAGAACCGTGCCGACTACCAACTGACGGCGTCACTCGATCCGGCCACGCGTACCATCCGCGGAAGCGAAATCCTGACGTACACCAACAACAGTCCTGACAAACTCTCGTTTCTCTGGCTGTATGTCGACCAAAACCTCTTCGCCAACGATTCGCGCGGTAAGGCGGTCATCCCGGTGACGGGCAGCCGTAACGGAGATAAAAATGAAAAATTCGACGGCGGGCACCGAATAGGCAGCGTCAAACTGGTGTCGACGGCGAACGGAAAGGCCTCTGAACAAGTTCTGAAATATGAAATCACCGATACCCGTATGCAGGTGTTCCTTCCAACGGATCTTCGTCCGGGCGGTACGGTTAAACTCAAGATTGATTTTTCGTTCGTGTCACCGATCTTCGGTTCAGACCGGATGGGTGTCCAGTCGACTAAAAACGGCGATATTTTCTCAGTAGCCCAATGGTATCCGCGCATGGCGGTATACGATGATGTAAGGGGATGGAACACGCTTCCGTATCAGGGAGCCGGTGAATTCTATCTTGAGTATGGCAACTTCGACGTGTCGATTACCGCTCCGGCTAACCACATTGTCGTGTGTTCCGGCGAATTGCTGAATCCGACCGAAGTATACACCGCAGCTCAGGTAAAGCGGTGGGAAGAAGCGCGAAAAAGCGATAAAACGGTGATGATCCGTTCGGCGGCTGAAGTGACCGAAGCGTCGTCTCGCCCGTCTGCCAAAAAAGAACTCACCTGGCGTTTCCGCATCCAGAATGCGCGCGACGTGTCGTGGGCATCGTCGGCTGCCTTTATCGTCGACGCGGCCCGTATTAACCTTCCAAGCGGAAAAAAATCCCTCGCCATCTCGGCCTATCCGGTAGAAAGCGACGGAATGGACGCCTGGGGCCGGTCAACCGAATACACGAAGACCAGCATTGAGAATTACTCAAAACGCTGGTTCGAATACCCGTATCCGGCTGCAACGAATGTGGCGTCGATTGTAGGTGGAATGGAATACCCGGGCATCGTGTTCTGTGAGTATACGTCAAAAGGATCGGATCTGTGGGGCGTTACCGACCACGAGTTCGGTCATGGCTGGTTCCCGATGATTGTCGGTTCAAATGAACGTCTCTTCGCCTGGATGGATGAAGGTTTCAACACGTTCATCAATTCATTGAGCGCAGAAGATTTCAATAAAGGAGAATACCTCTACAAGCGCCCGAATGTCAATTATAAATCCGAAGAATTGACGTCTCCTGATCTGGAGCCGATTTACACGATGCCTGACGGATTGAAGGAGGCGAACCTCGGCGTTTTGGCCTATGACAAGCCCGCTACCGGACTTACCATTCTTCGTGAACAGGTATTGGGCAAAGAGCGTTTTGACCGCGCCTTCCGCGAGTATACCCACCGTTGGGCGTTCAAACACCCGATGCCGGACGACTTTTTCCGTACGATTGAGAATGTGGCCGGGGAAGACCTTTCCTGGTTCTGGCGCGGCTGGTTCATCCACAACTGGCGCTTCGATGTGAAGATCGACAAAGTGATGTACCAGAAAAACAAACCCGAGAAAGGAACGGTCATCACCATCACCAACCTGGAAAAAATGCCGATGCCGGTAACCGTGGAAGTAACGGGCAAAAGCGGTGCCAAAGTGCGCAAAACCCTTCCGGTGGAAATTTGGCAACGCAACAAACAATGGACATTCCGTTTTCCATCCACCGAAGAAATCACCCGTATTGAGCTTGATCCGGATCACGCCCTGCCTGACGTAAACGCGGTGAACAACGTCTGGACATCCGACAAGGATAAAATCGAAAAAGACACCACCATCGACACTACGGAGTTCCTCGGGGTATTCGGCAATCCGATGCTTCCGGTAAAATTGACGTTTTCCGATGAAAGAGGCACGCTGACGCTGACGCTTCCGAACAACCCACCCATTCCGTTGGAATCAAAAGGCAACGACAAGTTTGGCGTGCCCGGACTTGATGTTCAGTTCAACGAAGACCGCTCGAAGGTGATCTTGTTTGTACAGGGACGCGAGTTGCCGTTTGACCGTGAGAAGTAGGAGGGTAAAAACAACGAAGTAACTGAGTGACTTTGTAAAAGAAAAGGGCTGTCATTCCGACGGCCCTTTCTTTTTAGGTATGCGACATCCGGGTGGCGCCGGATGCCGGTTTTCGTCTCATGATCAGCGCGGCAAGCAACGACATGCCCAGAGCGATCGGCAAAATCTCGATGGCGGTGAGGCCAATGAATACAAGCGGGTTGTCATAATGATCGGCCATCCATTTCGTATCGGCGGTTTCTGCTGCAATTTGCTGGGCGGTGTGGCCTGCTTCCTGAAACTGGGCAACTTCTATAGCCAGACATTGATCCATAAAGTCGGGAAAGAAAAAGTGGTAGGAAACACCCCATGCCGCCACATAGGAGGTGGTCGTAATAAGAGAAATGAGCAGGCAGATCGAAAGTCCTTTACCGAATGAAAGCCCTTCCGCTACATGGTCGCGACGGTAACGGGCCAGCGCAACGAAGTTAAAGGCAAAGGCGATAAACATACCCAGAAAGCCAATCGCCATGCTCCCCTGACTATTCGAATTGTTTTCGTGGAGGATGACGGCAACGACCATCATCGTTACGACAATAAAAGAAGCAATCGCTCCGTACGTCCAAATGACTTTTTTCATGGTGGTGAGTTTTGTGTTAGTGGTGTCAAAGGTGCGCGGTTACCGTCAAAACAGGGTCATACTTTCGGGTGATTTTCGCAAAATCACCCATTGGTACTAGGTAATAAGTCCCAGGCTTTTTGCCTTCGTTACGGCCTGCGTTCGTCGTTTGACATCGAGTTTTCCGTATAGTGAAGAGCTATGTGTTTTGACGGTATTGGTGGAAATGAACAGGCACTCGGCGATTTCTTCATTGCTGTGCCCGGCGGCCATTAAGTGTAAAACATCCATTTCACGGGCGCTAATGCCGAGTTGTTGGCGGAGGGCATCATCCGCGATAGAAGTAGGCGTATTGGTTTCGAAAGTTGGTGTTTTGGCAGACTTGGGTTTGACCGAGGTAGCAATCCAGGCGCCTATGCAGGCAAAAACAACCGCCACGACCGCCGCATAGATTTCAAAACGGTTGGCCGAAACCGTAAACCGATATTGTGCCGCTTCCAACCCGACCAGCAGTAGCGCGGCGCCCACACCGTAGAGAACGATATCGCGTTTTGGAATCCTCATGACGCAAATATAACGAACGTCAGCGAAGCAAAAAGAAAGGCCATCCGGGGGAGGATGGCCTTTCCATAAACATAAACCAAAAACAAATCGATCTAACAAGTAAGGTTCATAGCAAATTCTCCCATTGTTATGCCTTGTAGATGCATATACGCAATAGGGGTTGCTTTGGATTGAAAAAAAAAATAAAAAAAAGTTTCGACCGTTATGGACGACTTCGAAGGTCCGCGTAGGAAATGAGCTCTATGTGCTTGTCCGACAGGAATTTTCGCACTTCCGGTGACAAAAATAACTGCGTCACCCCGGCACGGTCTACCGCCACATTTTCGTATCCGATATGATGAATCGCCCGCAATTCAGGATCGTCATGGCTCGGGTGATCGAGGAACATATAGGTTTTTCCGGGTTCGAGTTTCGACAAAGCCGATAAAAAGGACGCGATTTTTTCTTTAGGCGTACCCGACGGGCCGTCATAGCGAACCATTGTAACACCTAGTTCGTCAAGGTCGATATCAATTTGGTATTCTTTCGCCAGTCGTTTCGCCATGGCCTTCACTTCGGGCGTCATTTCCGTACACCACATATGCGATGAAATATGGCTGACCTGTGGAATCAATCTCTTGGCCATTTCGATCTGCGCCCTGAATTCGGCTTCGATATCGCGAATGTCCCAGTGGTTTTCGAGCAGTGCCTTTCCGGGATAGTTCGGGTTTGGCCATATCATCGGTCGGAAGTAGCCGTTTTCATCCGTAAGGGAAGCCGCCTTGGTGAGCGGACGCCATTTCACATTGTCCCATTCACTGGTAAGGGTTAAGTGTACACCCACATCCACATTCGGATGTTCCTGTAGCATCTTCACTGCTTCCGGAAACCAGGGTGAGGGCACAATGACTTCTATGGTTTTCTGTATCCCTCCTTTATAACATTCGATCAGGGCTTCATTGCCGGAATGGGAGTAGCCCATGTCATCTCCCCGAACAATCAGGCGGGTCGCTTGTTGACCGGTGGCGATGAGTGCGATCAGTGAGAGATAAACAGAAAACAATGCTTTCATAGGAGCGAAATGGTAAATGACAGTAAGGAGTAGTTCGGTTATTGTTTCGTCATCCGTAAGCGGACAGGCGTACCCTCAAGCACAAAAAACGTATTGCTGCCGGAACCGTCGACGGAGATTTGCATGGTTTGGAAATGGTCGGCTTTTGAGCCGATGCGAAGGTTTTTTCCTTCTAATACCCAATCATTAGAAGCCAGTTTAGTCGCAATCAGTCCGAATGTGCGCGACGTGCTGGGCGAGGAAAACTGCATGTGGTGATCAGACGAGAAAACAAACAAGGCGTCTTTAAATCCCTGGTAGAGTTGTCGCGTGCCGGGATCTTCCGCAGTCAAAACGACTTCCGATACCTTCCATTTCCCTATCAACGCGCTTTCGGATAGTTGGGCCGAGGTGGAAAGTGAGGCGAGGATCAGCAGTACAAGAAAGTATCGTTTCATAGTGTTGTTGTAAAGGTTCCAAAATGCCACAGTATACCCGACGGATCGTACAGGAAGCACTCACGTCCCCAACCGGCATGCCGAACGGGCGTCAGGCGTACGCCTTCAAACTGTGTGGGAAGATCGAGTGCCGCCAGTTTATCATAGAAGGCATCGGCATCGGCGACTTCCATAAACATTTGCGTGTTATCGATCCAGTCTTTTACATAGGCGTCCTGCAGGTAAAACGAAAGACCCGACGGCGTCGAAAACAGCACGAATCCATCCCAAAGAACGGTTTCGGTCCATCCGATTGCGCGGTAAAAGGCGCGGGATATTTCAAAGTTCGCGGCACCCAGGAAAGGCCGGATGGCGATTGTTTCGGCAGGCTTATTGTGGTCGTCGGACAGCTCCATAGCAGGTTATTGATTCATAAAATCCCGAATTCGCTTGTTCGAGACCAGTTTGATAATCAGCGCGACCAGGCCACTCACTTTAAGCAGGAGGGCGATCATCAGTAAAATGTTCGCGCCCGGCCAGTGCATGATCTTCCAGAAAGCGCCTACAAAGTCGAACGCAAAGCCGGCGGCAATCGAAATGACAGCGTGTTTGATTTTCATGGTGTGTTTTGAACAAGGGAAAGATACGGAAGTTTTTGCACTACACCTTCATTCACCCGAGCATCCGCCACCTTCGTCTTCGTCGGTGCAACGAAGGCGTTTGGTATCGGCGAAAGCCTCAAATCGCCTGGATGACAGGTCAGGGTACCAGGCTTTTTTCGGCGTGGGAAAGGGTTTTCCGTCGTCATCGAATTCGACTTCCAGCACACAAGGCCATGTTTTTTGCGCTACGTCGCAATCGGTCATCCGATACTGGCGATAGGGTGTAGAAGCGGGTAGTGCCAGCGTATCGAGTAGGCGGAAGTAGGCTTTTCCCGCATCGTCACGCGTTACGATTTCGAGTAAGGCAAAGAGGGTTTTGGAATCACTGAGCCAGACTGACAGTACAAATGGTAGGGAAGGACGTCCGGGTTCAGATATAACTTGTCCGCCGCCGTCACGAAAGCCCCGGAATTCTGGGAGTTCGGATAGTTCGCGGAACACCTGCGAAGAGAGCGGCGCTTTCTCTTGTGCCCAACTGCACGTGGCGATCAAAATGACGAGTACTAACGCCCTCATTTAGGTGGTAGGTTTCGTGGAAATTTCAGCCTGATAAGTAACGGTTTCTGCATCAACGAAAGGGAATAGAAGACGAAAACCGAAAAATGGGCATCCTACCCTATTTAACGTGAGTTCGATATAAGCATGAAGTCAGGATGGCGGAAATCACTTGGATGCAAGGCGCATTCCGCAGCGATAGCGGCGCTATCGCGAGGAAATGCAACGAAGCAGACGGGTGGTTTCCGTCATCAGCCTCGGAAAAGTAGCCGAAAATTACTCCGCTAA
>JAIXYI010000048.1 GCA_027490305.1 Flavobacteriaceae bacterium
GTGCGGTCATACATCCGCACAGAGGCGAAAGAACTACTGAACTCAATGGAATCGGACGACGGGTTTGGCCAGAAAAAAGCCGATTCCACGTCATAATCGGGTAACGCCAGCGGCGCGCATGCCACGGGTACCAGTTGGGACTGATTTTCGGTGGAGCCTATGCCCAGTTGCCCCGCATTGTTGTTGCCGCAGCTATACATGTTACCATCACCGTCTATGGCGACTAGCCAAAAACAACTTCCAAAAGTTGTCCAACCCGAGTCGGTGCCGACCTGTATAAAACTTAAACTGCCATTAGTAGTCCCATTGCCTAGCTGCCCGGACGCATTAAAACCCGTACCAAAGATTCTTCCGTCTGCCGTCATCGCAAAAGTATTTTGTGACAGTGACCTGACCTGAATCCAGTTTTCGCCCATCCCTACCTGGATGGGGGCCCTATACCCCTGTGTATTCCCGGCTCCGAGTTTCCCGGCAGTATTCGCTCCCCAGGCCCACAAGGTTCCATCCGATTTAATCGCAAAAGAACAATCGTTACCGGCCCATACATACTGCCATTGGTTGGACGTTCCTACTTGTATAGGCTGTAAATATTGGTCCACGAACGTGTTTAGTCCGACTTCCCCAGCATAATTATTTCCCCATGCCCATAACGTCCCATCAGTGCGTAGGGCCAAAGAATGATCACCACCTGCCGCAACCATTTTCCAATTCGAATCGGTTCCCACCTGTACGGGAGCTGGCTGCATATTGGTGTTTCCGATGCCGAGTTGTCCGAATGAATTGTTACCCCAAGCCCATAAGGTGCCGTCTGCTTTCAGAGCCAAGACGTGTTTTCCCACAATCGAGACGGACCACCAGTTAGTGTCGGTGCCGATTTGGATTGGAACTGTATGGATGGATGCCTCAACGCCATTGCCCAACTCTCCATACGTGCCAAGCCCCGTACTCCATAAAGTTCCATTGGTTTTAACCAGAACCGTAATGTTGCTCCCAGTGGCGGAGACACCCCAATTACTTTCCGTGCCAATCTGCGCAGGAGTGTTATGTTGTTGATTCGTACCGTCTCCCAATTGGTATTGGGCGTTACTTCCAAATCCCCACAGCGTACCGTCATGGCGTATGGCAATAGTGTGGCCCAAACCTGCCGACACGTTTTTCCAGCATTGTGCGTAGTAAAACGAAGAAATAAAACTAAACAGGATAGCAAACAAAAAGGACGGTTTCATGTCGTCAATTATTTTTTTAAGAAGGCATTTTTTTTAACGTGATTGATTTAACTAATAAGATTAAGTAAATCCGGGAAACGTTTTGAGGCACTACGGATGAATAATAGGCTCAAGTCATTTTCTGATATAAGGTACTGCATTAATCCACCACGATGTAACTGTACCTTTATCGTTACTCCAGCGAAATGTAACCGCCTCTCAGCGCAAAAATGATAGCTCCCACAAAGTTCTTGGCGCCACATTTTGTCATGATATTCTTCCGATGCGAGTCGATCGTGCGAACGTTAACGTGTAGGCGGTCTGCCATTTCAATACTGCTGAACTGGTCGCAAGCCATTTTGAGTACGATCAGTTCCTTACCGGAAAACAAGGGTGGTATTCGATGGTTGTCGCGTAAGAGGCGAAACGTTCCGTGGACCTCGGCACGCAGTTTATCATCGATGGCCGGATCGATATAAAAGCCGTGCGTATACATTGACAAAATGGCGGTGGCGAGCTTGTTGTGTTCGATCACGTTCAGTACGAAGCCACACGCACCTGATGCAAAAGCCACACGTATGGCATCTTGCTTTGCTGTTTCTGAAAACACCAGCGTACGCAAGTCTTCATACTGGTTGTGCAGGTGACGGCAAATTTCCATTCCGTTTGTCCGGGCCGTTTCATACTCAATCAGAACGACATCCGTGTTGGCTGGCAGTACTTCCTGGAACCCTGACGGCTGTTGCGAACTGCACACGACTTGTATCCTTTCCTCTTTATCTAATAAGGACTTAATATATACATTACCAGTAGTTTGGCCATAGATTAGTGCGACATTGACCATGATGACGGCATATAAATTTGTGACTAACGTAGGGAATATATCCCAAATTACAAACTTCCAAAATACTATTTTATTGTTATAATTTCTGCCGTGGCTCATTTTTTTGTATAGGTAAAAGATTACAAATTATTTAAAGTCAGCACCAAAGAGTTATAGAACGTTCATTCTATCATTTCGCCACTTGTACGCCCGACTTTGTTTTAGCTACCGATTAAATGATGAACTACAGTAATCGAGACGCTATTTATCGTCTTGATAGCGATACTGGTCGGCGTTACACTCCTTATAATCATGGTGCTTCGACCAGTGCGTCGCTTTATGACATAAAGCAGGTTGTTCTTTTTCAATTTGGTGCGCTCTTTTCGGGTGCGTTCCGTTGCGAACACCATGATCCAATCGGCAGATTTGTGCATTTACTCAATATGCGTCAGCACCACGCTCTGCACATTCGTAATCGGATAGCTGCCCACGCCATTATGCGTTTCGACGGCCCCTTTATTAGCAGCTACGACTTCAAAGTAGAGCGTGGTGTCGCGAAGTTCGTAGGTGGCGGTCAGCAGGATGTTGTCGGTTTCGAAAAACGACATCAGCCGCGACCCGAACACCTGTTCGCGGATCGCAATGCCATCGCCTTCATCGGTGCGGTAGACATTCTCTTGTTGGGAATCTGCTATGAGTTTGTAGTCTTTGATGATGGGGTATTTTTCCGATTTGTACTCCATTTTCCACGTCCAACTGTTGGCGTCGAGTTTCGCCACCGTAAACACCACCGGCACACTGTCAACGGTTTTACCCGACTGGTTCTGTATCGTCATCACGCCTTTCCAGGCGCCGATGCAGCGGTCGGGAAAGCGGTTTTGGGAGTGGGCAGTGGTAAGCGAAAAAATCGTGAGAAGGAGGGTAATCAGTTTCATCGGGAAAGTGTCTAAAGGAGGTGTTATACGTTTTCCGGCATCGGATGCGACGCCAGTTGTTCCATCAGGGTAAAGGCTTCCTCTACGTCTTCCGGTCTTGTCATCCAATTGACAAACGAGGCCCGGAGGGCTTTGGTGCCGTTCCAGATGGTAGGTGTCATAAAGACGCGCCCGGTTTGGGTAAGGGCGTGCAGAAAACGGTCGGCGGTCCAGCCGTTCTGGGGTTGTAGGGTAAAGACGAGGTTGTTGAGCCATACCGGCGCGAGGAGTTCAAAATACGGACTCTGCTCAACCAGCGCCGAGAGTTGTTGGGCGTTTGCGATCGAGCGTGTCACCAGTGTTTCGTAGCCGCTTTTTCCGTAGGCCTGTAAGGCGAACCAGGTGGGCAGGGCGCGGAGGCGGCGGGAGTTCTCGGGCAGGAAATTGAGGTAGTTGAAGGTTTCCATCGGATCACCGAGGTAGGGAGCGTTCGAGTTCTGGAAGGTTTCGACCTGGTGCATCCGGTGTTTGTCGTCGATCAGGAAGACGGCACTATCGTAGGGCACGTTCAGCCATTTGTGGCAATCGACGGTGATGCTGTCGGCCGTTTCCCAACCCGCCAGATAGTGCCGGTGCGCGGGGGAACAGGCGGCAAAGGCTCCAAAGGCGGCGTCGATGTGCAACCAACCGTTGGGGTAGCGTTTGCGAAGGGCAGCGATACCCGTGAAATCATCATAGTCGACACTGTTGACCGTACCGGCACTGGCGATGATAATGAAAGGTTCTTCAGGCGCGAGCCGTGCGAGGTGGGTGTCAAGATCGTGCAGGTCCATGGCTTCGCGGTTGTCAGGCAGGGTAGCGACTTTGATGAGGTTACGGCTTCCGATGCCAAGCATTGACAGCGATTTGATGACGGAGGAATGCGCCGATGCGGAAAAGATGCGTATACCGTCGGGCATGCCGTTTTTGGCTATGTCGATGCCTTTTTGGCGGCCCCACCACTGACGGGCCACTGCCAGCGAGGTAAAGTTCGACATGGTAGCGCCGGTTACGAAGCCTCCGAAGAAGTGGGCGGGGAGTCCCCACAAATCGCGCAACAGGTCGATGGTTTCCCGTTCGAGTGCTGCCGATACGTCGCCGTGGCCGTTGACACTTTGGGTATTTTGGTCGTATACAGAGGTCAGCATGTCGCCGGCGAGGGCAGCGGGTGTGGATCCCCCCGTGACAAAGCCCCAATAGCGCGGACCTGAGGAGGCTACCATTTGCGACTCCCATCGCTCATTGAACCGTTGCAGTGCCGCTTCGCCCCCTAGTCCGTCAAGCGGTAAGGCAGCGGGTTCGTTCGGCGGCGGTGCCCCTGCCCGGGTAGGGCGTTCAGGTAATGCGCCGAGGTACTGCAGACTTTGTTTTTTCACGGCTTCGAGCAGGTCGTCGAGGCGGTGGTAATCGGAGTGGAAAGGTTCGTACATGGGGATGCCGTCTTATCGGATATCTTCCTCAGTCGCGGTAGGCGTGAAGGGGGTATATCAGATGCTAATTTCGGGAAAAAGCGGTTCACTACGACAGTAACGAATAGCATCTCACTGATTGCTTACCACGACTGCCCCCGCTCCCGCGAGCGTCTCGCTCGTGCCTCTCACTAACAAAATCCGAGCCATCGGATCATGAACAATATTCGATGTAAACTCATCAGTCGAATATTTGCAGTAGTTCAAAGACAAAGTTCCTATGTCAATACCTATAAATTCGCCAGTTAAAGTATTTACTTTTTATCATAGAATGCGCCATCGGTTTTACAATAATTTCTCTCGTCATTTTAGGAGCCACATCTGCGAAAACAGGTGGTTCAAGCATTAAAAAGGCTATCTTGCGAATTACAATTTGGGGAACAATTGCAATGGTACTTTCTGCGTTAGTTGGTTACCTATTTGGAGTAACCATTTAATTTAAAAAACAAAAATATGAACGGAGCACATTGGCATTTAGTGGTAAATCATTTACCAATCATTTTCCCTATTGTAGGGGTAATCGTATTTATTACAGGACTTATTTCAAAATCAGAAGCGGTGAAACGAACGGCATTGATGATTTTTGTGTTCGGTTCGTTAGCCACAATAGCAGCTATGAATACAGGTGAAGGTGCAGAAGAAGTGGTAGAAAACATAAATGGAGTTACAGAAAACGTTATAGAAACCCACGAAGAAACAGCAGAAACATTCGCTTTACTTTCTTACCTTCTCGGTGGCATTTCTTTGCTAGGACTTTGGGCGAGCTTTAAACAAAAATCTTTTTCTTCGATAATTTCAATAACAACATTGATTTTCGCATTTGTAGTATTATTCTTTGCTAAACAGACAGGTACAACTGGCGGTGAAATAAGACACACCGAAATAAGAAGCAGTAATAGTGTTCCTGCGACCGACAATAATAACGCTGAAAAAGACGAAGACGATTAATAATGATGAAAACAGGAAAGCAAGGTTTACATCACCTGCTAGAAATTGCGCCATCGGGATCACTACAATAGAGGCCTACCACACCTATAGTTGAGTGGTTAGTGCGACCGTGACTGTTACCGCGACTGCGACTGCGACTGTGACTGCGATTGCGACTGCGACTAAAACTGCCTACTCAAAAAAACCTCCGCTTTCGCCACTAAACTCGCTTTCTTTTCCCCATCCATTTTGTCCCAATGCGACATCAGCACGCTTAAACGGGGGTTGGTGCCAAATACCGGACGATGGCGGTCCATGAAGGTCCAGAACAACGCGTCCCAGATGGTTTCCCATTCACCTGATTTATAGTCGCTCATCTTGCGGATATAGTTGCTGCCGCTGACATAAGGCTTGGTGCTCATCATCCCACCATCGGCAAACAGCGCCATGCCATATACGTTGGGCACCATCACCCAGTCGTAGGCATCGATGAACAGTTCCATAAACCATTGGTAAACGGCGTTGGGGGCGAAGCCACAGAGGTTCATGAAGCTCGACAACACCATCAGCCGCTCGATGTGGTGCACGTAGCCGGTTTTCAGCAGCTTCCGGATGGTTTGGTCGATGGGTGGGATGCCCGTGGTGCCATCATAAAAGGAGGCCGGCAGCGCCCGCGTATGGCCCAGACGGTTCGAGGTGCGTTGTTGGCGTCCGCGGTATTCGTACACACCCCGGACAAATTCCCGCCAGCCGAGGAGTTGCCGCACCAGTCCTTCCGTAGAATTCAGCGGCACGTCGTGTTGTTCCGCGAAAGCGAGGATGCGTTCGAGTACGTGCCCCGGTTCGAGCAGCCCGGCGTTGAGCATCGGCGATAACACGCTGTGGTGCAGGATGGTTTCGTTGGCGACGATGCTGTCTTCATACGGACCAAAGCCGTGGAAGCGGTTTTCGAGGAAATCGTCGAGCCAGCGATCGGCTTCTTCGAAATTCGTGGGATAGAGCGGACCTTCCGATAACGTGCCGGGGTTTTCACTGAAATGGGCGTGGGTGTAGGATACGGCTTCCCGGAAATAAGCATCCGCATCGGGATACCGCACCGGCGGAGGCGTGGCTTTCGCCGGATAGCGCTTCCGGTTGTCGGCATCGAAGCTCCATTTGCCGCCGACCGGCTTGCTGCCGTCCATCAAAATCCGGAACTTCTTGCGCTGCAGGGCATAGAAATCGGCCATATGGAAGGATTTGAGGTCGCGGCCGAAATACGCGTGAAGGTCGGCTTTGTCGAGCAGGAAAGACGGAGTCCGGTACCATACCACCGACGATGCGTTCTTCCCGATCCGCCGCTGGATCCAGTCGTCGACGGGGTCGTAGCAGTGGAGCGTAGTTCCTTCATCCCCACAAACCCGTTGCAGCAGCAGGCGTACATCCGACTCGGCGTCCGTTGAAGCGATGTAGCGCACCTCGTAGCCTTTGCCCGTCAGGTAGTCGGCATAGGCCGTCATGCTCGCACGATGGAAGGCGATTTTTTGTTTATGGAAGCGGAACTGGCGAAAGAACAGGGCTTCTTCCACAAGGTAAGCCGGCATCGGTGCAAACGGAAGTTGCCGAAACAATTGATGGGGGAGTATAAGTGCGCAATCGGTCATATAGCGGAACATCAGGAAGGTAAGACAAGGTTACGGACAGACTCGTTTAGGAACATCCGATGCGTTGCCAATATCGCAGAAATTCCCGTGTGGACGGGTTCAGCAAACGCTAAAACAGCGCACCGACGAATCGGGTAACTTCCTACCTTTGCAAAAAAATAGTCATGAAACGCCTTGCTACCCTTGTTTGCCTGTTCCTGTTATCGCTATCGTCTTTCGCCCAAAAAGAAACCAAACTGTTGGATGATCTCCAGCGCACGATGGCGGGCACCTATTCCTCTGAAATACAGGCAAAGGCCGACAGCGCCAATTACTACAACATTTCCCTCCGGATGGTGCCGATCTGGAAAGACCGTGGTCATTACCTATATGTAGAGCAGGCGTTGGCCAATCGCCAGGATAAGCCGTATCGCGTGCGCATTTACCGCCTTTCGATGCGGAATGGGCAGTATGTGAGTGAGGTGTATACGCTGAAAGACGAGAAAAAATGGATCGGCAGTTGGAAAACGCCCGAAGCCCTTGACGCGTTGCCGTTGGATGGCATCGAGTTGAAAGCGGGCTGTGAGGTGGTATTAGACAAAACCGATAAAGGCACGTATTCCGGTAAAACCGGCGACAAAACCTGTCCGAGTGAACTCCGCGGCGCCAGCTTCGCCAAATCCACTGTTACCGTATCGCCCGGCAAGATCGTCTCATGGGACCAGGGCTTCGACAGCGAAGGCAAGCAGGTCTGGGGTGCGGAGAAAGGCGGGTATATCTTCCTTAAACAATAACAGACGGGTTCCGCGGCCGTACGGAAGCACGTTCTTTCCACAACGTACGATACGAAAACGATTTTGTTCAACCTATTCGCAAATTAGGTTGAACATTTTTATTTATGTAAGTCTCACTTTTACAGGCAGTTGTGGGTGTTATGGGTGAATTAGCAAAAAAATGTTGATTGAACTTTGTTTAATCTTTTTGTAAAAGCATTAAACAAATCGATTTCGTTGGTACTTTTACGGCAACAAAAAAAAACCAATAGCTATGAAAACACACTTGAAAAAATTTGCTTTACTTCTTTGTCTCGTGACGTTAGGGTCATGCGACAGTGACGATGACAACAACAGCACATCCAACAAAACCATCACAGAAATTGCGGCAGGCAATGCCAACCTGAGTGTACTGGTAAGTGCGCTACAACGCACCGGACTCGATGCTACACTCGACGGAACTACAAAGTACACGGTGTTCGCACCGACCAACGACAAGTTCAATGCCTTTCTTCAGGCGAAAGGTTTTGCATCAGTAGATGCGGTGCCTGAGGCGGCATTGACAGAAATTCTCCTCAACCACGTTATTGCAGGTGAGGTAACGTCGGGTCAATTGACAACCGGTTATGTGAAAACACTTGCGAAAGGTAGTGCTTCGTCTACTAACACGCTAAGTATGTTCGTAAACACGGCAAGCGGTGTGGTGCTGAACGGCGGCGCATCTAACGGCGGTGGTACCGTTGTAACGGCGGATATCGACGCTAAAAATGGCGTAATCCACATCGTTGACAACGTATTGGACCTGCCTACTATCGTGAACCATGCGATCGCCAACCCGAACTTTTCTATCTTGGTCCAGGCGTTGACCCGCAATGATCAGCCGAACTTTGCCGGCATCCTGTCCGGAACAGCCAACAGTCCTTTTACCGTTTTTGCTCCAACTAACACGGCGTTCACTAATCTATTGGCAGAGCTGAATCTTGCCGGATTGGCAAACATTCCACAGGCTACCCTTGAGAACACGTTGAAATACCACGTAGTCACCGGCGCTAACGTCCTGTCAACTTCTCTTACTAACAATATGCCTCCGATCACGACGTATCAAGGTCAGACATTCACCATCAGTCTGACTGGAGGGGCAAAAATTACCGATGCCAGTAACCGCGTCAGCAACATCACTGCTACCGATGTTCAGGCTTCAAACGGTGTTATTCATGTAGTGGATAAAGTACTATTGCCTAGTCTTTAATATGTGTTTTGGTTTGGTTATGCCAAGGAAAGGGGAGACGAGAGTCTCCCTTTTTTTATTTTCAATTTAATCAGGCAGGGCCTCCACGATCTGGCGTAGCGATCCAAAAAACTGGATAGGCGGCGCAGGAGACGTTTTATCTGACAGCCGGCCGCCCACGAGCCAAAAGGCGTCGTTCTTGGTCAGTACGCGTGTAGCCATTTCGGTGATGAAGTCGTCGAGCGCATCGGGTGAAGGAGCTACAGTGGTGTAGCTGATGTAGGTGACCTGTTCAAACAGCGTCTTGAATCCTTCGAGCGTGTCAATGGGCAGGTTTTCGCCCAGGTAAATGGTATGATGGCCGCGGAACACCAATTCGTAGTTGAGATACAGCAGCCCCAGTTCATGTATTTCTCCGTGAGGCAGAAAAAGGGCGTAGACCTGTCCGGAAGGCGTAGCACGAGCCGCCATACGGGCATTGGTATTGGCCAATATTTTCAATCGCACCAAATAGCTGATGAAGTGTTCGTGTGCCGGTGTGATGGTCTTGGTTTGCCACAACACGCCAATGTCGTGGAATAAGGGAAGGAAATAGTCGAAGAAAATCTCCCGGAACGACCGATCGGGCAGGAGTGAATCATACGTTTCCATAAACAGTTGCTGGTCGAAGGTCATCATCGCCAACTTGAACTGATGGGCTACGTGGTCACGGTCGTATTTATCGGAACGGATTTCGTTGACCCGTGCCTGTATCTCCGTTTCCGTCAGTTTCGCCAACTTAGATATCTTGAAGCCATAACGCAACAATACCACCACATTCAGCAATTTCTGAAAGTTGGTGGTATCGTAATACCGGATGTTGTTATCGGTGCGCATCGGGGCCAGCAAATGGTACCGCCGTTCCCAGATCCGTATGGTATGGGCCTTTACGCCCGAGAGGTTTTCAAGGTCCTTTATCGAATAGATCGATTTGATGTTTGCCACTGCCAGAAGTTTTTGACAATGCTAAAATACGGGATTCCTTTTACACCCGACATTTCCTTACGGCTGTTTTCCGCTGTGCTTTTTGATCGACTCCCGCGCCATCTGTCCCCATGGCTTGATGTCCATTTCTCGCCATTTTCCGGTGGAGGACGCTGACGGGCGCAGTATCGAACACGTCTCGTCTTTGGAGGAAACCGACCAGATCACCCAACTGATTTTCCGGCTTTCCATCCATTCAACATAGTCGTTCCAGGCGGTGGTGTCGAGTGGTCCGTCGCCGGTCGCTTCCATACCGGCACATTCGGATACGAAGATGGGGAGTCCGGCCGAAAGGGCCTGATCGGTCCGGTCGCGCAGCCATTTGCCGTGGGTAGCGGCATAGAAGTGCATCGTATACATCAGGTTGGAATAGCCCTTGATGGGATCGGCCGCCGGAAGATGCACGTCCTGGTCCCAACGGGGTGAGCCCACCAGTATGATGTTATCGGGATCGTTCTTCCGGATTACGGCGATTACGGCTTCGGCATACTTCTTTACTTCTGGCCAGGTCTCTTCATCCGGTTCGTTGAACACTTCGTAGATGATGTGGGGATTTTTCCCGTATTTTTTCGAGATGAGGTCGAAGAAGGCTTCGGCTTCTGCCTGGTTGATGTTGTGGCTGTGCCAGTCGACGATTACGTATACGCCTGACTTCAGTGCGCCCTGGATGACATTTTCGATACATTTCATCCCGAATTTAGGATCGGCCAGATAGGATTTTTCATTTCCCTGTTCGACGCCGAGGGCGGCACGCACGACCGTCGCCCCGAAGTCTTTTTTCAGCCATGAAACGGTTTGGGATTCATAAAAGCGCGGCCAGAAGCAGTGCCAACCGAAACTGGTGCCGCGCAAGACGACGGGTTGTCCGTTTTCACCCGTGAGTTGGGTGCCTTCGACATGCAGCGCGCCATAAGGCGGGGGTGTTTGTGCTATTGCGACGAGCGGTAGTAGCAGAAGGAAAAGCCAGTTTTTCATTTTTTGTAGAGTTTTAGGGTGGTTACATCATGTGGTGCCAGTGTAATCGAGAGCGGTTTTTGGGTGGTACCTTTGTCGCGGTGCGCCCATAGATCGCGGATGTAATATACTATTTTCCCGTCAAAGGTAGTGCCGAAGTCGGGATCGGTTACGGTATGCTCCTTCCAATCGTAGCGAAAGGTGCGGGGTGTATCGGAGCGGTTGAGGAACGTAAACGCCCATCCATCCGACAGGGGCTTTACCCATACTTCGAGTCCGTTGTCGGTCTCTGCCCTAAATCCCTGAATGCCCAACCGGTCCTGGTTGACGGCAATGAGTTCGGTATTCGTCAGTATTTCGCGTGTGGCGGGTGTCATGGCCCGAAGGTCGTTTCCGGCCATCAACGGCGATGCGAGCATGCACCATAGGGTAAAATGGCTTCGGTCTTCGGCCAGGGTCATCCCGTTGCCGACTTCCATCATGTCGAAGTCGTTCCAATGGTCGGGGCCAGCATATTTGCGGATGTCTTTTCGCATTTCCACAATCCGCATCACACCCCATGACGACCAGTTTTCAGGATGTTTGAACTCGCAGTCGAAGCAGGGGTAGATATCACCGGATATCCGCCAGAGATTACCCACTGGCGTCGCCCATTCCCACGGCTGGTTGTCGCCCCACTCACAAAGGCTGAACACGATCGGACGTCCGGCGGTTTTCAGGGCATCGCTCATGGTGGCATAGGCTTCGCGGGCAGAGATGCCTTTGGTGTTACACCAATCGTATTTGAGGTAGTCGATGCCGAGTTTGGCATAGAATCGGGCATCCTGGTATTCATATCCGCGGGTGCCCGGATAACCGGCGCAGGTTTTGGTACCCGCGCAGTTATAGAGTCCGAACTTCAGTCCTTTAGAGTGAACATAGTCGATTAACGCCTTCATTCCCGACGGGAACTTTTCCGGGTCAGGGACGAGGTTGCCTTCCGCATCGCGTTCCCGTGCCATCCAGCCGTCGTCGAGCACGATATAGGTGTAGCCGGCGTCGCGCATGCCGGAAGCGACGAGTTGGTTGGCCATTTCTTTTACGAGTGATTCACTAATATGCGTCTCGAAGGTGTTCCAGGAATTCCATCCCATGGGAGGCGTCTGGGCCAGGCCTTCAAATTTGGTGACGGTTTGTGCGTAGGCGGTCAGGCCGAAAAGGGTAGTAGCTAAAAGGATTTTTTTCATAGGGTATCTAATGAAACATTCCCCGGAGCCATCCGGGGAATGCGTTCAATAACTAACTCAACCAATACTAACGATTAGTCGACCGTAAAGCCGATGTTATCGATGTAATAATTATGTGTACTTCCTGTAAACTCCTGGAACGAAATGTTCTGAAGGGCCGCCGGGTTTCCGAGCTGTGCCCACGTCAGGCGCACTTCTTTCCAGTCTTTCGTTGTGTTGATCGCATGGTCGGCGTTGCCCCATCCGTTGCCGTTTACAATCCATACCAGTTTTCCGGCGTCATCCGAACGAAGGTAGAAGTGAATACCGGTGTAGTTCGACAATTGGTCGTTCCAGTTCCAGTTCCCCTGGATGTTACCCCATCCTTCAATCGACTTCTTGATGAAGGTGGTGCCTTGTGCGGCCTGTGCAAAGTTGGTCACATACTCGTGGTTGTTCCAGCTTTCGATGTTCCACGGACTGTAGAAAACGTCGTCATAGATGGCAGTACCTACTGCCGTTCCATACTCGGCTGATCCGGAAATCGTAGTCACCGTAACCTTTTTGTTCTGTGAGCCGGCTGGCAGGATCGCGCGAATTTCCGTCAGGGTACTCGATACGACCTGTGCCTGTGCGTCACCTACCATCACAACCGGATTGAGGAAATACGATCCGTAGATGGTGATTTCCTGTCCGTCGGCCGCATTGATCGGGTTGAAGCTGTGTACGCCCGGTGCTGGTGGAGCCACTACAAAGTCGAATTCAGCTTCACCATTTTTAGTGACGACACGGAGCTTGTTCGATACATCGGCATATGGGGTGTCACGATCGATCGTCACGAAGATATCCGTGTCGGTCACCAAAACGGGGTTAAAATACGTGTCCGTATCGTTGAAATAGATCTTTTGCGTCGAAGTGAAGCCTGAGCCATGTATGACATACATATTGGCGGCATACCCGACGGTTACCGGTTCAAGGTTGGCATCGGCCGCAGCCGCCACACTTTCAATCATAGGTGCGCCGCCGCCGCCCTCACTTTCGGAGGAACACGAAGAACTCACCAGCGCCATGCTGCCTGCGAGGAGGAAGTAGGCGAACGCTTTCATCATTGTTTTTCTTTTCATAATCCATTTTTTTTAGTTGAATTCATAAGGAACGGGATCTTCAAGAAGCAGTGGGTTTTTAGCCACTTCTGCATCTGGATAATCCAGGTAGAAATCAGATTCGTCTGGCGTAAAATACTGCTCAGTAAACATATTGCCCCGGTTTTGCGCGGCCATGAAGGCAATGGCCTGTGCACGTGGCAGACGGCCCAGATCGAACCAGAAATCACCTTCGAAGCAAAGCTCTTTTCTTCTTTCGACGAAGATGTCATCAAATGTTATCGACGAGACGCTGGCAAGACCGGCGCGGTTGCGTACGGCATTGAACGAAGCAAGGGCCGCTGCATCCGATGTACTGGCACCACCGGCCAGAACCGCTTCCGCATGGATCAGGAGGAGGTCGGCATAGCGCATGATGTAGGTATTGTTCGACATCGCGCCGTTACCTCCGATTTGGGTAGGTCCGGTTTGGTCGCCATTCGCGATACCGATACAGTATTTCTTGATTGCCGCTCCGGCCATTTGTCCGCCAATCTGGTCGGCAGGAGGCACGGTAAAGCCCGTTTGTTCGGTTTGTCCGCCATTGACCAGTACTTTTACGTCAGGGTAGGTATCGCCCGGAATCATCAGGGTAGCGTGTTTGCGAAGGTCGCTGTCAGTGTAGAGGTCAAGCACGTCTTGTGACGGACCAAATACACCACCATACGAACAGTTTGACGTGGTCAGGTTGGCACTTGAAATACCGAACTGGGTGTTGCAGATGTTACCAGAACCATAAGTACCATCCCATTGCCATTGCAGGGCGAAGATCGACTCTTCGTTGTTGTTGTTCGGATAGGTGAACAGGTCGTAGTACGATTTACCAGGCAGTTGCGATCCGCCCAAGAGCTTGAACTCACCACTGTTGATTACCTGCTCTGCCATTTGGCGTGCTTCGGTGTATTTTTTCTCATAAAGATACACTTTTGCCAGCATCGATTTGGCCGATCCTTTTGATACGTGACCGTTAGCCGAGTAGTTACTGCCGCGGTTTTTCTCATACAAACGGTCGATAGCGGCCAGGTAGTCGCGTTCGATCAGTGTATAGATGTCCTCAATTCGGTTCGTACTCAACTGTGGTTGGTTGATATAATCGAGGTTGTTCTCGATGATCGGCACTGGGCCCCACAAGCGCACCAGGTAGAAGTAGGCTGTCGCACGGAGGAAATATGCCTCACCGATGGTATTCTGGAGTACTTCCGGATCAACTGCCGGACCCGTACGGGCCTCAAGAAAGTTAATGATGGCGTTCGCCTGTGCGATGTTGCCCCACAGTGCATCCCAGCCGTTTTTCAATTCCGGGTCACTGCCATTGAGCGAGAAGTTCACCATGGCACTTACGTCGGACGAGCCGCTGTACATGTTGCCTGATCCGACTTCGCTTACCGCATAGAGAAATTTCGTCTGGAATAAAAACCAGGTGCGCGAATACAGCACATTCGTGGCGGATGCCACTTGTTCATTAGATGCGTAGTACGCGTCTAGGCTGATGGCATCCTCAGGCGGGCGATTCGTAAAGTCAGACTCGCAGGAAGCCATGGCCAATGCCAGTATGGTAAGCCCTAAACAAAGCTTTCCTAATGTTACTATTTTCTGTTTCATTTTCAATTTTTTAGAATTCTAAGTTAATGCCCAGTGAGAATACCCGTGGTTGTGGATAACGCCCGTTATCGATACCCGACAGTAAGGCACTTTGGTTGAAATTACCTATCTCAGGGTCATATCCGCGGTAATTCGTAAAGGTGTACAGGTTTTGCGCACTGCCGTACACCCGAACTCTTGACATCTTGATTTTGGACGCCAACTCAGATGGCAAGGTATAGCCCAGTGTGAGGTTTTGGATACGGGCATAGGATCCGTCTTCTACATAGCGACTGGATATCAAAATGTTCGGGTTAGACGTCGACCCAATCGGGCGAGGGATGTTGGTATTGGTGTTTTCCGGTGTCCAGTAGTTCAGTGCGTCGGTCAACTGGTTGACATACAACTGGGCGTTGGTGGTACCATTTCTCCAGGTCAGGTTCATAACATCATTACCAACCGACCCTTGGACGAACACAGAAAGGTCAAAGTTTTTGTATTTGAAGGTGTTGGTGAAACCAAATGTGAAGTCAGGGTGTGGATTACCGATCAGTGTGCGGTCAGCGCCGTTGATGACGCCGTCACCATTCACATCTTTGTATTTGATATCGCCCAGGTACGTTTGTCCGGCACCGGTACCGACCGATTGGTCGAACTGGATCGGAGCCGCATTCAACTCGTCAAGGCTGTTGAAGATGCCTTCTGCCACGTAGCCGAAGAACATACCGATAGGCTGTCCGACTTTGGTATTGGTCACGTCCACCGGAATATAGCCATTTGTATTAACGTTTGCTGTTAGGATAAGGCCGTCTTGTAGGGACGTAATTTCGTTCTTATAGTGTGAAAAGACGAGATTTGAACTCCAAGAGAGGGCTGAATTTCCTTTTGTTGAATAGTTGAGCGTCACATCAAGACCTTTATTCTCCATGCTGCCTACGTTTGCGTAAGGAGGATCTATACCTCCGTAGTAAGACCCAGGACCGGTTAGATAGCTAGGTAGGGCAATCGGAAAAAGGAAACCTTCCGAACGCTTGACGTAGTAATCAAGGTTTGCACTAAGGCGTGAATCAAGTAACGTAAAGTCCAAACCGATGTTAGTCTGTTTCATCGATTCCCACGTGAGGTTCGGGTTCGGCATGTTTTGGACGGTGTAACCCGCTCCGAGTCCGGATGTACCCGGTTGCAACAACGCCGTGTAGCGGTTGTTTGGAATTTGCTGGTTACCGGTTGCTCCATATCCGATACGGAATTTCACGTTGTCGATGTATTTCTTGGTGCTTTCCATGAATTTCTCATTCGAAAGTTTCCATGAAACGGCTGCCGCCGGGAAGTATCCCCATTGGTTTTTACCTGCTACCGGGTCGAATTTTGACGAACGGTCCGCACGATAGGAAGCCGAGAAACTGAAACGGTCATCGAAGTCATATAAGACCCGTCCGAACAGTGAGTAGAGCGATGCACTTCCTTTGTAGTAATCGTTCTGTGTGACGGTGATATCTGAACCGAGGTTTACCGTCGCCGGGTTGTTGACCTGTGCGCCTACCGAATAGACGTTCAATCCTTCCCAATGGCTGTCATTCGCTTCCTGACCCAAAAGCACGGTGAACTTGTGTTTTTTGATCGTGCGGTCATAGCTCAGGAGGTTTTTGAAGTTTATTGAATACCAATTAGAACTTCTTTTCCATAACTCTGTCGCCGTGTGAATCTGGACACCCCAAAAGTAGGTGGGTAAAAAATCTTGCTGATCGGCGAATTCTGTATTGGCTCCTAGTTCTACGCGGTACTTTAGCCCTTTCAATAAAGTGGCTTCAGCATACAGGCTCCCGAGGAAATTTTTCCGCACTAGCTTGTTATCACGCACAAGCGCTTCAGCCACGGGGTTGAAATAGGTAGCGTTCTGGTCGTTTGACAACGGGCCGGCGAAACTACCATCGGCATTGCGTACCGGGATATCCGGCGCCTGTAAGAGCGTGCCGCTGATCAAACCACTATAACTTTGGTTAACGGTCAGTTGCTCGTTGGTGATACCGGTGCTGACATTGGTGCCAGCGCGCAGCCATTCTTTTACCTTACCGTCTACGTTGGCGCGCATGGTGTAACGCTTATAGCCTGATCCGAGTACCACCCCTTCCTGGTCCATAAAACCGCCTGAGAGGTAGTAATATACCTGGTCGGTCGCGCCTGAGAAGGAAATGTTATGGCTTTGTGTTACCGCGGTACGGTATACTTCATCCTGCCAATCGGTGCCAGGACCCAGCAATTCCGGGTGAAGGAATTCGTCGCGGATGGCGCCTGGCTGGTTGTAGAGCGTGGCCAAGGCCGTTTGTTGTGCGGCATACTGCGGAAGGTTCAGTACGTCCAGTTTTTTGTAAATCGCGGCAGCGGAGGTATAGCCCTCATACGAGATTTTCCCATTTCCTTTCTTACCCGATTTTGTCGTGATGATGATGACCCCGTTCGCACCCCGTGATCCGTAAATGGCCGTAGCGGAGGCGTCTTTGAGGATGTCAATCGACGCGACGTCGTTCGGGTTCAGCATGGAAAGCGGCGATACGGCATTGTTACCCGATTGTCCGCCTGAGGAGAAGTCGTTTCCGGCTATCGGACGACCGCTCATCGATTTACCCGTTGCATCACCTGAAACCGGCACACCGTCGATGATATAAAGCGGTTCGTTGGTTCCGGTAATTGAGGTTGTGCCGCGTATCTTGATGGATACAGAACTACCCGGCTGCCCGGAGTTGTTGGTAACGGTAACACCGGCCGCCTTGCCTTGCAGCATCTGGTCAACGGTGGTCTGCTTGAGGTTTTCGATGTCTTTGGCTTTGACGCTCGAAACGGCGCTGTTCACGTCGTCTTTCTTTTGGGTGCCGTAACCAATTACGACAACCTCGTCAAGGCTTTCAACATTGCTTTTCAGCTTTACGTCTACTTTGCTTTGGTTATTGACGGCGACTTCCTGCGAGACGAATCCCACGAAGGAGAAGACCAATGTGGCGTCGCCGGCCGCATTGATGCTGTAACGGCCATCGATATCGGTCACGACGGCCTCGTTGGTGCCTTTCACAGACACGGTAACACCCGGCAGCGTCAGTCCATCCGGATCAGAAACCGTTCCCGTTACCGTTTTTTGCGCCCACGTACCCGCGGAACCCAAAAGAAGCATCAGGAAAAGCATCCGTCGGACGACATTGCTTCCGGAAAAATGCGTTTGTAATTTTCTCATAATTTGTTGGTGGTTAAATTAAGTTTGAGTCAGACAGGTGCCTCTCGAAAAAAAGAACCTTCCTGCCTTAACAAAACTATAACAGCCTCTTAAAATTGGTTAATACTTTTCTATCAATTGATGATGAAATTTTGACCTGATAACGATTGCGGATTTGAAAAAAGCAAATAATACACCTATATATTAGCAAATTGCCAACAGGAGTCTTATTTTATTATGGGTATAGGAATTTAAAAATCCGCAATCCGAGCCAAAAAGGGATGATTTCCGCTACAAAATGCGCTTGAGCCCTGAGAAGTTTTCGCGGTATTGGCTCGGTGTGCAGTTCTTGATGGTCTTGAAATTCCGGTTAAAGTTCGCGATGTTGTTAAAGCCCGACCGGAACGCGATTTCCGAGATGCTCAGGTCTTTTTCTGCCAGCCAGCGGGCGGCATATCCGATCCGGATGTTATTGACATAATCCACAAAAGTCTTCCCCGTCCGTTTTTTGATGAAACGGTTGAAGGAAATCGTGCTCATGTTCGCGGCAGCAGCCACTTCGTCAAGCGTAAGCTTCTCTGAAAAGCGCTTTTGGACGTACTCATACACGAGTTTCATCTTGTCGAATTCCTCGAACGTGTCATAATCTACCGTGTAGGTCGACAGCAGGCGCTGGTTGCGCGAATTCGCCATGTCATAAAGGATGGAAATGATCTCAAGAAAGTAATCGATGCCATCCAATTTGGAGATTTTGACCAAACGTGCCGCCAGGTCCTGGGTGGTTTTGGCAGAAAACAAAATGCCGTGGTTCGACCGCAGGAACATGTCGCGGATCGGATTCATGATACGACGTGACAATAGCGTATCATGGAAGAGATCGTTGTGGAATTGTATCGTGATCTCGTGTATCTGTCTATTTTTACATTGGTGCAATTCCCAACCATGGTAGAGGTTCGGCCCGATTAAAACGAGTTCATAGTCGCCGATTTCTTCTACGTGGTCGCCCACGATCCGCTTGACACCACGTCCGTTATGGATGAAATTGATTTCGTATTCAGGATGGTAATGCACCGGAAAATCGAAGTTGTCTTTCACCCGGTCAAATACAAGAAAACTGTCGCCCGTTGACAAGGGAGCGATTTCGCGGTAAAAGTGGCTCATGATGGTTGGTTTAGGCTGCAATAATATGATATTATATTGATAAAATAATATTGAGGGGGCGTTCCGTACTGCCTGTATCTTTGGAAAAAGGATGCACATTTCGTAAAAACTCGTCAATCCTTTTTAAGAATCAACTATTTATGCGCGTAATTTTTAGACATTTCATACGGTTCGCCCTGCCATCGGCTGCCATCCTCGTCTGTCTCGGTTCGGTGTCCTGCGCAACCGCCCAGGTACCACCGACACGCACGGCCGACGCAGATGCCACACCCGAAACGGTCATCCTCTGCCAAAACCTTCGCGCCCAAACACAACACCTGATGTTCGGCCACCAGGACGACCTCGCTTACGGAGTTACCTGGAAATACGAGGCCGGACGCAGCGATGTCAAAGACGCGTGCGGCGATTATCCGGCGGTATATGGTTGGGATTTGGGTGGACTCGAAAAAAAATCCGACAAAAACCTCGATGGCATCCCGTTCGACCTGATGCGGCAATACATCATCGACAGCCACAAAAGGGGCGGTGTCATTACCATCAGTTGGCACATGAACAATCCGCTTACCGGCGGCAATGCCTGGGATACCACCAAAGGCTCACTGGCCGCGGCACTTCCCGGCGGATCGGCACATGCCACTTTCGTATCATGGCTTGATAATGCAGCCGAGTGGCTGAAAACATTGACTGATAAGAACGGGCGTCCGATTCCGATTTTGTTTCGCCCGTTCCATGAATTGACAGGCGACTGGTTCTGGTGGTGCCGCAACAACGGCTCGCCGGAAGAGTTCCAGCAACTCTGGAAATTCACGTTTGACTACCTGCGGAAGAAAGGCGTACACCAGTTGTTGTATGTCTACAATACCAGCAATTTCGACTCAGAAGAACTGTTTCGCCGTTACTATCCGGGTCGTGCCTACGCCGATATGCTGAGTTTCGACCATTACCAAATGGAAGGACCTAACAGCCGGCAGGCGTTTATAGACGTCGTACAAAAACAACTGGCGATGATGTCGAACGTAGCCAAGCGGGAAGACCTTCCAATGGCGCTGGCCGAAACGGGTTTTGAAGCCGTTCCGGACGCTAGCTGGTGGACGGGTACCCTTATGGAAGCCATCGGCGACTATCCGGTTTCGTATGTACTAGTGTGGCGCAACCACGGCTGGAACGAGTACATGAACCCGCCGCGGATGCACTATTATGCGCCGTATCGCGGCCAGGCTTCTGAAGCCGATTTTAAAGCCTTTCGGGCGCTTGAACGCACCTGGTTTGAAAAAGATGCCGCAGCGGCCAAGCTCTACCAAAAACACTGAAGATGAAGTTATCTACCCTCGACCTTTGTATCATCGCCGCGTATTTCCTGCTCATGATCGCCATCGGCCTGTTCATGAAGAACCGCGCGCGGAAAAGCAAAGACAACTACCTGATGGGCGGCAAGAAACTGCCGTGGTATATGCTCGGTCTAAGCGACGCCAGCGATATGTTTGACATCTCGGGCACAATGCTTCTGGTGAGTATGGCGTTCCTATACGGTTTCAAAAGCGTTTGGATTCCGTGGATGTGGCCCGTCTTCAACCAGGTCTTCCTCATGGTCTTTCTCAGTAAATGGCTGCGCCGAAGCAATGCGACAACCGGAGCGGAATGGCTCGGCACACGCTTCGGACTGAGCGGTCGCGGGGTGCGCCAGAGTCATGCCATCGTAGTGGTATTCGCGCTGATGCTCTGTATTGGATATATGGCGTATGCGTTTGTGGGAGTAGGGGAGTTCCTTGAAATTTTCATCCCGTATGAGTCGGTGAAGCACGTCTTTCCGTTCCTCGATGCCGGACTCGAACACCTGACGCCCGGAACGCCGGCCTACGAAACAGCCCTGATCGCGGCCAAAAACAGCACCGCCCAATTTTATGGAGTGAGTATTTGTGTCGTGGCGATGTTCTATAGTATCGTCGGTGGGATGCACGGTATCGTATTGGCAGATTTCATCAAGTATATGATCATGATCGTCTGTTCGTTGTTCGTCGGCGTGATTGCGATGACGCATCTTGCCAATTCCGGCGTAGTGCTGACCGACCGCCTGCCACTCGGATGGGACAGTCCGTTTTTCGGCAGTGAGCTCGGCCTTGACTGGTCGGGGATGTTAGCAGACGCAGGAACCAAGCTAGAGAAAGACGGTTACCATTTCTTCGGTGCCATAGTAGGGATGATGTTCTTTTCCGGGGTCTTGAAAAGCCTCGCGGGTCCGGCGCCGAACTACGATTGCCAGAAAATCCTGAGTACGAAGTCACCGGAGGAAGCCAGTAAAATGAGCGGTTTCATTTCGATCATCCTCCTGCCGATCCGGTATTTCATGACGATGGGACTTTGTATACTGGGCATCCTTTACTTCAAAGAACTCCCGCTACACCGCACGGCCGATGGCGTCAACTTTGAAAACATCATGCCGGCGGTCATCAATACGTATTTGCCGTTGGGGCTGGTCGGACTCGTACTGGCCGGGTTCCTCGGAGCTTTTATGAGCAACTTCTCAGGTACCCTCAATGCAGGGCAGGCCTACATCGTAAATGATATTTACCTCAAATTCTTCCGTCCGGATGCCAGTCGCCGCAGCGTGATCAACATGGGATATATTTCCGGTATCGTGATGGTGGTGCTGGGCGTCGGACTAGGACTGCTGATCCGCGATGTGAACATGATTTTCAATATCATCACAGCCGGATTGTATGGCGGTTTTGTATGTGCCAACGTACTGAAATGGTATTGGTGGCGCTTCAATGCCAACGGATTTTATTGGGGTATGCTGGCCGGTATCATCGCCAGTGCCATCCCGCCGGCGCTGTCGGTGTCGGGCGTAACCGACTATTTTGACGGTACCCGATTGTTGTATTATTTCCCTGTATTTATTGTTATCCAGTTGACAGCCTGTGTATTAGGATCGTATGCCGCACCGCCAACCGATTCGGCTACACTGGTGTCGTTTTACACAACGGTGCGTCCATGGGGACTCTGGAAACCGGTTCGTGACATGGCACGCCAAACGCAGCCGGACCTCGAGGCCAATCCGAACTTCCGGATCAATATGTTCAATGTTGCGCTTGGCATAACGGGCCAAATCCTGCTGACACTCTTACCGATGTACCTCATACTGTCCAAATGGACCGAACTTATTGTAGTGATAGCCTTACTGTTGGTAATCGTACTAACCATGCGAAAAACCTGGTGGAAGCGCCTGTCCGATTTTTGATTAAAGCAAACCGAGTATCATGTACCAAACCCAACCTATCGAGAAAATCGCCAATTATGAAGCGTTAAAAAAACGTCATGAGGCGTTGCTCACCCGTCCTAATAAACCTGTGGAAGGTGGCAACGGGATTTATGACCGTTATACACACCCGATCCTCACGGCGGAACACACGCCGCTCGAGTGGCGCTATGACCTGAACGCACACACGAATCCGTTTGGGCTTGAGCGCATCGGGATCAACGCCACCTTCAATGCGGGCGCCCTGAAATGGAACGACCGCTACCTGTTGGCCGTCCGTGTAGAAGGCAACGACCGCAAATCGTTCATCGCGATCGCGGAGAGTCCGAACGGCATCGACAATTTCGTCTTTTGGGAAACGCCCTGCGTGCTGCCACAAACCGAAAACCCAGATACCAATGTCTACGATATGCGCCTGACCGCACACGAAGACGGCTGGATCTACGGCGTGTTTTGTACAGAACGCAAAGACCCACAGGCACCTAAGTCTGACACCAGTGCAGCCGTAGCCAATGCCGGTATCGTGCGTACCAAAGACCTCAAAACCTGGGAACGCCTTCCTGATTTGGTCAGCAATGCCGGCCAACAACGCAATGTCGTGCTTCACCCTGAGTTTGTCAATGGGAAGTACGCCGTATACACCCGTCCGCAAGATGGTTTCATCGATGTGGGATCGGGTGGAGGTATCGGACTCGGCTATATCACGGATATGAAGCATCCGGTAGTAGAAGACGAATCCATCATCTTCGGAAAGAACTACCATACGATCTACGAATTGAAAAATGGACTCGGACCCGCGCCGATCAAAACCGAAAAGGGTTGGTTGCACCTGGCCCACGGCGTGCGCAATACGGCGGCCGGCTTGCGCTATACCTGTTATATGTTTATGACCGCGCTTGACGATATTTCACGCGTGACGCACGTTCCGGCGGGGCATTTCATCGCACCGCACGACGATGAACGCATCGGCGACGTGTCGAACGTGGTCTTCTCAAACGGCTGGATCGCCGATGACGATGGCACGGTGTATATTTACTATGCGTCGTCGGATACCCGCATGCACGTGGCGGTCTCGACCCTCGACAAGCTGGTTGACTATGTCATGCATACCCCTGCAGACACCTTTACGTCATCCGGATCGGTGCAGACCATCATCGATATGGTCGAGCGAAACAAAGCCCTCCGCCCATGACCGAACAGGGTTTTCGCGACGTGCTGTCGGTCGAACTCGACCGTATTCTCGGCTTTTGGCTGGAGCGGATGCCCGATTACGCAAACGGAGGTTTTTTGGGTGCTATCGACTGGCAAGACCATCCGCAACCGGAGTCGGATAAGGGTGCGGTGCTCAATGCCCGTATCTTGTGGACCTTCTCGGCGGCCTATCGCCTTCGTCCGTCTGACAGCCTGAAAGAACAGGCCCAACGCGCGTATCAGTACCTGCATCGGTTTTTTTTGGATACGGTGTATGGCGGCGTATACTGGAGCCTCGATTATACAGGCCAACCCAAAGAAACCAAAAAACAGGTCTATGCCTTGGCCTTTGCTTTATACGCTTGCGCGGAATACTACGCGGCCTTTGGCGATGTGGCAGCCCTTGGGGATGCCGTTGGGCTGTGGAGAACCCTTGAGGAAAATTGTCGCGATACCGAACGCGGCGGCTACTACGAAGCCTTCACGCGCGACTGGACGCCCATCGAAGACCAGCGCCTGAGCGATAAGGACGCCAATGAGAAGAAAACCATGAATACGCACCTGCACGTCGCAGAAGCGTATGCGTGTTTGTATAAGGTAGCGCCCCATAAAGAATTGGGCGAGCATCTCGCGGCACTGTTGCACACCATCGACCGCTATTTTATAGACGAAACGACGGGCCATCTCCGGTTGTTCTTTAACGAGGAATGGGTGGAGAAGAAGGATGTGATTTCGTACGGACATGACATCGAGGCGGCCTGGCTGCTGCTCGACTGTGCGGAAGCGATTGGAGATGAAACACTTATCAAACGCTACCAACGCCATTGTGTGTGCATGGCGGATGCTACGCGCGAAGGCCTTGACCTTGACGGTGGACTCTGGTATGAATACGACCCTGCTGACGACCGTCTTATTGCCGAGAAACATTGGTGGCCACAGGCCGAGCTATGGCTGGGTTTCCACAAAGCCTGGGAACTTACGAAAGCGCCAGACTACCTCGACATCGTCTACCGAAACTGGACGTTTACGCAATCGACATTGTTTGATTATGAGAACGGAGAGTGGCGCTGGGGAGTGTATGCAGACGGTTCGCCCATCGAAAAAGACAAAGCCGGCTTTTGGAAGTGCCCGTATCACAACGGACGCGCTTGTATCGAATTGCTGCGCCGGCTGTAAATACCGAAATCAATCGGCCTCAGGGCCCTACTATACGCTATGAAAACGACTTTATTGATAAGCGCGGCCTTCGCGGTCTGCGTGGCGTGCTCGTCCTCAGGCACAAGTGACGACAACAACAACGGAACGCCCACCCCGACGGATGTGGTCACCCCCCAGAATGTGGCAGATTACCTTGTCGACCCGAACGCCACTACAGAAACAGCAGCCCTTTTCTATAACCTGCGACTGCTGTCGAAAACCCGTTTTGCAGTCGGCCAGCACGATGCCTTTTATACGTATTATCAGGACAATGCGGCCCAATCCGACATGAAGAAGGCGACCGGAAGCGATCCGGCAATGCTCGGTTCTGACTTCATGTTCATCACCGACAAAAACAACGACGGCACTTCGGGTAACTGGTATTTCCAACAGGAGCAGAGTATCAAAGACGATATCCGCGCGGCCTATGCCCAAGGAATGATTAACACCCTGTGCTGGCACCTCCGGGAGCCCAATCAGGAAGCGAGTTTTTATGCGAACGACATGCCGGAAGCCGATCGGGCGACCGCATTCCGAAGCATCCTTCCAGGCGGAACCCGTCACGAGTGGTTCAAGGCGAAGTTGGATAAGGTAGCCGAGGTATTGTTGTCACTGAAAGACAGCAACGGAAAGTCCATCCCAATCATTTTCCGCCCCTTCCATGAATTTGACGGGAATTGGTTTTGGTGGGGCGCCGCTTATTGTACGGCGGAGGAATACAAGACGATCTTCCGGTTTACGGTCACCTATCTTCGCGATACCAAGAATGTCCACAATGTGCTGTACGCGTTCTCGCCAGACAATTCCTATACCAACGAAACCGGCTATTTGTCGCGGTATCCCGGTGATGACTATGTGGATATCTTAGGGATGGACAACTATGGCGATTTCAACAACCAGGGTCTTACCGGCTCCGGACGGGCGAATGCGAAGTTGCAATATCTCACCCAGTTGGCCACGTCTCGGGTGAAAGTGGCGGCGCTCACCGAAACCGGCTACCGCGTGACAGCTTCCGTGCCGCCCGTGACCGGTTGGTTTACCGACTTCCTATATCCGGCCCTGACCGACAACAACGTCCGGATCGCCTATGTGATGTTTTGGTCGAACAACCAGGACGGGTATTACGTGCCGCCATCTGGTCAATCCAATACTACTGATTTTGTTACCTTTACCAACAAGTCGCGGTCGATTTTGGCCTCCGAACTTCCTTCTATGTATACCTTCCCATAACATGAAAAAACTCCTTCCCCTATTGCTGTGTGTGACCGTCATGACGGCGCAGAACGCAGATCGTAAAACGTTTGTGGGCGTCGATGGCACGCACTTTACCAAGAACGGAAAACCCTATCATTATATTGGTGCGAACTATTGGTACGGCGCCATCCTCGGATCTAAAAAGTACGGTGATCGTAAACGTCTGGCCCGTGAACTCGACCAAATGAAAGCAAACGGCATCGACAACCTCCGGATTCTGGTAGGAGCGGATGGTGGCGGCTATGACTTCACCGTCCGGGAACCGCTGCAGCCGAAGCAGGGTACGTATGACGACGCACTGCTTGACGGACTCGACTACCTCCTTTCCGAAATGGGAAAACGCGGCATGACAGCAGTGCTCTACCTTACGAACAACTGGGAATGGTCGGGCGGTATGTCGCAATACCTCGAATGGAACGGTTATGGTCCGATTCCGAATCCGAACCTAAACGGAGGCACCTGGCCCGCTTTTATGGCCTATGTTACGCAGTTCCATAGTTGTTCACCTTGTAAAGAAGCGTTGGAAAAGCACATTCGTTTCATTATCGGACGCACGAATGCCTACACCAAGAAGAAGTATACCGAAGACCCGGCCATCATGGCGTGGCAAGTGGCCAATGAGCCCCGGATCTTTACGGTAGAGAATGAAAAAGCCTTTACAGAGTGGTTAAATGCCACGGTGGACCTGATCGACCAACTCGACCCGAATCACCTGATTTCAACCGGATCAGAGGGAAGCGCCGGTTCTAACGCCGACCAGGCTGCTTTCGAGCGCACCCACCAAAATCCGCATATTGATTACCTGACGATGCACATCTGGCCTAAAAACTGGGGTTGGTTCGACCATGCGAAGGAACAGGAAACCCTTCCGGTTGCCATTGCCAACGCGTCGGAATACCTCGAACGTCACATCGCGTCAGCCGAAAAGCTCGGTCGTCCGATTGTGGTGGAAGAATTCGGCCTGCCGCGTCGCGGTGAAGCGCTCACGGCGGATACGTCGGTCGAAAGCCGAAATACCTTCTACGACCTGTTCTTTACCCGACTTCAGCGCAGTGTCGAAAAGCACGAGGCGCTGGCGGGCGTGAATTTCTGGGGCTATGGCGGTGAAGGCAGGGCAGCCAACGAAAAAGGCAAATGGAACAAAGACGACGCCTATACAGCCGACCCGCCCCAGGAGCCACAGGGACTCAACTCGGTCTTTTCATCAGATGCCACCACGCTTGACCTGATCCGCAGCCGGAACGAGGCGCTTCGAAAGAGGTAAGGTCGGTTATTCGAGTGTGAATTCCGATTCCAGGCTCGTGGCCGAACTTCCTCCTACAAACACCTTGAAAACACCCGGTTCTACCAGGTAGTTTCCGTTGTTGTCGTAGAAACCGAGCTCTTTGTCAGTCAACTCAAAGCGAACCGTTTTGGATTCGCCGGCTTGCAGGTCAATCAACTCAAATCCTTTCAGTTCTTTTACCGGGCGTGTTAAGCTCGCAGCGACGTCACGAATGTACAATTGTACTACTTCACGTCCGGCGCGTTTACCCGTATTGGTAACCGTGACCGATACGCTCACCGGTTGGCCTTTCTTTTGTTGGCGCGCGACCTCCAGTTTTTGGTAGCTGAACTGCGTGTAGCTCAGGCCATGCCCGAAGACGAATTGTGGTGTTTTCTCGGTATCGGTGTAGTGTGACCAAAAGACATTCTGGTCGGTGTTGACCGGACGTCCGGTGTTGAATTGCCCATAATACATCGGGACTTGCCCCACATTGCGCGGGAACGACATCGGCAATTTTCCGCCTGGGTTATAATCGCCGTATAATACCTCGGCAACGGCATTTCCGGTTTCGGTACCCAAATGCCAGGCCTCTACGATAGCCGGAATATGTTCTGCCGCCCACGGTAATACCAACGGACGACCGTTGTTCAGTACCAATACGATATTCGGGTTGACTTTGTAAACTTCTTCCAGCAGTTCCTGTTGCAGGCCCGGAAGTCCTAATTCGGTGCGGCTGCGCCCCTCGCCACTCTGGAACCCGTGTTCACCGAGCACCATCACCACTACATCCGCTTCTTTTGCCGCTTTCAATGCGGAAGGGAAGCCCGAACGATCGGTCGTATTAAATACCAGTTCCTTGACGAAAGCGGTTTCGCCTTTTACCAGATCGGCGCCTTTTTCATACACCAGTTTATTGCCATCGTAGCGTTTCATTCCGGCCAAAACCGATACGGCGGTATGATCGTCGGAGGCGATTCGCCAGCTACCCAGCGGACTGTTGTCATCGGCGGCTAATGCGCCAATCAGGGCGATCTTTTTGCCTTTTTTGGGAAGTGGCAGTAGTTGCCCTTCGTTGCGTAAAAGCACGATCGACTTGCGGGCCATGTCCAAAACGGCCTCGTGATGCGCCTTGCTGCCGATGGTTTTTTCGCGTGCCTCGTCGCATCGACGGTACGGATTGTCGAACAACCCAAGTTCGAACTTTACCCGCAGGATGCGTCGCACAGCATCGTCAATCACAGATTCCTGTACCTTTCCATCCCGCACCAGTTGTGCAAGGTGTGTGACATAAGCGGAAGCCTCCATATCCATATCAGATCCGGCTTCTGCCGCTTTTTCCGCCGCTTCCGAGAGGTTGGCCGCGTAGCCGTGGGTGACCATTTCACCTATTGAGGCCCAGTCAGAGACGACAAATCCGTCAAATTTCCATTTTCCTTTCAGGATGTCGCGCTGCAGGAGGTGGTTACCCGTGGCCGGGATACCGTTCAGAAGGTTGAAGGCGTTCATCATCGTCCGGACGCCTGCATTTCGCGCGGCTTCAAACGGTGGCAGTACGACGTTGTATAAGGTGGCATTTCCGATATCGACGGTATTGTAATCGCGGCCGCCTTCCGCAAATCCATACGCGGCGAAGTGTTTTGCACAGGCCGCGATGGAACTGGGTGACGTGAGATCCGTTCCCTGGAAGCCTTTCACGCGGGCAGCGGCGACTTTACTTCCGAGATACGGATCTTCACCGGCCCCTTCCATCACACGTCCCCAGCGGGCATCACGCGAGATGTCGACCATCGGGCCGAATGTCCAGTCGATACCGGCGGCAGAGGCTTCATCGGCGGCTACACTTGCGGAACGGCGAATGGCGTCGAGGTCCCAACTGGCCGCTTCGGCAAGGGGAATGGGACTAAGGGTTTTGTATCCGTGGATGACGTCAAAACCGATAATCAGCGGAATACCGAGTCGCGTCTGCTCGACGGCAATTTTCTGCACCGCCCTGACGTTTTCGACACCGCGGACGTTCAACATCGAACCCACCCATCCTTTGCGGAGGTGTTCGTATTTCTTTTCAGCAGAACCGCCTTGCGGAGCCGGACCGGTGACGTCCCAAAACCCGTTGTATTGGTTCATCTGGCCGATTTTTTCTTCCAGGGTCATTTGCTGCATCAACAGGGTGACGCGTTCTTCAATTGGTTTTTTAGGGTCGAGGTGCGGTTTGGTCTGCGCGTTCATCATAGGGGACAAAAAGGTGGCGAGCGCTACGGCTACAAGTGGTTTTTTCATCGTTATTCGGTTTGGAAGGTCGAGGCCGGGAACCCGGCGGAGTTGAACAAATCGGATACCGCGTCGCTGCGCAATGCATAGCGAATACGGGTAGGGGACGGAACGTCAGGGCACGACAGGACGACCTGGTTTCCGGAAATGCGGGCTTCGGCGGTGTGGAAGACGCCGTCGGCACCTGCCACTTCAAACAGTGTGGATTTTTTGGTGGTAAAACGGAGACCGTCCGCATGGCTGAAGCGTACGACTGCTTTGCGTCCGTCTGCGTGCCATTCCTCATAAAGCGGTCCCTGGTTTTCGCCTTTTTTGATACCATACACATCTGCCAAAGCCAGTCCGGCCAGTCGGCGCCCGACCGGTTTTTTATTTTGGGGATGGATGTCGTCGACGGTAGATACATCGGAAATCATGACCATCCCGACTTTTTCCGTCATTGAAAGCACCTTTCGCTGGGCGTTGCGGACGATACCGCCCCCGAACTCGTTGTTTTCGTATTTGTAAGGCGCAATCTGCACGATATAGAAGGGAAATGTGTAACCCCAGGCGGCACGCCATGAGGAAATCAAGGCCAAAAGTGTCGTCTCATAATGGGCTGCCCCGGTGTTTGATTCGCCTTGGTACCAAAGCGCACCCGCAATTCGATACGGTATCAGCGGATGGATCATGGCGTTGTAGGCGTTGCCGGGCAAGTGCGGACTCCATTGATTATCGGTCAATGCTGCTGCCGCCTGTTTCAAGTAGTCATCGGATGCGATGGTCGTTTCGGGAATCCAGATCTCCGCCGGACTTCCGCCCCAGGCCGATACGATCAGGCCAATCGGGACGTCGGGCATTTCTTCGCGCAATCGTCTGGCAAAGAAATAGGCGACCGAACTGCTGTTTTTCATGACCTCCGGGGTGATCGATTGCCAGGTAACCGGCACGTCTTCCTGTGGAAAGCGCGACGCTTTTTTGGTAATGGTCGCCACATGAATCAACGGGTCATTGGCCTGTGCGACTTCCGCTTCCCGGTCTGTGAGTCCCCACGATGGGGTCATTTCCATATTCGATTGCCCTGAACAAAGCCATACTTCACCGAGCCAAACATCCTGGATGATCCGTTCGTTCCATCCCTTGACGCGGATGGTGTAAGGGCCACCGGCGGCTCCCGTCTTCAGGGTAAGCGAAAAATGGGCGGTTGCGGTTCCTTTGGTTTTATATTCGGCGCCGTCCCACGAGGTGGTAACGACGATATCTTCTGACGGATTGGCGTATCCCCAAAACGTCACTTCGCTGTTCCGCTGGAGGACCATCCCATTCGAAAACACCGATGGTAGCGATACGTTTGCGCGTCCGAACAGGCTGATGCCGAAGAAGGTCAGGAGGGGTAGGATCCTACTTTTCATCCAGTAGTTTTTTTAGGAAAGGCGTTAGTTCGGCGGCCATTTTTTGATCGTCTTCCTTACTCGGATGGTACCCACAACCCTTCGGCTCCATCGGCTCGAAGGTAAAGCGACGAAGCGTACCGGCAGGAAAGGCGGCCTGTATCGTATCAAGGGCGGCCATGAGTGTGGCATGTCGCTCGCCGTTGAGCATCGGGCTCGACAACAGTACGATCTGTGCCTTTGGGTAGCGTTGTTGCAGCATCTTTATGAAGGCGATGTAATTGTCGGTGAATTGTTTGGCGTCGAACGGTGTGCGGGGCTTTTTCCCATCACCCGCCGAGAGGTCGTTGGTGCCGAGGCAAATGGTGACGACATCCGGTTGGAAGGCAGCGTCAAAGGGGCGGGCGTCGGATTCGCGCAAGGCTAATTTTCCATAAACCTCCGGCATGATTTCCGATTCGGAATTTTCGGTATTCCAGTTTCGGTACATTCCCATTCCCGACACCGAACTTAACAGGAAGTCGGCATGGAGTGCGCGGGCGGCAATCGGGGCATACGACCAATAGGCGTTGTGTTGGTCGTACCATTCTCCGGAACCACAGGGCAGTGCGCTTTCGTCGTTCCCCATGCCACAGGTGATGCTGTCGCCAATGAATTCAATGCGTTTGCGCTTTTTGGCTTTCCCCGGCGATACGATCTTTGCGGTTGTACCCAGAAAATCGACAAACCCGTTTTGGGCTTCGGTCGCTTTGTAGACGACCAGTCGGTGCCGACCGGATTTGGTGACCGCAACAGGATAGGCGGCAGGACTTCCGGATTCAATACGGATGCGACCCAGATACGTCCCGTCGAGTTCGAGGCTGACATAGTTGTGGTGGGGGTAGTCGTCAACCGACGCGAGCGTGAGTTGGCAGTCGGTGCCCTCAAATTCGAAGGCAACGAACGAGGCCGCCCCAATTAGCCGAATACCCTTGTCGGATAAGGGCGCCACGCGTCCGCCGGTCTCAAGGTTTGTTTGTGCGTGTAAGGTTGTCACCCCCAACAGGCAGGTGATTAGAAAGAAAACCGTTCTCATGAGCGTAAAAATAACGGAAAACGGGTATTGGAATTGATACGATACTTTCAATCTCTTCAAAAAAAACACCGGGTTGTATCCGTGGCGACTGCGATAAGGCCGTGAAAAGACGGAGAAATTGAAAATAATGTCGCTACTTTGCCGACGATGACGACGTATGTTTTTGATAAGTTTTTTTCGGGTGTTGTGTACGGTCGCGATGACCTGAATCTCACGGAATTCGAGGAGTGTGTCTTTACCGATTGCGATTTCACCGCTTGTAATTGCATTGGGTTGACCTTCATTTCGTGCACCTTCCGACGCTGCCGTTTCGACGGAGCACAACTGAACCATACGGCCTATCGAACCGTTTTTTTTGAGGAATGCCGTTTCGGTGGGTGTAATTTCGCCATGTCGGACAAGTTGATCTTCGAAGTGCATTTTACCGACTGCATCCTTGACTTTGCCAAGTTTTATGGCCTGCGGATGAATGCCGCGACGTTCACCCGATGCAGCCTGGTGGCCGTTGATTTCATGGCGTGTGACCTGCAAAACGTCGTGTTCGACCAAGGCGATCTGTATCGCGCGGAATTCGACAAAGCCGACGCACGGCGTTGTGATTTCAGCAGCAGCCGGAATTATACGCTACATCCGGGGCGTACCAAGGTGCAACGGGCGCTGTTTTCGCGCGACGGATTGGCGGGACTGGTCAGTGGTTTCGGCGTGCAGGTCGTGGAGTAAGTGTTAGTTGTTTACTCGGCCAGCCGAATTTCAAACAGTTTATCCCAGTTTTTGCCGGTAATGAAGAAGGTCTTCGTTTTGGGATTGTAGGCAATGCCGTTCAATACCTCGGCCGTACTTGATTTGAGTTCCTTGCGGAGTTTTGAGAAGTCGAGTACTTTTTCAACGACTCCGGTCGCCGGATCGATAACCGCTACAAGGTCTTTCTGCCAGACGTTTCCGTAGATTTTGCCATTGGCATACTCGAGTTCGTTCACCGCTTTTATTTTTCGTGTTCCGGCGTATACGTTTACGAACGAGAGGTGTTTTTGTGTGGCCGGGTCAACTTTCCATATTTTCTCCGTTCCGTCCGATTGGAAGATATGGGTATCGTTATGGGTCATACCCCAGCCTTCGATGTTTTGGTCATAGGTGAACTTTTTCTCGAGTTTCCAGGTATCGGCATTGTAGATGAATCCGGTTTTTTCCTGCCAGGTCAACTGATAGATCTTCCCTCCAAATACGGTGATGCCTTCACCAAAATACTCGCCTGACACGTCCTGCTGGCGAAATACTTTCCCTGTTTTATAGTCGTATTTCCGGATCCAGGATTTGCCCTTTTGTCCGGTACTTTCAATGAGTGTGTCGCGGTAGAATTCCAATCCTTCCGTAAAGGCTTCCACATCATGCGGATACGTATTGACCACAGTGTAGCTGAGGGGAGCAGGTTCTGTGGAAGCTACGATTTCCACCCGGCTTGACGTCTCTTCTGGTTTCACGTCTCCGGCATAGACTTTTGCTGTCACCTCGCGATAGCCCAATGGAAGATCGACCAATGTAACAGCGAGTTTTTCGCCTGCTGCTACCCGTTTTCCGTCCAGAAACCACGCCACACTGTCGATTTCGCGCGCTCCCGGATTAGCTACCGCCAGGCTGAGTTTGTCGCCATTTTTGTAATAGGCCTGCAGGTTGCTTTCATCGATGGCAAACGGATCGTCTTTGCCGCAAGAAACCGCCAACAGGCATAAAGAGGTGAACGCGAACAGTTTGGATGTCTTCATGTCGGATGTATTTCGAAAAAAGCACAGGCCGCGTCAATTCTGGGCCCGGGCGCTTGCGAAAATACGAATTAATCGTATATTTGCAACGGCAAGTCCTGCACGACCAGCTCCTGCAGAATCCCCCAGGATGGGAACATAGCAAGGGTATGTGGTTGTAGCGGTGCGATGCAGTAAGCTTGCCATTTTTTTTCTTTTTTTTGGTCTTCCTTCGGGGAGATTTTTTTTTGTCCAGTACGGTCAAGAAAGGGTAAGTATTGCTGCTCGTTTTCTCATCACTCATTTAACAAAATGTGCGGATTTCCCGTAACGCTATGTCATCGGGAAAACGTATTTTGCGTTAGGGGAGGGGCGGATGCGTCCCTTACAAAATGCCGTCGACCTACCGTTACGGGAAATCCGTAGTAATTGTTAAAGTTTGGATGGGATGAAATGTAGTAGAGGCTATTCCTAGCCATCAACAAAATCAGATAGAACAGAACGTGTTGACATAGGCATTTTTTGCCAGATTGAAATCAGTTGAAGCTAGTAACCGTCAACTGTCAACTGTCAACCGTCAACCGTCAACCCTCAACACCCAACCAACCATTAACAAAATGTGCGGATTTCCCGTAACGCTATGTCATCCGGAAAATGTATTTTGCGTTAGGGGAGGGGCGGATGCGTCCCTTACAAAATGCCGTAGACCTACCGTTACGGGAAATCCGCAGTAATTGTTAAAGTTTGAATTAGATAAAATTCAGTAGCGGCTATTCCCCACCCATTACCAAAATCAGACAGGGCAGCGCGCGACGGGCATGGATTTTATTTCCAGATTGAAGCTGCCAACTGTAAACGGTGAACCGTTAACTGTCAACTATCCACCCTCAACCCTCAACCCTCCCTACGGCAACTTAAACACGTTCACCCCAATCGCATAGCCGTATACTTTTTTATCAGCGTCGGTATAAATGCGGATTTTGTTGCAGGCTCTTCCCAAATCGATCTTCGTCCAGGTAGCGCCACCATCAACTGTTTCGAAGCCGCTGTTCATCGTGCCCACGTATCCGTGTTTTTCATCGATGAAGCCGATACCGAATTCGCGTGCCCCGGCGTCCTGCACCAAATCAATTTCGGTCCAGGTTTCGCCGCCGTCGGTGGTTTTGGCTACCCGTTGTTGCGCCACGCTTGGGTCGGGATTGTACGATTGGATGGTCACGTATCCGACTTTGGCTGTCGGGAATGACACCTTCCAGGTGGTTTCAAACGGACGGGCGGATTGGAATACTTTTCGCCAGGTAGCGCCGCCGTCGGTCGTTTTCAGTATCAGGGCGTTCGATTGCGAAATGTCTTCGCTTGTCGCCGCGCACGCAAAGCCCGTATTTTTATCGAGCATCCGGATATCAAACAACATCTTACAGTCGGCCTGCATGCTACGCGAGGTCCAGGTTTGCCCGCCATCGTGGGAAATCATGATGTTGGCCGGACTCCCCACGCGCCCAACTCCGAAAATATGGTATTTATAGTCAATCACGCCATGGTTGATGAATTGTTCCTTTACCACATCGAACGCGCACAAGCCCTTCACATACGGGCCTTTATACGGAACTGGTTTCCAGGTAACACCGCCGTCGCGGGTGCCATACAACGGAATGGTATCAGTGACGTTCGGGAAGTAATCGGTGCCGACAGTGCCAACAAACCCGACATTTTTGTCAAGAAATACGATGGTGCGAAAGAAGGATCCTTTTTGCTCCAACTGCTTCGTCCAGGTCTGGCCGCCGTCAGTGGTATGGTAAATACGACCATATCCGTTGACATACCAGCCGGTATTGCGGTCTACGAACGTGATGTCATCTTGTTTGCCCTGATAGGGTTCTGTTGTGAGTTTTTGCCAGGTTTGCGCCTGAGCCGACAGCAGGCCCAGCAACTGGAATACGATAATGGCGATGATTTTCATAGGTTTAGTGCTGATGGTGTTCGTTTTTTGTTTTATAAGAAGTGTCGGTACGTCTCGCTGCGTTACATCATCGGACGATTTTTTGCGCCCATTCGACCGAGGTTCGCGTCACTTCAGGGTTGAAGGCATCGAACAATTCCTTTATGTGGCCTCCGCTAAACAGGTCAAAGGCTTGTTGCATGCTCCCGGACCGCGCCAGGTAATGGTCGGTTTCCGGGAAGGTGACCAAAGTCGCGCTGCCGGGGTGGTAATGGTTGACGAGGTCGACAATCTGTTCATGGTCGGCTTTCGAAAATGCCTGGAAATCGGATTCACCAAATAGCACCAGCACCTGGGCTTTGGTATTCTTCCAGTTTTCCAGCAACGGGTAGTCCTGTATTTGTCGCCAGTATTCCTGGTTCCGCTCGAAAATCATACTTTTTCCATCATACTGCCAATCGGTTTTCAAAACGTCTGCTTTCGCCGGATCGGCGGCAATGGTTTCCAGTGCCTTTTTTTCGATGAAGTATTCATAGGCTATTTCACCCTGAATTCGGCATTTGGCCTCGTATTCCAACGGCGGGGTATGGGCGAGTTTTAGTTGTAACCGGTTCATCTCAAGTTGGTATTCGAACCAGCTTTTTGCGGTCGTACCGTATACGATAACACCTTTGACGTCTTCCGTTGCACTGATGGCCGGGGCGATGATGCCACCCATCGAATGACCAAAAATGAATAGGTTTGCGGCGTCGATGTAAGGAAGGGACTTCATCTTTTCAAATCCGGCTTTAAAACTCTCCACTTCGTCGGTAAGCGTGGTCATTCGACAATCAGGCGTATCGCGGCTGTCACCGAGGCCACTTTTCTCTACCCGTACGACGACAAAACCGGCGGCACTGAACGCGCGTACGATGCGCTCATACGGATGGTCCGCCGGAAGCCCATCAACCGAACTGCACGTATATCCGGGCACAAAAAGAACCGCAGGAAACCTTCCGGTACCCGCGGGTTTGTTGATGATGACGCTGAGGTGACCACCTTTAAACGGCACACGATCGTAGACTACTTCGGCTGCCGGATCGGTCGAGCGCTGTCGGCCGGCGACTTTGGCCGAAATATTGATTTTCTTGCCTTCACGGATGAGGTCTATCGTAATTTTATCGCCTTCACCATACCGGCTCATGGCATCGACCATTTCCTGCGGAGTTGTGACAGGAAGACCGGAAATGGCGGTAACGATGTCATCTTTTTGCAGTTTTGCGTTAGCGGAAGTACCTCCCACCACCTCCGTTATCCGGATGCCGCCCGATTCGGGTACAATACGTGCGCCAAACCAACCTTTCCGGGGCAGGGTCTGGGCGTGGCTGAATGTGGTGCTTAGTAAGACCAGCGCCAGAAACCAGGCTGGGTAATGGAAACGGAGGGAAGTGATGGATTTTCTCATAAGGATTGCCATTCCAGGATGCCACATATAAACACCACAATGAGTTCGGCGACCAAAACGGCTTTCTGCCAAAACGGGCGGTCTTTCCAGGCTTGTTCTGGGTCAAAGGGATCGAAGACAAGCGCGAGTCCGAGGTAAATGATAGCGGTGGCGGGTTCTTCAAGATACAAGAGAAAGAACCACCCTATCAGGATGAACGCGATGTGCAGGTAGCGGTTGAACGGCGTTTTCATCTTTTTTAGTCAAATGTACGCGCCCTTCGAACGGCCAGGTTGTCAAAAATTGCGAATTGCAGATGGCGGCACACCAAACTTATTCCGGAAGGCTTTGCTGAAGGCGCATTTGTCGGCAAACCCCGACCGATGGGCCGCTTCCGAAGCCGTCACACCCTCAAGGAGAAGGGCATGGGCAAATTCGAGTCGGCAGCGTAAGACATATTGGTACGGCGTCACGCCCCATACTTTCTTGAAAAGCCGGATGAAGTGGTATTCAGATAGTTTCGCCTCGGAAGCAATCGTAGCGATTCCGATGTCTTCCGTAAAATGATGGTCGATGAAATGACGGGCGTCTCGTATAAAATCAAATAACCGGCGCGAGGTTTCGTTGCGGACACTCTCAAGATTGCAGAACTGACGAAACAATTGTGCATGGTCTTTGACGATGCATTCCCCAATTGAGTAAAAAACGTCATCGCCCAACAACCGTGTACCGTCGCTTAGTGCATCGAAGTGCCGTTCGATTTGTTGGATGACATAACCCAGATGGGTATGATGGGCTTTGTAGCGGTTGACCATCCCTTCCTGCTCAAACAGGAAGGCGCGAAAACGGTCGTTGTTGCCGTATTGATACTCGATAATTTCCTGCAATTTTCGGGTATCGATATCGATGCACACTCCTGATACCGGCCTCGGACTGTCAATTAGGATATGGGCCTCAGAAGTCGTATTTCCGGTAATGTATTCGCCCTGCCGCACCTCGTACCGGCGACCGTCGATTTGGTACCACTCCGATCCCTGCACCACATACTTGGCGGAAAAGGCCTTGAAGGTGGCCGATCCGTCGAATTGTGAAACCCGCGATAAACGGATCTCATTACCAAGGCCATTACTCACGACAGGTTTGTGCATGGTTGCGTTTTTTGATGGAGTTAGACGGTCTTGTTTCAAATATATTACATCTTTGTTAAAGAAATCGTGTCTTTCTCCCCAAGCCGTCCTACGACCTTCACTATTTTAAATGGTACCATGAACTTCTCCAATCTTTGATTTGATTCCGTGCAGGAGCTGAATTCACCAATCACCTCATTGCTTCGCCAGTCGGCTTTCGCCCCGTGCCGCTAATTCGCTAATTTAGCACCCATGAAAGTCATCCTCATCACCGGAGCTTCCTCCGGATTGGGTAAAGCCGTTGGCGATTACCTCATATCACGCGGGCACACAGTGTACGGCACCAGTCGTCAGCCCGCTTCGATCACCGATTCGCGTTTCCCGTTGTTGCCCCTCGACCTGAACCGCCAGGAAACAATAGCCGCCTGTGTGGCGTCGGTCATCGAAAAAGCCGGGCGCATTGATGTCTTGGTCAACAACGCCGGAGTCGGTATCCTCGGTCCACTGGAAGAAATTCCGTCGGAGGCGCTGCGCGCGCATTTCGAAACGAATCTTTTCGGTCCTATTGACGTAATAAAGGCAGTGTTGCCGCACATGCGTTCGCAACGTTCCGGGCTCATCATTAACATCACCTCGATTGCCGGGTATATGGGACTCCCGTTTCGCGGACCGTACTCGGCTTCGAAAGGAGCCTTCGAACTTATTTCGGAAGCGCTTCGGATGGAGGTAAAGCCTTTTGGTATTGAAGTATGCAACGTGGCCCCAGGCGAGTTCGCTACCGATATCGCCTCCCGACGCTACAACACGGCGCTTCAGCCCGATTCTGCCTACGCCGAAACCTATGGTCGAACGGTGGCCCTCGTCAACCAACACGTGAGTGGCGGAAACGACCCGATCATGGTGGCCCATACCATCGAGAAAATCATGGAGACGCGCCAGCCGGCCATCCACTACAAAGTGGGCCCATTCCTGTCGCGGTTTTCGATCGTGTTGAAACGACTGCTTCCTGACAGGATGTACGAACGTATGCTGATGAAACATTACCAACTATAACGTCCAACAGGCCGCAAAAAAGCGTAATTTCGCGCCGGAAACCTGCGTATCCTGTGGGTACTACTTCTGAAACAACATAATCCAGATACCATGAAATTTTTCATTGACACCGCAAACCTGAATGATATCCGCGAGGCACAGGCACTCGGCGTACTCGACGGCGTGACCACCAACCCTTCGCTGATGGCAAAGGAAGGCATCACCGGAAAAAACAACATCCTCAAACACTATGTCGACATCTGCAACATCGTTGACGGTGACGTAAGTGCCGAGGTGATTGCCACCGATTTCGACGGCATGATACGCGAAGGGGAAGAACTGGCCGACTTGCATGAGCAAATCGTGGTGAAGCTGCCGCTGACCAAAGACGGTATCAAGGCATGCCGGTATTTCTCTGAAAAAGGAATTAAAACAAACGTGACGCTGGTGTTCTCCGCCGGACAAGCCTTATTGGCGGCCAAAGCGGGTGCTACCTACGTTTCTCCGTTCATCGGCCGCCTCGACGACGTGTCGACTGACGGACTGATGCTCATCGAAGAAATTCGTGAGATTTATGACAACTACGGCTTCGAAACCCAAATACTGGCCGCTTCCGTGCGCCACACGATGCATATCGTCAACTGTGCAAAAATCGGCGCTGACGTGATGACCGGTCCGCTTTCTGCGATGCTGGGCCTACTCAAACATCCGTTGACGGATATTGGGTTGGCGCAGTTTATTGCGGATTACCAAAAGGGGAACAATTAGATAATTGAGAAATTAGATAATTAGATAATGATTATCAGGCTGTAAAATTAAAAACCGGCGGTGCCGGTTTTTTTACTTTGTGTCAATTTGATAACGTCACTAATAGGTTGCAGGTGCAATTTCACCGCGATGGCCATTATCTAATTTCCCAACTATCTAATTAACGTGAGTTCGATATAAAAACCCAAATAATATAGCATAAGAAAAGCGGAAATTTAGTATATTTAAGTGTCTAAAGTTCAAATATTTAACTAAATTATCCGCTATGCTTTCAAGAGA